>DATHSY010000045.1:0-9241 GCA_035463715.1 Actinomycetota bacterium | reverse complement strand
GTGGGACACCGTACCGATGGCGTCCCGAGCGTTCGCGCCGACCCTATAGGCAGGGAACGTTCGGGAGGTAGGGATGCCACCGGACACACAGATACCGAGAAGGACCTTCCTCAAGGCCGCCGCCGTGACGGCCGGCGCCGTCGGGCTCGCGAACGCGATGCCGGACGACGCACAGGCGAGCGGGGGCTCGCCCGAGGAACTCGCCCACGAGCACTTCGCCGACCGCTCGATGCTGATCGACATCACCAAGTGCGTCGGCTGCGGCAAGTGCGTCACGGCGTGCAAGTTCGAGAACGACCTCGAGTGGCGCGAGGACCAACCGGCGGAGGGCCCCGACGCGCGGCTCGCATCCGAGAACTACAGCGTGGTGCGGACCGTCGGCGTCGCCCCCGACGAGACGTCGGGTACGGGATCCTGGCAGGACGAAGCGCCGCGGCGCCGCAGCGAGCAGCGCTACGTGCGTCAGCAGTGCATGCACTGTCTCGAGCCCGCATGCGTGTCGGCCTGCTTCGTCGCCGCGCTCACGAAGTCGCCGGAGGGCAACATCGTGTACGACGGCGACATGTGCGTGGGATGCCGGTACTGCCAGATGGCGTGCCCGTTCAGCGTGCCGGCGTTCGAATGGGACGAGACGTTCGGTCGCATCCGCAAGTGCGACCTCTGCTACGAGCGGGCCCTGAGAGGCGAACCGACCGCCTGCTCCGAGGCCTGCCCCACCGGCGCCATCACGTTCGGGCATCGCGGTGACCTCCTCGAGGAGGCGTGGGCCCGGATCGACGCCCATCCCGGGGCGTACGTGCGGCACGTGTACGGCGAGACGGAGGTGGGAGGCACCTCCGTCCTGTACCTCTCGGACGTTCCCTTCGAGGAGCTCGGCTTCCGAACCGAGCTGCCGACCGAGCCGCTGCCCTCCTACACGTGGGAGATCACGCGCCTGCTGCCGCCGATCGCGACGGGGCTCGGCGCGATGCTCACCACGCTGTGGCTCCGCCGAAGGCGCATCCTCGCCAAGCGTGGCGAGCATCTGCCGGAGCAGGAGGCGGAGGGGGTGACGTCGTGACCGTTCGCGCAACACCGTGGATGCCCGAACGGCGCCGGTGGACCTTCACGCTGACGCCGTTCCGGGTGGTGCTGATCGGGATCGTGGCGGTGTTCGCCGTACTCGTGGCGTACCGCTTGATCTACGGGATCGGCGCCCCGACGAACCTGACGGACCGGTGGCCATGGGCGATCTGGACGTGGTGGAAGCTCGCGGGCGTCGCGCTCGCGGGGGCTGGCTACGGCACGGCGTGGGCGATCCACTTCTTCGGCCGCGAGCGCTGGCACGACATCGAGCGCGGGGCGTTCGTGCTCTCGCTGCTCGGCTACCTGATGGTGTGCAGCGCGCTGATCCTCGACCTCGGCCAGTGGTACAACGCGTGGCACCCGATCGTGCACCCCAACGTGCACTCGGTGATGTTCGAGCTGTTCTGGTGCATCGGGTCGTACACCGTCGTGCAGTGCGTCGAGTTCTTCTACATCTTCGAGGAGCGGATCCCGAACCGGCTGCTGCACGTGGTGCTGAAGCGGATCTACGGCCCGCTGATGCTTTTCGGCGCGCTGCTGCCGGTCTTCCACCAATCGGCGCTGTGCTCGCTGTACGTCCTGGCGAAGGGGCGTCTCGACCCGATGTGGTGGTCGATGCTGCTGCCGCTGTTCGCGGTCCTGACGTCGCTCTACGTCGGATCGTCGGTGATCCTGATGGAGAACTTCGCCGCCGAACGGACGTACGGGCGGCCGGTGCACCTCAGGATCATCGGGCGGATGGTTCGGGTCTCCGCGACGCTGATGGCCCTGTACCTGGCGCTCCGGCTGGGGGACTACGCGGTCCGCGGTGTGCTGGACGAGCTCTTCTCGGGAACGATGACCGGCAACGTCGCGGCGATCGAGCTCGGGTTCGGCGTCTTCCTGCCGATGGTGATGTTCATGACGCCGTCGGTCCGTACCTCGCGGGTCGCGATGTTCATCGCCGCCGGGCTCACGATCGCCGGCGTCGTCGGATACCGCTACAACATCGTGATCACGGGGATGCAGGCATCGATCGGCGAGGGGTTCTACCGGCCGAGCTGGATGGAGGTCTGGTTCATGCTGGGCATGGGCGCGTGCGTGCTGCTCGCGTACCTGTTCATCGTCGAGAACTTCCCCGTGTACACGGAGGTGGATGTGGCCGCCTCGGTCGCGGCGCGCTCCGAGCAGGAGGCCGAGCGCCGCGCGAGGGAGCTCCCGACCGTCCGTTCAGCAGGGGTTCGGACGGGCCGTCCGGCCCCCGTCGCTGCTTCGCCGCTCGGCAACGATGGCTCCTGAACCATGGGGGCTGGCACACGGGCCACGAGGCCGGACGCCGAGCGGATCTCGATCGCTGCCCGCGCGATCGAGGTCCGAGACGTCCTCCATGGCGGTCGCGCACGTCCAGCGCGCTCGAAGGGCTGAACGATGTGCCTCGGCGTCCCCGGCAAGGTGATCGAGACGTTCGACCGCGACGGCGTACGCATGGCAACCGTCGACTTCGGTGATGTCCGCCGTGAGGCGTGCCTGGCGTACGCCCCGGAGGTCGAGGCAGGGATGCACGTGGTCGTTCACCTCGGCTTCGCGATCGGCGTCGTAGACGCGGACGAAGCCGCGCGGTCGCATGCGCTGCTCGGCGAGATCGGCGTGATCCGCTAGAAGGCGTTGCGTCTCGGCGCTACGATGCACGACCGCGTCGCACATGCTCGAAAGGGAGGACGCCCATGGCCACGCCATACACCTCATATCCCTCGTACTCGCCGGGTGCACAGACGCCGCCACCGCGGCCGCGACGGTCCATGGGAACGAAGACCCTGGCGATCGTCGTCGTCGTCCTCGTCGCCGGGCTCGCGCTTGCCGGTTGGCAGATCTTCGAGCTGCGTGCCGCCAGCGACAACCTCGACCGTCAGCTCGATCGGACGAACGAGCGGTTCGCGAGTCGGACGCAGGCGTTGATGGGTCGACTCTCGACGCAGGGGCGGACCGTCGCCGCGCTTCAGACCGACGTGGGTGAACTCTCCACGACGGTCTCCGACACGGCACGGCAGCTCCCACCGAACATCCCCGAGCTCGTGGACGCCGTCAAGGACTCGGTCGTCACGATCTACGTCGGCGGCTCGCAGGGTTCGGGGTTCGCCGTGGACGTCGAGCCGGGTCTCGGATACCAGACGTCGATCCTCACTGCGGCTCACGTGATCGACGATGCGACGTTCGCCGGGGGACCGCGCATCCTCATCTCCCAGTCGGGCCAGCGCGTCGCCGCGAAGCTCGCCGAGTGGGACTTCGCCTCCGATATCGCGTTGCTCTACACGGACGCCGAACTTCCGACGTTGCCCTTCGCATCCGAGGTGGGTCACGAGCCCAACGTCGGCGACTTCGTTGCCGCGATCGGGAGCCCGTACGGGCTGGAAGGCACGACGACGTCCGGGATCATCTCGCAGGTGTACACGGAAGCGCCGGCCCTCGTGCAGACCGACGCCGCGATGAACCCCGGCAACTCGGGTGGTCCGCTGATCAACCGGTTCGGCGAGGTCGTTGGGGTCAACTCCTTCGTGCTGTCCGGTGAGGGCCTCAACTTCGCGTCGGCTGTCGAGAACAGCTGTCAACAGCTCGTCGAGTGCTGAGACGGTCCGGCCGCCGACCAGGACGTCACGTCGCGCGCATCGATGCGGACGAGCTCGCCGTTCGGTGGCGATACGCGATACGCGTCGTACTTGGCGAGGAGCGCTGAACGGCCGCGCGCTCGTTCGTTCGCGTCGTCTACCAGGACGGCGGTCCCGCGGACGCGCACCCACCACAGCATCGCCCAGTCCTCGGCGTAGCCGTCGACGACGAACTCGACGTGTGGGTTCGCGCGGATGTTGTCGAGTCGCTGGATGTCCGCTCGCTTCTTCGGCTTGTCGTCGACGGCCCAGTAGACCCGCAGTTCGTTGCCGTCCTCGACCAGCGCGAAGACGAACGGGATCACGTGCGGTGTGCCGTCCGGCCGGACGGTTGCGAGCCGACCGACCCGCGCCTCGCGCAGCTTCCGGAGGGCCTCGTTCCGCGTCATCGGTCCTAGTCTGGACCTTCACGACCGAAGGAGAGGCGTGTGCCGCACCTGGGGCTGCAGATGCCGAGCTTCACGTTCGAAGGCGTGTCGAACGAGCGGATGTTCGAGCGGGTCGTCGAGACCGCGCTCGCAGCCGAGCAGGCCGGGTTCGATTCGTTCTGGGTGATGGACCACTACCACCAGATCCCGAACGTCGGAGCCGAGACCGAACCGATGCTCGAGGCGTACACCCTGCTCGGCGGTATAGCGGCTCGAACCAGCCGGATCCGGCTCGGTACGATGGTGACAGGCGTCACGTACCGGAACCCCGCGTTCCTCGCGAAGGTCGTCACGACGCTCGACATCGTCTCGTCGGGTCGCGCGGTCCTCGGGATCGGGGCGGCGTGGAACGAGGCCGAATCTCGCGCGTACGGCTACGACTGGCCGCCGACGGCCGAACGGTTCGAACGGCTCGAGGACGCCCTCCAGATCTGCCGCGGCATGTTCACGCATGACCGCACGACGTTCCACGGGAAGCGTCACCGCGTCGAGGGGGCGATCAACGTCCCACAGCCGGTCCAGCCGGGAGGCCCGAGGATCCTCGTCGGTGGAGGCGGCGAGAGGAAGACGTTGCGGCTCACCGCGCAGTACGCCGACATGTGGAACGGCTTCGGCTCGGTCGACGATATCCGTCACAAGATCGAGGTGCTCGCGCGTCACTGCGGCGACGTCGGCCGCGACCCCTCGGACATCGTGAAGACGCGCCTTGGCACGCGGATCACCGAGCCCGACATCGTCGAGGTCTCGCGACCGTTCTTCGAGGAAGCGGGTCTCGACGGGATGCTGTATGGCGCCGGCACGGGAGCCACGCCGGACGACGTCGCGGAGGCCGGCCGCGCGCTGCGCTCTGCGTTCGGATAGCGTTCAACGCGTGCCCGAACACGACTTCCGGATCGAGACGAGCGAGCTGATCGCTGAGGACGAGTTCGACGAGGTCCCCGACGAGGAGCTGCCGTACCACTCGGCATGGCACGGCTCGTTCCACAAGCTCCCGTGGGCGCTGGATGAGGACGCGATCCGAGCCTCGGGAGCCGACGTCGCGATCGTCGGCGCTCCGCTCGACGACGGGACCTCTGCGCGGGCCGGCGCGCGGTTCGGGCCGCGGGCAATCCGGATGGCGCCGTACCACTGGGGCAACGCGGACGCGTGGTCGATCCAGCTCGAGGTCGAGCCGTTCACGCACGTGAAGGTCGTCGATGCGGGTGATGCGCCGGTCGTGCCGTCGCGCCTTGCTCGCGCACATCGCGTGATCCACGAGAAGGTTCTCCGTGTCGCGCAGACGGGCGCGATCCCGTTCGTGCTCGGCGGCGATCACTCGATCACGTACCCGTCGGCCGCGGCCGTCGCCCGGCACGTCCACCCGCGGAGCGTCGGGATCGTGCATTTCGACGCCCATGCCGACACCGGCGCCGACGTGTACGGCTCGCTGCTCTCGCACGGCACTCCGATGCGCCGGCTGATCGAAGAGGGCTGGGTCGCCGGCAAGAACTTCGTGCAGATCGGACTGCGGGGGTACTGGCCCGAGAAGGCGACGTTCGACTGGATGCGGGAGCAGGGTCTGCGCTGGCACACGATGGTCGAGATCGAGGAGCGGGGCGCCGAGGCCGTGATCGCCGACTCGATCGAGGAGGCGCTCGACGGGCCCGACCGCATCTACCTCTCGGTCGATATCGACGTCGTCGATCCGGGCACCGCCCCGGGGACCGGCACGCCGGAGCCGGGTGGGATCCTGCCGCGGGAGATGCTCCGTGCGGTTCGGCAGATCGTCGGCCGCGTCGACCTGGTTGGCCTGGACGTCGTCGAGGTGTCGCCGCCGTACGACAACGCGGAGGTCACGGCGATGCTCGCCCACCGGATCGTCTTGGAGGCTGTCTCGGCGCTCGCGGTCAAGCGCGCGAACGCCTGAGGGTTCGCTCGTCTGCGGGACCAGGGTCCCGCGACCGCCGGGTCGTTCGGCCGCCACGACCCCGGCGGTCTCCGGGCACGATGAGGGCCGAACGTGTAGCGGGTGACTCAACGTACGGGAGGCCAGCATGGCGGACCCCTCTTCTCGGCGTCGGTTCCTCGTGGGTGCGCTCGCGGCGCCGGCGGTGCTCGTCGGGGCGCGGATCCTCGGTGCCGCCGGCTCGGCGGTGCGCTCGGTCAGACCGCGCGCGAGAGGCTCGAGCACGACGACGTGCGCGCTCTGCGGCTCGACGGCGCACGCGATGCTCGATCCCTCGTGTCCATCCGCCCCGACGGTGGTGTGACGTGCCGTCGCCGACCACTCGACGACAGTTCCTGAAGGGCGCAGTCGTCGCCGCGGGAGCCGGCGCCGTCGGCACGACGGTGGCGATCGGGCGGAGCGGTGTCGGTGAAGAGGCGAAGCCCTCGCTCCTCGTCGACAAGGTCGTGCGCACCACGTGTTCGCCGAACTGCACCGGCTCGTGCGGGCAGCTCGCGTTCGTCCGCGACGGCAGGATCGTGAAGATCCAGCAAGCCGCCGACTATCCCGACCCCGTCTACAGCCCGCGCGGCTGCATGAAGGGGCTCTCGTTCCACAACCACATCTACGGGCCCGACCGGATCCAGAAGCCGATGATCCGCGACGGCGAACGCGGGAGCGGGAGGTTCCGCGAGGTCAGCTGGGAGGAGGCACTCGACCACGTCGCCTCCGAGCTGAAACGCATCGGCGACACGTACGGCTACGACTCGATCCACGTGTTCGGACAGGTGCCGGGCTCGGGCTACATCCACAAGGGTGCGAACTACCGAGCGGCCGCGGTGCTCGGCATGAGCCACGGCACGTCGTTCGACTTCAACGGCGACCTGCCGATGGGCATGCCGATCACGTTCGGGGTGCAGAACGCCGAGCATGAGGCGAAGGACTGGGCGAACGCGCGCTTCCTGCTGATCGTGGGCGCGAACCCGCTCGAGACGCGGATCCCCGACGCGCACTTCCTGTTCGACGCCGCCGCGAACGGCGGACGGCTCGTGGTCGTGGACCCCGTGTTCTCGGCGACCGCGTCGAAGGCCGACACGTGGATCCGTCTGAGGGCCGGCACGGACGCCGCGTTCGCGCTCGGCGTCGCGAACGTGATCCTGCGGGAGAAGCTGCACAAGCCCAAGTTCCTGCGGAGCTACACGGACGCGCCGCTGCTCGTTCGGACCGACACCGGCAAGCGGCTGCGCGAGGCCGACCTCCGGAAGGCCGGAGCGACCGACCGGTTCGTCGTCTGGGACGAGGAGACCGGTGGGCCCGTCACGGTCGGGATCGATCGGCTGGGGATGCCGAAAGGCGTCACGGCGGCGCTCGAGGGCACGTTCCAGGTGCGGCTCGCCGACGGCGAGATCGCCGAGGCCCGGCCCGGGTTCGCGTTCGTCGCGGACGAGATCGCGAGATGGACGCCCGATGTAGCGTCCGAGGCGACCGGGGTCGACGCCGAGATGATCGAGAAGGTCGCGCGCGCCTACGCCACCGAGGAGCCGGCCGCGATCCTGATGGGGGGCGGGTCGAACCACTGGTATCACGGCGACCTGACGGGCCGTGCGTACGCGCTCCTCGCGGTGCTGACGGGCAACGTCGGTCGGAGCGGCGGCGGGTTCAGCGTGTACGTCGGCCAGTACAAGGTCCGGGTCGCGGCGGCGCCGTGGAACTTCCCGGACGACATCCACGGGCCGGTCGTCTCGACGATCTACTGGGTGAACGGGCCGACCGAGACGATGAACCCGGCCGTCCCGTACCCCGAGAACGGGTTCAAGGCGCTGTTCCTCACGTTCAGCAACTTCCTGCTGCAGTCACCGAACATCAACAAAGTCTACGAGCGCCTCGCCGAGATGGAGCTCGTGGTCGTCGTCGAACCGCAGATGACCGAGACCGCGCAGCACGCCGACGTGATCCTGCCGGCGACGACCTGGTACGAGAAGTGGGACCTGACCGCGACGCCGCTCCATCCGTTCCTTCAGCTCCAGCAGCCCGCGATCGAGCCCGTCGGCGAGTCGAAGGGCGAGCTCGAGATCTGGTCGGAGCTCGTGAGGCGGATCGATCCGGGACTCCACGCGAGGTACTTCGAGGGGTGGGAAGAGGAGCGCGCGATCGAGACGATCCTGGCCGCCGGCGACTTCGAGGGAGGGCCGACGCATGGGATCACCCTGGACCAGCTCAAGTCCGGCCCCGTCCGCCTGAGCGTCCGCGACCCCGACATCCCGTTCGTCTCGCAGATCGAGGACCTGGTGCCGTTCCCACCGCCGTCGCCGCCTGCGCCGATCGAGGCCACGCGGGTGTTCCTGCCCACGCGCCGGATCGAGCTCTACAAGGAGGAGGACCGGTTCCTGGAGCTCGGCGAACAGGTCGTCACGTTCAAGGATCCCTACGACGACGGCGTCCACGACCCAGCCGGGTTCCCGCTCACGCTGCTGTCTCCGCACTCGAAGTGGCGGATCCACTCGACGTACTCGAACAACCCGTGGCTCGAAGAGATCCACGGTGGGCGGCCGCAGGTGCTGATGCACCCGGCCGATGCGGCCGCGCGCGGGATCGAGGACGACGACGAGATCGAGGTGTTCAACTCGCGCGGCTCGCTCAAGGCTTGGGCGCACGTGAGCGAGTCGGCAGCGCCTGGGACGGCGACGTTGCCCGAGGGCTGGTGGTCCCGTTACTTCCTCGAGGGCCGCGGCGTGAACGAGCTCACCTCGTCCGCCGTCAACCCGATCCACGAGGTCTGGTACGTGCCGAACATCTGGGCGCCATCCACGGGCTGGAAGGACTGCCGGTGTGAGGTGCGCCGTGTCTGATCCGACGAAGCTGTCACCCGTCGAAGCGCTCCCAGAGGCGTCGCGCGGGTTCGGCGCGATCGGCGAGGTCAGCGCCGCGCCGCGCTGGGGGATGGCCGTCGACACCGAACGGTGCATCGGTTGCTGGTCGTGCGCGGTCGAGTGCAAGTCCGAGAACGACGTCCCGCTCGGCATGTGGTGGAACCGGATCCTGACGGCGGGCGACGAGCTGGACACGCCGGCCGTCGGCGAGTTCGGCGGGCTCGAGATGAGCTGGGTGCCGCTCGCGTGCCAGCACTGCGACGACGCGCCGTGCGAGAAGGTCTGCCCGACGTCGGCGACGTACATCAACGA
>DATHSY010000044.1:0-2910 GCA_035463715.1 Actinomycetota bacterium | reverse complement strand
CGACGGAACCACGCTTCGTCCCAGGGAGGGCGGCATCCGGGCAGCGCGATACATGCGGTTCCCCGCCACGTCGCGATCGTCAACACCCACCTTCCCGCCGGCGTCGAGCGGGCCGCGCGTACCGAACGGGTACCAGAGATGCCCGAAGCGATCTTCTCGTTGCGCTCGTCGCGAACGACGATGCCGGATCACCCGATCGCGGCCCGCACCATCGGCCAGGTCGCCAATGCGCTGCGCTTCCCGGCTGTGCTCCTCGGCGTGATCCTGTTGTTCCTAGGGTTCCAGCAGCGTGCCGATCGCCGCGACCCCAAGCTCGCGAACGCGCCGCTCGGCAGCCGACAGGAGACGCTCGAGTTCCGATGACGACCGGCGCCGACGCCCCCGAGCGCACGGCGCCGTCGAGTGAGATGGTCTCGCTCGAGGAGCGGATGGGGTCGCTGCATCTCATCCGCATCGGCCTGAGCGTGGTCGTCCTTACGACAGCGTTCACGGCTCCCGGCCTCGTCGCCTCTCGGGACGTGCTCGCGGTCTCCCTCGCCTACATAGGCGTCTCGACGCTTGTAGAGATCGCGCGGCGAGTGACCGGCCAACGGGGCCTTCGGCTCATCACCCTCGTGCTGCTTCTGGACGCGGCCTACCTGTCGTGGGTCGCGTACGTGAGCGGCGGCGCGGCGAGCCCGCTGCGGTTCCTCCTGTACGTCCATCTGGTCGCGGTCACACTGATCGCGTCCCGCCGGACGGGACTGAAGCTGGCCGCCTGGTGCTCGCTGCTGTTCCTCGCGACGTCCTACGCCCAGGCGGCAGACATCCTTCCGCTTCGCGAGCTCGTGACGGCTTGGCTGCCGGGACACGGGAACGCCTTCGCCGCCGTCGCTCCCGTCATGGTGTCGGCCCCGTTGCTCGTGACGGTCGTCGCCGCCGGTCTGTCAGCGCTCAGCGAGCGAGAGCTTCGACGCCGCTCGGTCGACCTGGAGCGGCTCGCGGAGATGGCCCGCGAGCTCGACCGATCGGGCGACGCGGACGACGCGACGACGGTGCTTGCAGCGAGCGTCGCGCGATGGCTCGTGGACTGCCGTGTCGTCGTGCTGGGCCCCTCGGGCGAGGTCGCGGCCATGGTCCCCGCGGTTCGCGAAGAGGCGGCCCCGCCGCCGGTGGGTCGATCGCTCGTCCAGCCGGATGAGATCCTGTCTCGCGCGTGGAGCGAGCGCCGTTCGCAGCTCGTTCGCACCCTGCGGCCGAACGCCGACCCTCTTCTTTCCACATTGCTGCCGGACGCGCGCAACGTCGTCCTCGTGCCGATGTCCGCGGAAGGCGAGCTCGTCGGCGCCCTGGTCGTCGAGTACGGCCGCGGTCGCGACCGCATCCGTCGCTGGACGCTCGCGGTGGTCGAACGGTTCGCGGCGCACGCCGCGCTGGTCATCCACAACGCGATGCTGCTCAAGGAGATCCGTCGGATGGCGGCGACAGACGGGCTGACCGGGATCGCGAACCGGCGAACGTTCGAGGAGACGCTCGCGCGCGAGATCTCCCGTGCCGAGCGAACCGGCAACCCTGTCACGCTGGTCATGATCGACGTCGACCGGTTCAAGCGGCTGAACGACGAGCGTGGCCACCAGGTCGGCGACGCGGTCCTCCAAGCGTTGGGATCTGGACTGAGCGAGAACCTTCGTCCGTTCGACACGGTGGCCCGGTACGGAGGGGAGGAGTTCGCGGTCATCATGCCCGGCTGCACGGTCGAGGAGAGTGTGATCGCGGCCGAGCGGATCCGTCGACGTGCGGTCGCATCGACCCCGGTCCCGGAGGTCACGCTGAGCGCCGGTGCAGCCACGTACCCCGACAGCGCGCGTGATGCGTCCGAGCTCGTCGGAAGGGCCGACGCCGCCCTCTATGAGTCGAAGCGGGCCGGCAGGGACCGACTCACGATCGCCGATCCCCTGGCTGACGCCTTGACGGAGGACGACCTGCGGGAACCGTCTGCCATCCTGAACCAGCCCGGTTCACCGGAGGCGGTGATGTTCCCCGGCTGATGGGGTCGGCGGCATAACCCGACTCAGAGCCGAGCGAACTCGAGGTCCCAGGTCCGCAGCGCCTCTCGGAGCTCGACTTGCTCGAGCATCGCCAAGGCCGACCGAACCGTCAGTCTCAACGCCCATCGCTCGGCGTGAGCGGTGTCTCGGAAGGCGGCGTGCAGAGCACGCTCTGCCTCGGCTCTCGTGTCGAACTCCATGAGGACGCTCGGCGAACCAGCGTCGGGCCAGTCCAACAGGAACCAGCACTCGAGTTGGGGAACCTCGGTGACGAGCGACATGTGGAACATGGTCGGCCCGACCGCGCCATGACGCAGTCGGCCGGATGACGGTATTCGCCGCCTCATTCATCCGAAGGCTCTTCGCAGCTGCTGTAGCCGGAACGGACGACACCGCTCTGCGGGAGCAGCTCCAGCAGATGAGCGAGCAGCACGGCATCCGTCTCACGTGTAAGACGGCATCGCGGGCGAACCTCCCAGGACGGCCCCCATGTGGTTCACGTTCGGTCGTTCAGCGTCTGAGCGGCGCGACGTACGGGCGCTCCGGGTCCGCTCCCTGGAGCTGCCACACCTCGTGCCCGTAGTTCGCGAAGACGAGGAACTGATCAGGGCCGGGGTCTTTCGTATCGCCGCGGTGCAGGATGTAGGCGAGCTGCTCGGCGCCGTCGACCAGCGGGATCTTGAAGACGATGCCGAACACGTCCACCCGCTCTGGTGGGAGCGGGTTGGTCCAATCGGTCGGCGTCGCTGCCCCGGTCCAGACGTGCAGACCCCAGAAGTCGTTGAAGTCGCCGCTGGTCGGGTCGCCGTAGTCGCCGGCCGGCCTCCGGTAGTGGATCAGTGCGAAGCCCTCGGCCGCGCCACGTGACTCGTACGCGACCTGC
>DATHSY010000043.1:0-4968 GCA_035463715.1 Actinomycetota bacterium | reverse complement strand
GTGCCCGCCTCGATCACGTCGGCCGTCACCTTGGTCTGGGACCTGACGATCAACGCGGCGTAGTCGCCGATCGCCTCGATCAGGCCGTCCTTCGCGAGGTCGCGGCGGACGTCGACGTCGAAGTCCCGGCGAAGCAGCTCGAGCCCGCTCTCGGCGAGCGGCTCGGTGACCAGGACGCGCATGGTCCTACGCCTGCGCGAAGACGTCCTCGGCTGCGGCGACCGCCGCGCCGCGCTTCACCGGGTAGCCGAGCCTGTCGAGGGTCATCTCTATCGCGGCCAGCCCGCGGATCATGTCGAGCCGGTCGTAGTAGCCGAGGTGCCCGATCCGGAACACCTTGCCCTTCAGCGGCCCCTGCCCGGGCGCCAGCACGATCCCGAAGTCGGCACGGACCTGTGCGCAGATCCGGTCGGCATCGATCCCCTCGGGTGCGCGGATCGCGGTGACCGTCCATGCGCGGTCGAGGTCCTCGCCGAACAGGTCGAGCCCGAGCGCGCGGATCCCCTCCTTGATCGCGCGCGACAGCAGCTCGTGCCGCGCGAACGCCGCCTCGGCGCCGTCCTGGTAGTACAGCTCGAGGGCCTTGTGGAGCCCCTGCACGACGGAGATCGCCGGCGTCCACGGGTTCTCCGCGTCTGGCAGCGCGAAGTACTGCCGGTACAGGCTCCAGTCGAAGTAGAAGCGCGGGCTCGACGCCCGTTCGTGCGCCTCCCACGCCGCGGGCGAGACGGCGACGAAGGCGAGGCCCGGTGAGGCCGACAGCGCCTTCTGGGAGCCGCTCACCGCGACGTCGACGCCCCACCCGTCCATGTCGAACGGCACGGCGCCGAGCGAGGACACGGCGTCGACGATCACGAGCCGACCCGCCGCCTTGGCCGCTCGTGTGGCCGCCTCGACGTCGTGAACCACGCCGGTGGAGGTCTCGCTGTGCGTCAGCAGGACCGCCTTCGCCGACGAGCCCTCGAGCGCCCGGGCGATGTCGTCGGCCTTGACCGTCTGGCCCCACTCGTAGTCGACGGCCTCGACGGTGACGCCGTACGCCTCGGCGATCTTCTTCCAGCGCTCGGCGAAGAACCCTGCCAGCGGGATCAACACCGTGTCCCCCGGCGAGAGCGTGTTCGCGACCGACGACTCGAGCCCGCCGGTCCCCGACGACGTCATGATGAAGACGTCGCTCTCGGTCCGGAACAGCGTCTGCAGGCTCTCGGTGACCTCGCGCAGCATCCGCCCGAACCCGGGACCGCGGTGGTAGACGAGTGGCGCGCCCTGCGCCAGCAGCACCTCGGGCGGGATCGGGGTGGGTCCTGGTGCGAGGATGATCTCGGGCCTGTCCATCGGGCTCACCTCGGCGATCCGCTAGCGCCGCGCGAGCGCGCGGCGGCTCAGCCTATCGCAGCGACGCGAGGGTGCGGAGGTCCACGTCCGGGTCGGCCAGCTGCGCCGGGTCGGGTCGCGCCTGCGCGCCGATCAGCGGCATCGAGCGTCGGACGTCCCGCGGCCAGTTCATGCTGAAGGTCGATCGCAGCACCCCGTCGTCCAGCAGGAACGCGGCGAAGGTGCGCTGCTCGATGTCGCCGCGGATCACCACCCGATCCCACTGCGTGGCGAACCCGGCCATCTGGATGTTCGCGTCGTACTGATCCGACCAGAACCAGTGCGGGTCGTCGAAGACCTCGAGCCGGCCGAGCATCGAGCGCCCGACCGCCTCGCCCATCTTCACGGCGTTGTCGAAGTGCTCGACGCGGATCCGGCCGAATACTGGGTGGTCGTGCCGCGCCACGTCGCCCGCCGCGAAGACCCCGGGCACGTTCGTGCGAAGGGCACCGTCCACCAGGATCCCGTTTTCGACCTCGACGTCGGTGTCGGCGACGACATCGGTCACGGGCTCGACGCCGACGCCGACGATCGCGAAGTCGCCCTCGATCCGACGGCCCTGCGTCGTGACGAGGGCCTCGAAGCGCCCGTCGCCCTCGAACCGTTCGGCGGAGTCGCGGAAGAACATCTCGACGCCGTGGTCGCGGTGGAGGCCCTCCAGCACGCGACCCAGCTCCGGCCCGAGGACGCGTTCGAGCGGCGTGGCAGTGAACTCGACCACCGTGACGTCGAGCCCCAGATGCCGCAGCGATGCCGCCACCTCGGCGCCGATGAATCCCATCCCGACGAGGACGGCGTGCGACGCCTGCGACGCCGCGTCGCGGATCGCGGTCGCGTCGTCGGCCGACCGCAGGCCGTACACGCCCGACAGGTCGATCCCGGGCGACGGGAGCCGACGGTTGCGCGACCCGGTCGCGATCAGCGCGAGATCGAACGGGATGCGCTCGCCACCTTCGACCACGACCTCTCGTGCCCTCGGGTCGACGCGTTCGACCTTCGTGCCGAACCGCACCTCGATCTCCTGCTCGCCCCACCAGGCGTCCGGGCGCAGGTAGCCCCGTTCGAGGGGCTGCTCGCCCCGCAGGTACTCCTTCGACAACGGCGGACGCTCGTACGGCGGACGGGTCTCCGCGCCGAAGAGGACGATCTCGTCCTCGAAGCCCTCGTCGCGGAGCGTCGCGGCCGCCGTCCCCCCCGTCTCCCCGGCGCCGACGATGACCGCTCGCGTCACGCGCTATTCCACCGAGACCTGGAGCTCGCCGGCCTCTTCGCGGACGTCGAAGGTGTCGACGGGGTCGGCGGCGGGACCCTGCACGACCTCACCCGTGATGACGTCGAACTGGCTCCCATGGCACGGGCACTCGATCACCGTGTCGTCGAGGTCCCCCTCGGACAACGAGCACTGCTGGTGGGTGCAGACATCATCGAAGGCGTAGAGGGTTCCACCGACGTTCGCGACGGCGACGGCGCGGTCGGCGACCGAGTACGAGTTGACCTCGCCATCGGCGATCTCGCCGGTCTCGCCGACCCTCACCCACTCAGCCATCAGGTCCTCCTTCGTCGATCGGCTTCGGGCCTGTTCAGCTCTTCGACCGCTGGGGGAAGCGGCGCACAGCATAGGCGCGGGCGACAGCCTAGGCCACGAGCGGCGCCGGCCCGCTCGTCACGTCGATGCGCCGGGACGGAACCGGTCGAGCAGGTCGGGCGCGAGGTATCCGAGCGACACGACGGCGTACAGGCCGAAGAGCACGAGCAGCCCGTCGCGGAACGCGATCGGCAACAGCGCGGGGATCAGCGCGCCCGCGACCCAGGCGAGCTGGAACAGCACCTCGTACCGGACGAACACACGTCCGTGTGCGCCCCCCGGCGCTGCCTGCTGGAGCAGGCTCTGGAACGCGAGCCGCCCGAGCTCGCCGGACAGCCCGACGACGAACGCGAACACGGCGAGCACGGCGCGGCCCTGGATCGCGAACGCGAACACGGCGCCGACGCCGGCGGCGAGCACGCACGCGATCACCACGGCCTCCTCCCGGGTCGATGCGGGCAGCCGGGGCGCGAGCAGGTCGCCGGCAAGGGCGCCGGCCGCGGCGGCGGCACCCAGGACGCCGAACAGCCACGCGGGCTCGCCGCTGCTTCGCAGCGAGAACGCGAGCAGGAACAGGAGGAACCCGGCCGCGGCCCGCAGGCCCGCCCCGCCGATCGCGGGGGCCCGCAGCTCGGCGATCGCCCCGCGCCGACCGACGACCGGCGCGTCTGTCGCCGCCCGGGGAGGCGTCGTCGGGTGCGGTAAACGCAGGTTCAGCAGCGCCGCGACCGCGTAGACCGCCGCTGCTCCGTACAGCACCGAGGTCGCACCCCCGAGCCGGAGCAGCGCGAGGGCGGGACCGGCGGCGAGCAGCGCGCCGGTGACGGCGATCCGCCCGAGCCGCGCGTTGGCCCGCACCAACCCCTCGTCCCGACCCGCGTACGCCATCGTGAGCCCGTTCTTCGTGATCGCGTGGACCTTCGACAGGACCAAGAGCAGGAACGCGAGCGGGAAGACGGCCACGTCCGACACGCGCGGCGCCAGGACGATCGCCACGAGCGCGCGGCCCGCCGCCGACGAGAGCGAGATCGCGCGCCTCGGGCCGGCGCGGTCGAGCAACGGGACGAGCACCGGTCCGGCCACCGCGAGCGGCGCGATCGTCAGCGCGAGGTACAGCGCGATCCGCCCCTCGGCGTCCTCGGGCGGGATCTCGAAGAAGACCGAACCCGCGAGCGCGATCGCGACCATCGCGTCCCCTGCGACGCTCGCGAGATGCACCAGCCCGTAGGTGTCGAGCGGGTCGTCCGAGACCCACATGCGCCGCAGCGGCCGGGCGAGCACCGCCTCGAGCATCGCGACGATGCCGAGCAGCAGCAGCTGCCACCACGGGTAGCGCCTGGCGTCGGGGTCGCCGCTCATGCGAACCCGACCCGGTCTCACGGCGCGCCGAGGCGCGCCCGGAGCAGCTCGTTCACGACATTCGGGTTGGCGGAGCCGCCGGATCGCTTCATCACCTGGCCGACGAAGAACCCGAGCAGGCCCTCCTTACCCGCGCGGTACTGCGCGACCTGATCGGCGTTCTCGGCGAGCGCCTCGTCGACCCACGCCTCGAGCTGCGACGTGTCGGACACCTGCCTCAACCCCTTCTCCTCGACGATCTCCTCCGCCGGCCGGCCGGAGGCGATCGCCGACTCGAGCACGTCCTTGCCGGCGAGCGCCGAGATCTCGCCCGCGTCGACCAGGCGGACGACGTCCGCGATCGCCCGCCACTCCCGCCCGGCCTCCTCCGGTCCGCCGGGGTGGTTCACCACCCAGTTCGCGACGTTGCGCGCGTCGGCGCCCGACGCGTCCAGGACTCGGTCGAACGCGGTCGCCAGGACGGGCGTCGCCGCGATCAGCCGCGCCTGCTCGATCGGCAGCCCGTGCGCGGCGACCAACCGACGCCGCCGTTCGGCGGGGAGAACCGGGAGCGACGCGCGGATCTGGTCGACCCACGCCCGATCGGGCTCGAGCCGTGGGATGTCCGGCTCGGGGAAGTACCGGTAGTCGAACGCCTCCTCCTTCGACCG
>DATHSY010000042.1:0-7765 GCA_035463715.1 Actinomycetota bacterium | reverse complement strand
GAAGCAGTCGAGATCGGCTTCGGTGATCAGGTCGGCCGTGTGGTCGAAGCGGCTGTAGTAGTCGACGCTCCGGCCGATGTCGAGCAGGGTCGCTGCCTGGGCCAGTCGCTCGTGCTCTGCCGTGTCGGCATCGGGCGAGATGGTCCCGAGCAGCGTCGCCGCGATCTGTGCCCTTCGGTCGGCGCGGTCGGGTTCCCAGGTCGAGAACCTCGACGCCAGTGCCCGAACCGAAGCCCGTCGCGCGTCTTCCACCGTCCGGTCCGGGACCGAGGACGCATCGATCGCCGCTCCCTCACGCAAGCCGTGGCTCGATACCGTCAGCTCGGTGGCGCCCACGTGCTGCATCACCGACAGCAGCGCAAAGCCGCCCCCGACGATCGAGTCGGCGCGCTCTCGGGAAAGGCCGCGCACGAGCCGCCGCCGCGAGGCCCGGAGTGACGCCAGATGGTCTGCGATCCCCTGGACCCGAGCGTGGCTCAGGACGTACCCGTGAAGCCGGGGGATCGGGTAACTCCCGCTGGCGTGGTCGATCTTGGCGAGGTTCCGGATCGTGCCACCGGTTCCGACCAGACGCTCATCGCGAGCGAGCTCGGTCAGCTCCGTTGCCTCCAACGCGCTCCGCGCATGACGAGCGAGCGAAGCGATCTGCTTCGCCGAAGGAGGGTCGTCGACCAGGAAACGCTCGGAGAGGCGCAGCGATCCCAGCGGGAGGGTCCAGGAGCCGGACGCCGTGCGTCGGCGGAACCGCGTCAGCTCCACGCTTCCACCGCCGAGGTCGGCGACCACGCCGTGCTGGATGGCGAGTCCATGGATCGCGCCCATGAACGTGTAACGCGCCTCTTCATCCCCCTCGATGACCCGGACCTCGACGCCGCTCTCGTTCTCGATCCGCGAAAGGAGCTCCTCGGCGTTGTTGGATTCGCGGACCGCCGACGTGGCGAGGGCGATGAACGACTGTGCCCCCGCGCTCTCACCGATCGCTCGGAAGTCTCGGACCGCGGCGCTCGTGCGATCGATCGTGCCTTCCGTGATCCGGCTGCCCCTTCCGAGATCGCGTGCCAGGCGAAGAGGAGCCCGCCCGTTGGCGAGGACCTGGAGGTGTCCGGCCTCGTCGATGCCGATCACCACCACCCGGCCCGAGTTCGAACCGATATCGACGACGGCGACCCGCTGATCCGCCACGCGTGCTTCCGTTCCGTGAGGTTCGCCGGAGTATAGGTGCCGCTCCAGCAGGCCGCCGCCAGCGCAGGACGCGTCGTCACACCGTGGCGTTCACCGAACCCGCCGACGGCTCAGGCCTGCGAGAATCGCCGGTCGAGGTGGGTCGAGTCCGCGGGTGGCGTCGCCACCATCGGCACCCGGAGCGTCGCGAGCTCGAACAGGGCCTCGAGCATGCGATCTCGCAGCCGGCGAGCGGTCTTCGCCTCTCGACGACCGGGTGTGCGCGACGCAAGGAGCCGCGTGCTGGTGGGTGTGATCGGGATCCGCATGGTGATCGCCTCCTCCTGAGTCCGGCGGTTCGACCCGTCTGCCTACGGTCATGAGGCGTGACATCGCACGGCACGGTCGTTCCCGCGGCGCGCCGAGGGAGGTTCCCGGCGTGCACCGGCTGAGAACGCCTGGACGCGTTCTCGAGATGGCGCGACACTGATGCTCCTCGTGGGTGATCCGGCGGCATCGGGTCCGCCCGGCGACGGTCCGAGCGTCGGGACGGCGAACGTCCGACCCTTCGTCGGTCGCGCCCGCGAGATGTGGGAGCTCACCTCCGCGCTCGATGCGGCGCGCTCGGGTCACGGCTCTTTGGTGCTCGTGTCGGGCGAGCCCGGGATCGGCAAGAGCCGGCTCGTCGAGGAGCTGGCCGACGTCGCCCGTGACCGAGGGTTCCTCGTCCTCGTCGGACGGTGCTGGGACGGTGGAGGCGCGCCGGCGTTCTGGCCGTGGGTCCAGGTCGTACGATCGGCGGGAGGCGACTTCGAGCAGCTCGCGCGTCCGGTGAGCGAGGCTCGATCCAGCCGTTCCACGGTCGCGGATGTCGTCGATCCGGACGCAGCACGGTTCCACCTGTTCGAAGAGGTGGCCGGGTTCCTCTCGGCACAGATGACGACCGCACCCCTCTTGGTCGTCGTGGACGACGTCCACGCCGCCGACGAGCCGTCGACGCTGCTGCTCCGGTTCCTGGCGACTTCAGCCGTCGACCAGCCGATGCTCGTGGTCGCCTCGTACCGGGACCTCGACCCGCGTGTTCGTGATTCCGCGGAGCTCTACGGAGAGCTGTCCCGCCTCGGGCGACGCCTCTCGCTGGTGGGACTGACGCGGTCGGAGATCGCGACGTACATCGAGATCGCGACTGGGGGCGCTCCGGAGCCCGGATGGGTCGAGCGCGTGCACGAACTGACGGCGGGCAACCCGTTCTTCGTCGGCGAGGTCATCCGTGCCGAGGGGGACCACCGCGCGGGCGACGACCGGCACAGGCTCCCGGAAGAGGTCCGCGCGCTGATCCGTCGGCGGGTCTCGCATCTGTCCTCCGAGGCCGGTGCCATCCTGCATACCGCTGCCGTCCTCGGCCGCGGGTTCGAGCTTCGGGTCTTGACCGAGACCACGACGTTGTCGACCGAACGGTTGATCGACGTCCTCGGCGAGGCGGAGAGCGTGGGGATCATCTCGTCGGATCCCGACATCCCCGGGGCGTACTCCTTCGCACACGATCTCCTTCGCGAGGCCGTGTACGAGGACCTTCCGCCGACCCGCCGCATGGAACTGCACCGCACGGCCGGCCGCGTGCTGGAGCAGGTGTTCGCGTCGGACCTGGACCCACAGCTTTCAGCGATCGCGCATCACTTCGTGCAGTCCGCGCCGATCGGCGATGCCGAGGTCGCGGTCGACTACTCGACGCGGGCCGGCGATCGAGCGGCCAGATTGCTCGCCTACGAGGATGCCGCACGGCACTTCGGCCACGCGCTGCGGCTCCTGACCCCGGGGGAGGCTTCGCTGGAGCATCGGTGCGAGATCCTGTTGCGGCTGGGTGACGCGCAGGCACGCGCCTCCGATACGGAGGCGGCGAAGGCGAGCTTCAGGGAGGCCGCCGACATCGCATCGCGCATCGGCGCGCCGGAAAGGCTCGCCCAGGCCGCGTTCGGATTCGTCACGAGCGACGAGCCGGTCCGGCTGGGGTTCGGAGGGTTGCTCATCACCGCGATCTTCGAGCACGGGACGACGGGGATCGCGCTGCTCGAAGACGCGCTCGCTGCGCTTCCGGAGGGCGATAGCCCGCTGCGCGCCCGCGTCCTCGCGCGCCTGGCAACCGCGCTCTACACCGCCTCAGGCAACGAGCGACGGCTCGAGATCGCACGCGACGCGTTCGACATGGCCCTGCGCCTGGGCGAGCCGGAGGCGTTGGTCGAAGCGCTCCACGCGCAACACTGGGCGCTGCTCCGGCCCGACTCGGTGCGGGAGCGACTCGTGAACGCTCAACAAACGTTGCTCGTCGCAACCGGGGCCGGAGAGCAGGAGGCGGCGTTCCTCGCGCGCCACGCGCGGCTCCATTGCTTCCTCGAGCTCTTCGACCGCGAGGGGTTCGACACGGAGGTTGCCGCGATGGAGCAGCTCGCCGATCGCATCCGCCAACCCTTCTACACCTGGCACGTGGCGAGCCTGCGAGCCATCCGCACGCTCCTTCAGGGGAGTCCGACCGACGCGGAGCGACAGGTCCGCGAGTCGACCGAGATCGGCCGGCTGCGCAGCAGTGAGTACGTGAACTACATGCTCGTGTACGCGCAGATGTTCGGTGTCCGGTGGACGCAGGGGCGGATGGATGAGCTGGGTGAGCTCGTCCGGGATCACGGCGAAGGGTTCCGCGGGGTGCCGAGATGGCGCGACGCCCTCTTCGCCGCGGAGATGCGAGACCGTGCGCGAGCCCGGGCGGAGATCGAACGCCATGCGCGCAACGACTTCTCCGACCTGCCTCGCGACGGGTTGTGGCTGTTGCATCTCTGTGCGCTCGCGCAGGCGAGCATCCTGGTCGGCGACCGACCGCGCGCGGAGACGCTGCTCGACCTCCTGCTACCGTTCGCCGACCGCAACGCCATCTCGGTGTCCACGGTGCCGTTCGGTCCGGTGGCGATGCGACTCGGCATGCTCGCGGGCTTCCTCGAACGCTGGGACGAGGCCGGGGTCCACTTCGACGCGGCACGTCAGCTCTGCGAGGCGTTCGGAGCTCGGGCCCTGCAGGCCCGCGTCCTGCTCGAGCACGCCACCGTCCTTCTCGCGCGGGCTCGCGATGGGGACGGGGCTCATGCCCGAACACTGCTGGCCGAGGCCGGCGGCATCTGCGACGAGCTGGAACTGCCGGGGATCGCCGAGCGCGTCCGACGGGTGCTGGACGGGATCGATGCCGGAGCGGCTGTGGCGGCACCGGAGGCGACGTTCCGACGTGAGGGCCAGGTCTGGACGCTCGCGTTCGCGGGGCGGACGGCGCATCTGCACGACCTTCGAGGTCTGCGATACATCGCCGATCTGCTCGCCGTTCCGGGGCGGGAGGTCTACGTCCTCGACCTCCTCACGGCGCATGCCGCACCGCCGAGCGATCATCTGGGCACCGACGAGCTCAGCGTGGCGGCGTCGGGGTCGTCGGATCCGATCCTCGACGCCCGGGCGAAACAGGAGTATCGCCGCCGACTCGGGGAGCTCGCCAGGGAGCTGGACGAGGCCCGGTCGTGGCACGACCCCGAGCGTGTGCGCAAGCTCGAGGCCGAGGTCGAGGCCATCACGGACGAGTTGGAACGTGCCGTTGGGCTCGGGGGCCGCGATCGGCAGATGGATTCGCCCGCCGAGCGCGCGCGGGTGAGCGTGACGAAGGCGATCAAGGTCGCGATCCGGACGATCCGGAGGGAGTGTCCGCCGCTGGCTGCACACCTAGAGGCATCGATCCGAACGGGAAGGCTCTGTTCGTACGCCCCGCCGGGACAGGAGCCGCCGTCATGGGACCTCTGAGTTCTCCTCCGACGGAACGATCGTTCCGCCCTCGGTCACGCGTGTCAGGTAGCGGATGTGTGGGGCCTGCCCGTCCAGGAAGGGGGGAGTCATGACCACGACCGAGGAGCAGCTCCAGGCGACCGGCGAGGTCTACTCGTTCACCGGCACGCTGATCGAGGCCTGCTCGTGCAACGTGCTGTGCCCGTGCTGGGTGGGAGAGGATCCGGATCTCGGCGACTGCCGAGGTCTCCTCTCGTTCCACGTGGATACCGGCCGCATCCGCGGGTTGGACGTGTCGGACCTCACGGTCGTCCTGGCTGCGTACATCCCGGGGAACGTCCTCGCCGGCAACTGGGAGGTCGTCGTTCTGATCGACGAGCGCGCGACCCCCGAGCAGCGTGACGCCCTCCTGGCCGCCTTCAGCGGGCAGCTCGGCGGGCCGATCGCGGACTGGGCTGGCCTGATCGGGACCGTGAAGGGCGTCGAGTACGTGCCGATCTCGCACCGGGTGGAGGGCGGCGTCGGGACGCTTTCGATCGACGGGGTCCTCCAAGCCGAGATGGAGCCGTACCGCAGCGTCGCGGGGAACGTGACGACGCTCCGCGAGTCGGTCTTCTCGACGGTCCCCGGTTCGCCAGCGTGGGTCTCGAAGGCGTCCAAGAACAAGGTCGAGCTCGAGCAGTACGGGCTGTCCTGGGAGTTCGAGGGCCGGAACGCGATCCAGTCGGACTGGAAGATGGAGCACTTCGCGTGATCGGGATGGTCGCCTCTCAGGCGACCCGTCGCCGCCGCGTGCCACCGGTCATCGTCGCGGCGATCGTGACGGCCTGGGCCGTCGCGATCTCCGCCGACCTGACCGGGGCGTCGCACCTGCTGCACCACGACACGCTGATCGAGGGTGACGTGCCGTTCCTCGCCGGCGTGACGATCTTCGTGCTCGCGTGGCAGCTGATGATCGTCGCGATGATGCTGCCTTCCAGCCTGCCGCTCGTCCGGATGTTCCGCGTCGTCTCCGCGAGGCAGCCGCATCCGGGTCGCGCGACGGCAGCGCTGATCGCAGGGTACGCCGTCGTGTGGACGGGATTCGGCCTGGCCGCGTTCTTCCTGGACGCCGGGGTGCACCGGATGGTCGACACCCTGCCATGGCTCGGCCGGCACCCGGAGTTGCTCGCGGCGTCGGTCCTGGTGCTCGCCGGCGCCTTCCAGTTCAGCGATCTGAAGGATCAGTGCCTCCGCGAATGCCGGCACCCCGGACCGTTCCTCATCTCGCGGTACGACCGTGGAGCCGGCGCCGCGATGCGCCTGGGGCTCGCACACGGGATCTTCTGTCTCGGGTGCTGCTGGGCCCTGATGCTCGTCGGGTTCGCCGCGGGCGTGGCGAACCTGTGGTGGATGGCTGCGCTGACCGCCGTGATGATCTACGAGAAGACCGGCCGCCACGGCGAGCAGATCGTCACACCAGTGGGGATCGCGCTGATCTCCGCCGGTCTGCTGGCGCTGTTCTGATCCGTCGGCGAGGCGCCCGTTCCAGTGGATCTCCGTGGCGAACGGCACGTCCCCTGCGTGATGCAGGTCACGGACGGCAGCTCCTGCCGGGGGTACACCGGACGTGTCGAGCAGAAGGAGGTCCGCGATGAGCGCTTCGGTATATGCCTCCCGTGTTCACCAGGGGTCACGACCGATCGCGCGGTTCGTCCTCGGCTTGTCGGTCATCATCGTCGTGTTCGGCGGACTCGTGCCGGCGATCTCCGGTGGTCGGGCCGGCTACCGACCGGCGTTGCTCCCCCTCATCACGTGGGTCAGCGCCCGCTAGATCCCTTCGGTTGCCCTTCCGGCACGGGTTGATCGAGGCGGTCGATGAGGTGGTCGACGCGCCCGACGGCTCTGAAGCCGATCCGCTCCAGCGAGGACCGTGACATCGCTCCGCCGTGCGCGACCACCGCCGGCGTGTCCCGCCGGACCGCTTCGTTCCACGCACCCTGGACGACCGCTCCCATCGCTCCGCGGCGGCGGTCCGAGGGGATCGTCGCCACGCCGCCCAAGTAGAGGCCGTGGGGTGACGGGCAGCCATAGCCCGTCGATACCGGGCGGTTGGAGTCGAGAGCGAGGAACGTGATCACGTGATCCCCCCTCCGCTCCGCATCGAACGTGTCCCGCGCCCGGCGGCGCTCGTCGTCGGTGTCCGCTTCGGAGAACCCGAACCCCTCGATCGCGACCTCGATCGCCGCGAGGTGATCCTCGAACGTCGATACACGCCGCACGTCGAACGGGCCGACCCGGACGATGGGCGCTTCGTCCAGGACCAGGATCGTCGACCCCTCTTCCGACTCGAGCGTCAGGCCGGCGTCGATGAGCCGCTCGCGGAGCCGGGGTGGCGTCGCCGACGGACCGATCGTCCACGCCGCGGCCCGGCGTCCGCGCTCCCGCATCAGGTCGCGGAGGGCGTCGACGGCGCCCCTCACGTCGCCCTCGCCGACCCGCACACGTCCGACGGTGGTGGACCAGTGATGCTCGCCGGGGGAGAACGTGACGACGAAGCGATCCGTCACGATCCGTTCCTCGTCCGGCCCGAGGGCCGTGTACTCGTCCGGATCCTCGGCGAACGCAAGAAGTGCTGGGTCGGCTGCCACGTTCGGTTCCCGTTCGTCCCGTCTCGCTTCTGGAGGCTGCCCCCGTCGCGGCGGAGATGGTACGGAGCCGGACCCGTCCGACGCTAGGAGCCCAAGCCGACGTGGAGACGCACGACCGAGCCGGTCGCGAACGTGCGGACCTGGACGAGGTCGCACACCTGGTT
>DATHSY010000041.1:0-3748 GCA_035463715.1 Actinomycetota bacterium | reverse complement strand
CGGACCGTGGCGTTGCGCCGCAACGCGGCCGAGCGGCGTCGTTCGCCGAGCCCTCCCATGTGTCGGCTAACGGACCGACCGCAGACGCCCTCACGCGAGCGCTCCGCGCGGGTCGGATCGACCGAGCGACCTACGCGCTCGAGCGCGCCCGGGCGCTGTTCGATCCGGCCGGCGTCCGCGCCCGTTACGGCGACGTCGCCGCTCCAGCCGGCCGCGAAGCCACGATGGTCCTGCGAGACCTGCTGGCCGTCTACGATCGTTTGACGCCGGCCGAGAAGACGCTCGCCACGCAGATCGCGGCCCGTCCGACCGACGGGGTGGCCGACGACCTGGGCGACGGCTACACCACGACGGAGGCCACGCCGTACTGCACGACCGGCGCCTGCTTCCACTACGTAACGACGACCGAGGATGCCCCGCCGCTCACGGACACGGACGGCGATACCGTGCCGGACCAGGTCGAGTCGGTAGCCACCGAGTTCGCCACGGTGTGGAACACCGAGATCACGAGCTTCGGGTTCCGCGCGCCGAAGTCCGATCTCACCTCGACGAACCACGGTCCCGACGGAAACCTCGACATCTACCTGGCGCAGATCGGCGACGCGGGACTGTACGGCTACTGCTTCACCGATGACCCGAACGCGTTCAGCGGCACGTACGCGTATTTCGACCTCTCGTCCTACTGCGTGATCGACGACGACTTCGTGGAGCTCGGCGGGCTGACCGCGATGCAGGTCACGTTGGCGCACGAGTTCTTCCACGCGTCGCAGTTCGCGTACGACGCCGTCGAGGACCGCTGGTTCATGGAGAGCACGGCCGTGTGGATGGAGGAACGCGTATTCGACGCGATCGACGACAACGTGCAGTACCTCGGGAGCGGGCCGCTCGGCAGGCCGCGCGTCCCGCTCGATTCGAACAACAGCACCTTCGGGATCTACGGAGATTGGATCTTCCACGAGTTCGTATCTGAGCGGTTCGCCGCCGGCGGCGTCGAAGACGTGGCCGTCGTGCGCGAGGCGTGGGAGCGTGCAGACGGATCGGCGAGCGGTCCGGACAAGTACTCCGTCAAGGCCATCGACTTGGCGCTGAAGGCCGTGCACGACACGTCGTTCCGGGAGGTCTTCGCCGATCTCGGCATGTACAACGACGTGCCGGCCAAGTTCTACGAAGAGGCGCAGACGCTCCGCTATCCGGTCCCGCCGCTGTCGGACAGGTTCAGGGTCACCAAGCGCAACGGCGGAGCGGCCGACACCCTCCGCCTGAAGCACCTGACGAACGCGTACATCGCGTTCGTCCCCGGTCGCGGCGTCAGGGGCGGCGCGAAGCTGCGGATCTCGGTCGATCTCCCGCCGTACCGGACGGGGCCGGAGGCGTCGGTCGTGACGGTCTCGCGGACCGGCGCCGTGAGGTACCGCGAGTTCCGGCTGAACTCCGGCGGGGACGGCGTGGTGCGTGTCCCGTTCGGGCGCCGCACGATCGTGACGGCCGATCTGGTACTCACGAACGCGAGCACGCGGACCAGATGTTGGACCGATCGACGGGGACGGTACGCCTGCTGGGGGACTCCAACCGACGACAACCTGAAGTATGCGTTCGATGCCACCTTGCTGAACTGAGTTGCTGAACCGAAGGGACGTCAGACCCGGGCGGCAAGGCGCAGGAAGTTCTCGACGATCCTCGGGCCCTCGGGCGTGAGGATCGACTCGGGATGGAACTGCACGCCGAAGCGAGGCAGCGTGCGGTGCTGCGCAGCCATCACCAGGCCGTCCTCCGTCCACGCCGTGAGCTCGAGCTCGTCGGGGAGCGAGTCGGCCCGGACGACGAGCGAGTGGTATCGGGCCGCCTCGAACGGGTCGCTCACGCCCTCGAGGATGCCCTTCCCCTCGTGGTACACGAGCGAGGCCTTGCCGTGGACCGGCGTCGCCCGGTCCACCGTGCCGCCGAGCGAGACACCGAGCGCTTGGTGACCCAGGCAGACGCCGAGGACGGGCGTGTCGTCGGGCAGGATCTCGAGCAGCAGCGGGAAGCAGCCGGCGTCTTCGGGCCTGCCCGGGCCGGGCGACAGCACGACCGCCTCGGGACTCAGGTCGACGAGCTCCTCCGCCGGACGCTCGTCGCTTCGGACGACCTCGGTCGCGAAGCCGAGTCCCTCGATCAGCTGGACGAGGTTGAACGTGAACGAGTCGTAGTGGTCGACGACCAGGATCATCTCGGCGTCTCCCCGGTCAGCAGGGTCCCGCCCGCGGCCGTCACCGCGGGCAGCAGGGCCTCGGCCTTCGCCATCGTCTCCCGCAGCTCGGCTTCTGCGTCGCTGTCGGCGACGACGCCGGCCCCGGTCTGTACGTGCGCCCGCCCGTCGGCGACGACGGCGGTGCGGATCGTGATGCAGAAATCGAGGTCGCCCGCGAAGGTGCGGTAGCCGACCGCGCCGGCGTAGGGGCCCCGAGCGGTCGGCTCGGCCTCCGCGATCAACTCCATCGCCCGCCGCTTCGGCGCGCCCGTCACGGTTCCGGCCGGGAACGTCACCGCGAGCGCGTCGAAGGCGTCCTGCCCGTCCGCCAGCTCTCCCTCGACGGTCGACACGATGTGCATCACCTTCGAGAACCGTTCGACGACCATCAGCTCGGTCGGACGGACCGTGCCGGGTCGGCAGACGCGTCCCAGGTCGTTACGGGCGAGGTCGACGAGCATCGCGTGCTCCGCCTGCTCCTTGGGGTCCGCGAGGAGCTCGTGCTCGAGCAGGCGGTCCCGGATCTCGGTGCTGCCCCGCGGGCGCGTCCCGGCGATGGGGCGTGCGGACACGCGCCGGCCCTCGACCCGGACGAGCGGCTCGGGCGACGACCCGGCCAGCTCCATGCCGAGCATCCGCAGGAAGAACATGTACGGCGCCGGGTTCGTGACGCGCAGGGCCCGGTACACGGGGTAGCCGCCCTCCGGTGCCGGGAACGACACGCGGCGCGACGGGACGCCCTGGTAGATGTCGCCGGCCGCGATGTGCTCCTTGAACGACTCGACGATGTCGCGGTACCGGCCATCGGGCATGTTCACCTCGCCCCGGGCCACCTGGCCGTCGGCGGAGGCGAGCGGCGTGGGCGAAGGCGGGGTCGCGTCCGCGACCGTCGACCGCAGCGACTCGAGCCCTGCGACCGCGTCGTCGTAGCCGCCGGCCGGGGCGTGCGCGACGAGCAGGAGGCGCTGCCGCCAGTGGTCGAACACGACGGCACGGTCGACGACCAGGAGCCCGATCGGCGGGCAGGGCGCGCCGGCCGGGTCGGGCACCGGATGTCCCTCGAGGGGCTCCGCCGCCTCGTACGCGAGGTAGCCCATCAGGCCTCCGGTGAGCGAGGGAGATCCCGGCAACCGGGGGGCGGCGAGCTGCGACGCCACGTGGACGAGCGCCTCCCGGATCGAGCCGCCGGCCCGCGGCGGCTCGATCGGAAGCGGGCGGCGGACGTCCTCGACCCGCAGGCCACCCCCATCGGCCACCACCACGGCGGCCGGGTCGCCTGCGGCGAACGAGTAGCGACCCCAGCGCTCGGATCGCTCGACGCTCTCGAGCAGGATCCCGGCCCCGGTGCCCGCGAGCGACGGGAACACGCCGACCGGGGTCGAGACATCGGCGAGGAGCTCGGTCCAGACCGGCACGAGCGGCCAGGTCGTGGCGAGCGAGTCGAACGTTGCGCGGTCGGGATGGATCTGCACGGAGCTCCCCGCGGTCGGCGGTCCCGGGAGCTTGGCGGGCGTCGCC
>DATHSY010000040.1:0-16471 GCA_035463715.1 Actinomycetota bacterium | reverse complement strand
GCTCGTCGTGTACGGCGCGGCATGGATCGCCTTGCCGCCGGCGTCGGTGTGCATGCCTTTGCCGGCGAACGCCACCGACAGAACCTCGCCGCGGGCACCCTTCCCAAGCAGGTAGATCGACGGGTACTTCATCGTCACCTTCGAGCCGATGTTTCCGTCGATCCATTCCATCACGGCATCCTCGTAGGCCGCTGCCCGCTTGGTCACCAGGTTGTAGACGTTGGTCGACCAGTTCTGGATCGTCGTGTATCGGACGCGGGCGCCCTTCTTCGCGATGATCTCGACGACCGCGGAGTGCAGCGAGTCGCTCGTGTAGATCGGTGCCGAGCAGCCCTCGACGTAGTGCACGTACGAGCCCTCGTCGGCGATGATCATCGTCCGCTCGAACTGGCCCATGTTCTCCTGGTTGATGCGGAAGTAGGCCTGGAGCGGGATGTCGACGTGCACGCCCGGCGGCACGTAGATGAACGAGCCACCCGACCACACGGCGGAGTTCAGCGCCGCGAACTTGTTGTCGTTCGGCGGGATGATCGTGCCGAAGTACTCCTTGACGATGTCCGGGTGATCGCGCAGCGCCGTGTCCATGTCGCTGAACAGCACGCCCATCGAGTCGAGCTCGTCGCGGATCTTGTGGTAGACGACCTCGGACTCGTACTGCGCGGAGACGCCGCCGAGGTACTTCTTCTCGGCCTCGGGGATCCCGAGCTTGTCCCACGTGCCCCTGATGTCCTCGGGCAGCTCGTCCCAGCTCTTTGCCTGCTTCTCGGTCGAGCGGATGAAGTAGTAGATGTCCTGGAAGTCGATGTCGGACAGGTCGGCGCCCCACCACGGCATCGGGCGGGCCTCGAAGTGCTTCAGGGCCTTCAGCCGGAACTTGCGCATCCAGTCGGGCTCGCCCTTGAGCGAGGAGATCTCCTCCACCACGGCGGCCGACAGGCCCTTCTTCGGGGTGAAGACCGAGTGGTCCGGGTCGACCCAGCCGAACCGGTATCCCTTGGAGAGCTCTCGGAGGTGTTCGTCCTGCGTAACGGCCACGTCTTGACGTCCTTCCCGGGGTCGAGGGACTCGTCTTCGAGGATACCCGCGCGGGCGCCTCGAAGTCCACCTGTGCGGTAGGAATAACGCCCGCCAGGTGACCGATGTTCCGGTGCGGTCTCGGGGTCAGCCCTTCTCGACGGGGGCGCCCACCAGGCTGCCGTACTCGGTCCAGGAGCCGTCGTAGTTCTTCGCGTCGGGGTAGCCGAGGAGCTCAGTGAGGGCGAACCACGTGTGGCTCGACCGCTCCCCGATCCGGCAGTAGGCGATCACCTCGGTGTCCGCCCCCACGCCCTCGCCCCCGTAGAGCTCGCGGAGCTCGTCTGCGGACCTGAAGGTCCCATCCTCGTTCGCCGCCTTCGCCCACGGCACGTTCGCGGCACCCGGGATGTGCCCCGGGACCTGCGACTGCTCTTGCGGGAGGTGATCCGGCGCGAGCTTCTCGCCGCGGTACTCCTCGGGCGAGCGCACGTCGACGAGGCCGACGCCCGTGCCGACCTTCGACAACACCTCGTCGCGGAGCGCGCGGATCTCCGGTCGCTCGGAGCCCGAGATCGACAAGCCCGTCGGCGAGTACGTCGGCACGTCCTGCGTCAGCTCCCGGCTCTCGAGCTCCCACTTCTTCCGGCCGCCGTTCAGCAGCTTCACGTTGTCGAACCCGCGGAGCTTCAAGATCCAGTACGCATACGCCGCGAACCAGTTGTTGTTGCCGCCGTAGAGGATCACGGTCGTGTCCGGGGCGACGCCGGCACCGGACAGGAGGTCCGAGAGCTCCGCCTGAGAGACGTAGTCGCGGCCGACCTTCGTGTGCAGGTCGCTGCTCCAATCCCAACCGACCGCGCCGCGGATGTGGCCCTTCTCGTAGGCGGTCGTGTCCTCGTCCACCTCGATCACGCGGACGGCGGGATCGTCGACGTGCTCATCCAGCCAGTCCGTCTCGACCAGCGCATCCGGGTTCGCGTAGCCGCTCATTCGGAGCTCCTCTCTGTCATGTCTGTCGGCGGATCTCGAACATCGAAAGGGCCGCCGAAGCGGCCCCAGGAGAGGAAGGTCCGTGGTGGGTGCCGCGCGGCTAGCCGCAGGGAGCGCGCGGACAGCACAGGCGTGACGGGATCATCGCCGCCACCACCCCCGCCTCGCGCGTACGGATCACCCGATCCGACCCCCCACCTCGGATCCGAGCATGCTCCCATCGTTGCAGATGCAACGTCAAGGGATGACCTGGGCGCTCGGTCAGAAGTACCCGAGGGCGGCCTTGGCCTCCTCGGACATCATCTCCGGGGTCCACGGCGGGCGGAGCACCATCTCGGCGTGGACGTCCTTGACGCCGTCGACGGTCTCGAGCAGCGCCTGCATCTGCTGCTCGATCAGCGGGCCGATCGGGCACCCCATCGTCGTGAGCGTGTACTCGATGCGCACCACCCCGTCCGGAGTCACCTCGACGTCGTACACGAGCCCGAGGTCGACGATGTTGATCCCGAGCTCCGGGTCGTAGACGTTGCGCAGGGTCTCCAGGACGGTTCCGCTCGACGGCACGCCGTTGCCTTGCGGCGCAGCCGACGCGTCGGCGGCCTCGCGATCGTGGATGGGTTCGTCCATCGTGCTTCCTCGAAATGCTCCCTCGGGGGGTTCGACGCTCTATCCTATAGCCCGCATCGCGAACGGAAGGCAGACCGATGCCGCGGATCAACGTCCTCATCGTCGACGACCACCCCGTGACGCGGGAGGGGTTGCACGCGGCCCTCGACATCGAGGATGGGGTCGTCGTCGTCGGCGAGGCGTCGTCCGGAGAGGAGGCCGTCGAACAGGCGGGCCAGCTCAAGCCGGACGTCGTCTTCATGGACGTCCGGATGCCGGGCATGAGCGGCATCGAGGCCGCGAAGGCGATCCGAGAGGCCTCGCCCGATACGAAGGTCATCCTGGTCACGGTGGACGAGTCGCGAGCCTCGATCGCCGAGGCGATCCAGGCGGGCGTATCCGGCTATCTGCTCAAGGACACATCGGCCGATGAGCTGGTGAACGCCGCGCGCCTGGCGGTCGAGGGCAAGGCGGTGATCCACCCGCAGCTCACCCGCGCGTTCATCGAAGAGGTTCAGGTCACGGAGAAGCGCAGCGACGCCGCCGCGCTGTCGCGTCGCGAGAAGGAGATCCTCCAGAAGGTGGCGTACGGCGCGACTACCAAGGAGGTCGCGCAGGATCTGGGGATCTCGCCGCACACCGTGAAGACGCACCTCGAGCGCATCTTCGAGAAGCTCGGCGCGAACGACCGCGCCCAGGCGGTCGCGATCGCGATCCGATCGCGCATCGTCGACTAGGGCCCGCCACCCGCCTCGCCCCGACGTCGATCGCTTCAACCGGCCGACGCGGCCGCCGATACCAGTGTTGATGTCCACCCGGGTGCTCCTGTGCGACACGCCCGACGGGCTGGCGCAGCTCCAGTACGCCTTGCTGAAGACCGGCGAGGGGTACGACGTCGATGTGGTCACGGACGGCGTGCGGGCCGTCGAGTCGGCCGCGAGGACCCAGCCCACCGTGATCGTGGCCGAGGTGGGGCTCGAGGGGCTGAGCGGCGTCGACCTCGTGCGTCGGCTGAAGGCCATCGCCCCAGACGCGAGGATCCTGTGCTGGACCGTCCTGCCGTCGCCCGCGACCGCCGCCGAGATGGTCGCCGCCGGCGCGTCCGGCTACCTGATGAAGGAGGACGGACCCGACGTGGTCGCCCGGGCGATCCGCTCCGTGCTCGAGGGCAACGTGATCCTCGGACCGCGGGTCGCCGAACAGATCTCGGCGAGGTTCGGCCAGGTGGTTCGGCACGAGCGGGAGATGGAGTCGGCCTTGGCCCACACCTCCGGACGCCTGGAGCAGCTCACGAGCGCCAAGGCGGAGTTCCTCGCGAACGTCTCGCACGAGCTCCGCACGCCGGTCACGGTCGCCAAGGGGATCCTGTACGTCCTGAAGCACCGCGGGATCGGTGAACATGAACGGAACGAGTTCATCGGGAAGCTCGAGGCCGCGCTGGACAGGCTCATGACGCTCGTCGACGAGCTGCTGACGATCGCCGAGCTCGACCGAGGCACCCTGAGCCTGCAGCTCGTCGACGTCGACCTTGCGCCGGTGCTGCGACACGCCACCGAGGAGATGGCTCGCAGGTACCCGGGCGTCCGCATCGAACCGACGGTCCCGAGTCGGTTGCCGGCGTTCGCGGACCAGGCGCAGATCCTCGAGGTCGTGCGGCAGCTTCTGGACAACGCTTGTCGCTACTCGGCCGAGGGAGAGGCCGTCCAGCTCCTCGCGCGAACGATGGACGAGGGCGTCACCGTCTCGATCACGGACCACGGGCAAGGCATCGCCCGCGAGGTCGTGATCCAGGCGTTCAACGAGCCGTTCTCGACGGGTGAGGAGATCCTCACGAAGGAGCGGTCCGGGATCGGGCTCGGATTGCACATGGCGCGCCAGCTCGTCCTACAGCACTCGGGGATCATCTGGGCAGACCCGCTGCCGGCCGGGGGGACACGCGTCTCGTTCTGCCTCCCCGTGGGGAGCGGCGCCCCGGTGACCTCGCCGCCGTCGCTGTCGTAGCGCCACCCGGCTACGGCATCCGCGGTGGCGCGGATGTGCCCGGAAGGCTATCCTTGGCGCCTGGGGTTCTACAGGGTGCGCAGACTGACCGGCCTCGTGCTTGTCACCCTCGTCGCGGCGGCCTGCCGCGATGCCACTCTCGCTCCCCTCCTGCAGGAAGAGCCCACCGAACTGCGGATCCGCGAGTCGCCCAGCCCCCTCACGCAGGTCTCGGTCGGCGCCGTCCAGACCGTGATCCCCGACCGCTGGCGCGCACTGCCTGCCGATCACATGAGCACGATCGAGCACGGCGTCGTGGCCGGGATCCGCCCGGGACGCTGGATGCCGACCTCGACGAGCAGGGAAGGGATGGCCGCGCTGTGGGTCGACGGAACGGAGATAGGCGTCCCGTCCGACTACTACTACCTCGCCGCGACCGGCCCCACGCTCTCAGGCCTGGGGCAGTCACGGGGATGCGAGCCGGTCGAGGAGGAGGTCTTGGCGAACCATCGCCCCGAGTTCGCCCGCGGGGTGGACGGCTCTCCGGGCGACTACGTCGCGGTCGGGCAGGGCGTCTGCACCGGGTCGCATGCCGCGACGCGGTTCGGATACTTCGTCGCGGCCCCCGGGTACGGGCCCGTCCGCGCCCTCGGGATCCCCTCGTCGAGCCTGTACGTGGTCGTGGCCGTCGTCCGTGAGGGCCCGCGCGCCGGACGGCTGCTCGACAAGCTCGTCCTGCAGACGCGTTTCGGCGATGCGACGGTCGGCGAACTGATCGCGGTCGCCAAGGCCGGCGCGATCTGACGCCCGGCCCTTCTGCCCGGTCGGTCGAACCCGACCTCGGCGGTAACATGCCTATCCGTATGGGGGACGGCTACGACGTAGCGGTGGTCGGCGCGGGCACGGGCGGGTACGCCTGTGCGCTCCGCGCCGCGCAGCTCGGCAAGCGGGTCGCCCTCGTGGAGCGAGACGAACGCCTCGGCGGTACCTGTCTGCTCCGCGGGTGCATCCCCACGAAGGCGCTCCTGCAGTCCGCAGCCGTGATGGACACCGTGAACCGCTCGTCCGAGTGGGGGGTCCGGGCGTCGGGCGAACCGGACTGGGACGCGATCAAGGCGTTCGCTGGCCGGATCGTCGACAAGCTCGTCTCGGGACTCACCGGGCTCGTCAAGACGCGTCGGATCGACGTGATCCGCGGGACCGCCCGCGTGGTCGCGGGCCCGGCGCTCGAGGTCGACGGGCGGCGCGTGGACGCCGCTGACGTCGTCCTCGCGACCGGATCGTCCCCGAAGCTGCTACCTGGAACGTCGATCACGGAGCGTGTGATCACGAGCGACCAGGCCCTGTGGTACGACCGGATCCCCTCGTCGGCTGTCGTGATCGGCGCGGGTGCGGTGGGACTCGAGTTCGCGTCGTTCTATCGCTCCTTCGGTGCCGAGGTCACCCTGATCGAGGCGCTCCCGCGGATCGCGCCGCTCGAGGACGAGGACCTGTCCAAGGAGCTCGCCCGACACTTCCGCAAGCGAGGGATCCAGGCGTTCCCCGGCGCGAACGTGCAGGGGATCGACCAGACCGAGCAGGGCGTGAAGGTCGTGTACGACGTGGGCGGCGAGACGAAGGCGGTGAACGCCGAGGTCTGCCTGATCGCCGTCGGCCGTGGCCCGGTGACGTCGGACCTCGGGCTCGACGACGCTGGGGTCGAGCTCGACCGCGGGTTCGTGAAGGTCGATGGTCAGCTCCAGTCGACGGCCCCGCACGTCTGGGCGGTCGGCGACGTCGCCGCGACGCCGCTGCAGCTCGCCCACGTCGCGTTCACGGAGGGCTACGCGGTCGCGGAGCGGATCGCCGGGATCGACGTCCCGGAGATCGACTACGCCGGGATCCCGCGCGTCACGTACTCGACGCCGGAGGTCGCGTCGGTCGGCCTGACCGAGGCGCTGGCCCGCGAGCGGGGCGCGGATGTTGCCGTGGAGCGTTTCAGCTTCCAGGGGATCGGCAAGGCGAACATCCTCGGGGAGGGCGGTATCGTGAAGATCGTCGCGGAACGGGACGGCGGTCCCGTCCTGGGTATCCACATGGTTGGGCCCCACGTGACCGACCTGGTCGCGGAGGCGATGCTGATCACCAACTGGGAGGCGGTCCCCGCCGAGGTCGCCGCGATGTTCCATCCGCATCCCAGCCTGTCCGAGGCGGTCGGCGAAGCGCACCTGGCGCTCGCCGGCAAGCCGCTCCACTCCGCGTAGGGGGCACGGTGGCGACGAAGATCGAGGACGCCAAGAGCACATCGGAGGCCGACTGGCGGGCCGGGCTGTCGGACGACAGGCTCCGGGAGATCCTCCATCTGCTCAAACTCTGCCGATACTTCGACGAGCGGATGGAGGCCCTGTACCGCCAGGGACGGCTGCCCGGCGCGATCTACTCGGGGCGCGGTCAGGAGGGGACGCACGTCGGCGTCACGTTCGCGCTCCGCCCCGACGACTCACTGTTCCCGACCCATCGTGACCTGTCGGCGCAGCTTGCGAAGGGCTTGGACCTCAAGCGCGTGATGGCGCAGTTCTGGGGCCGGATCGACGGCTACACCCGTGGTCGGGATGGCAACAGCCATATCGGCGACTGGCAGGGCAATCGTACATGGACGGTCATGTCGCACCTGCCGATCGCGTACCCGGTCGCGTGCGGAGCCGCCCTGGCCTACAAGCGCAAGGCAGAGCCCAAGGTCGCGATGGCGATCTGTGGCGACGGCGCGACCTCGAACGGCCGCTGGCACGAGGCGTTGAACGTCTCTGCGATCCACGAGCTTCCCGTCGTGTGGGTGGTCAACAACAACCAGTACGCGTATTCCACGCCGAACAGGCTCGAGATGCCGACGCCGACGATCGCGGAGCGCGCCTCGGCGTACGGCATGCCGGGTATCCGCGTGGACGGGCAGGACGTCCTCGACGTCTATCGGGTGGCGAACCAGGCCGTCGAGCGGGCGCGGGGCGGCGGCGGCCCGACGCTGATCGAGTCGGTGTCGCTCCGCTGGCGCGGCCACGCGGGGCACGACCCGGCGAAGTACGTGCCGCAGGAGATGCTCGAGCGGTACATACGGGAGAAGAACCCCGTCCGCCGCTTCGAGGAACTGCTCCTGGCACGCGGTGTGGTCGACGAGGATGCGGTCAAGCAGACCCAGGATCGCGTCGAGCGCGAGTTCGACGAGGGGTACGGGTTCGCGCAGGCGTCGCCGTATCCCGTTCCGTCCGACGTCACGAAGGGGCTGTGGGTCGAGGACGGCTACTGGTCGAGGGAGCCGTCGCGCGAGGGCGGGACGGGCTGATGGCGCAGGCGACCGTCGAGGCGGGCGCCGCCGGTCACGGCGCCGAACCGCGGGGCAAGCGGACCGAGGACGGCCAGGCCACCTATCTGATCGCGATCGCCGAGGGGCTCTGGGAGGAGATGGAGCGCGACGACCGCGTGTTCCTGCTCGGCGAGGACATCGGCGTCTACGGGGGCGCGTTCAAGGTCACCGAGGGGTTCATCGAGCGGTTCGGGCCGGAGCGCGTGATAGACACGCCGATCGTCGAGGAGACGATCGTGGGGATGGCGCTCGGCGCGGCGATGGAGGGCCTGCGACCCGTCGCCGAGTTCCAGTACGCAGACTTCATGTCGAGCGGCTTCGACGAGATCACGACGGCCCTCGCCCGCTACCACTACCGGAGCGGGGTGCCGACGCCGGTCGTGCTCCGCGCGCCGTCGGGCGGCGGCGTGCGCGCGAGCTCGTTCCATTCCGAGAATCCCGAGCCGTGGTTCGCCTACGCCCCGGGGCTGAAGGTGATCTGCCCCGCGTTCCCTACCGACGCGAAGGGCCTTCTGAAGTCCGCGATCCGCGACGACAACCCGTGCGTCTTCCTCGAGCACAAGTGGATCTACCGCCGGATCAAGGAACTGGTGCCCGAGGATCCCGACCTCTTGATCCCGATCGGGAAGGCGAACGTCCGTCGCGAAGGCACCGACGTGTCGATCGTGACGTACGGCATGATGGTGCACCTGGCGCTAGAGGCCGCCGAGGAGCTGTCGCATGAAGGCGTGGACGTGGAGGTCGTCGACCTGCGTTCGATCGTGCCGCTCGACACCGAGACGATCCTTCGGTCGGTCGAGAAGACCAGCCGCGCGCTGGTGCTCTCCGAGTCGCACCGTTTCCTCGGGACCACCGCCGAGGTCGCGTCGGTGATCGCGGAGGAGGGCTTCGCGCACCTCGACGCGCCCGTGGTGAGGATGGCACCGCCCAGCGTTCCCGTCCCGTTCTCCCCCGTCCTCGAGGACGCGTACCTTCCGCAGGTCGCGGACATCGTCGAGGGCGTCCGCAAGCTGTCAACCTGGTGACCCGGAGGCCCCATGACCACCGTCCAGATGCCGCAGCTCGGCGAGACCGTCGTCGAGGGCACGATCTTGAAGTGGCTGAAGCAGGAGGGTGAGCAGGTCGCCCAGGACGAGCCGCTGTTCGAGATCTCGACCGACAAGGTCGACACGGAGGTGCCCTCGCCGGCGGCAGGGACGCTGACCAAGATCCTCGTCCCCGAGGGCCAGACCGTCGGTGTCGGGACCGCGCTCGCGGAGATCGAAGCCGGCGACGGACAGGCCGCGGCGGCGAAGCCGGAGGCCGCCACGCAGTCCCCTCCGCCCGCCGAAGCGCCACCGGGTGAGGCGTCGGGCGCTCCCGTGCAGTCGAGCGCGGCCGTGGAGACACCACAGGTCGAGCCGGCGGCGGCAGTGCCCGCGTCGCAGCCGCCGGCAGACCGGGGATCTCGGTCGGAGATCCTGTCGCCGCTCGTCCGGCGGCTTGCCCAGGAGCACGGCGTCGACCTGTCCCAGGTGTAGGGCACCGGCGCAGGGGGGCGGATCACGAAGAACGACGTCCTGGCGTTCGTCTCGGGACGCGGCACCGCTCCCGCGCCTGCGGCGGCCGCCGCGCCGGCGGCACCGACGACCCCCGTCGCGGCGCCGCCGTCAGCTCCGGCGCCCACGCCCGTCATGCCGGCCGCCGCGACCGCCGCCGGCGAGGTCGTGGAGCCGATCTCGCATATCCGCCGCGCGATCGGTCAGCACATGCTCGCATCGACGCAGCAGACCGCCCGCGCGTGGACGATGGTCGAGGTCAACGTCGACCATCTGGTGAAGCTCCGCGAGCGCGCCAGGTCCGAGTTCGAACGCAAGCACGGCGTGAAGCTCACGTACCTCCCGTTCGTCGTGCGAGCGACCGTGGAGGCGCTCCAGACCTATCCTCGCGTGAACGCGCGGCTCGACGGGGACGACGTCGTGATGCCGCGGTACGTCAACATGGGCATCGCGGTCTCGTACGACGCGGGCCTGATCGTACCCGTCATCATGAACGCAGACGCGATGAACTCCGTCGGGATCGCTCGGGCGATCGCCGACCTCGCGACCCGAGCCCGCGCCCACCAGCTCAACCCGGACGAGGTGCACGGCGCCACGTTCACGATCACGAACCCCGGCCCGTACGGCTCGGTCGCCTCGGTCCCGATCATCAACCAGCCGAACACCGGCATCCTGTCGCTCGACGCCATCGTGAAACGGCCGGTCGTGATCGACGACGCGATCGCGATCAGGCACATGGTCAACATCTCGATGTCGTGGGACCACCGGACGATCGACGGCGAGGTCGCCACACGGTTCCTGGCCCGCGTGAAGGAGAACCTCGAGGGCTGGGACTTCGCCGAGGACCTCGGCATCTGACATGACGCGCACCGGCTGGCTGATCCGTCCGGCCGGGACGGTCGACTACGACCGCGCTAACGAGTTGATGCACGAGCTCGCGTCCCTCCGCCTGCGGGGCGAGATCCCCGACACCCTGATCCTCCTCGAGCACCCCCCCGTGTTCACGGCCGGACGGCGGTCGAAGCCCGAGCACGTCGTGTGGACGGAGGACCGGATCCAACAGGCTGGGGCCCGGCTGCGGTGGATCGACCGTGGTGGCTCGCTCACGTTCCACGGGCCCGGGCAGCTCGTGGGCTACCCCATCGTCGACCTCGGCGTGCGCCCGGACGCGCTCGACTACGTTCGCCGGCTCGAGGAGGTCGTGATCAGGGCATCGCGGGACCTGGGCGTCGAGCTCGGGCGGAGCGACGTCCAGACCGGTGTCTGGTCGGGCAACCGGAAGGTCTGCGCGATCGGCGTCCGGCTGATGCGGATGCGCGTGAGCCTGCACGGGTTCGCGCTCAACTGCGCGACCGACCTGTCGTGGTACGACGCGATCGTGCCCTGCGGACTGGCGAACGAAGGGGTCACCTCGCTCACCCAGCTCGCCGGACGGGCGATCACCGTAGGCGAAGCCACGATCCCCATCCTGCGCCACTTCGAGCGCGTCTTCGACATCGAGCTGCGATCGGCCGCCGACGCCGCCGAGCCGTTCGAGAACGCCGTCGTGCCGTGATGCCCTACGCGTCGGCGGTCAGCGCGTACTGCGGGACCTGCTCGAGCGCGCCGAGCAGCGGCTTGGCGGCGATCCGTCGTACCCACTCGACGTCGCGGAGCCTGCGGATCCGCACCGCCCGCCAGCCGGCCTGGTAGACCGCCCCGATCAAGGGCTGCGCAGAGGGCAGCCTGGAGAACGGGAGCTGCGCGAGCACCTCGGGGTCGTAACGGGCATGGTGGTCATACGGGATCGCGTAGAGCTTCCGCAACGCCTCGGCGGCGACGTCCCGCGCCCGCTGGACCAGATCGGTCCGGCCCCATAACCCCTCGAACAGGACCAGCCGTCCGCCCGGACGAGTGACGGCGCGCCAGGCTCGCAGCACCGCCACCGGGTCGGCTGTCGTCCACAGCACGTGACGTTCCATCACGGCATCGAACGGCCCCGCTGGCGGGGACTCCGCCGGCCCCACGACGAACGCCACGTCCAGGTTCCGCTCCGCCGCCTTCTCACGCGCCCGGTCGAGCATGCCCGGCGCGAGGTCGAGCGCCGTCACCCTGTGCCCGAGCTCGGCCGCCAGCAGCGACATCGCCCCGGTGCCGGCGCCCACGTCGAGCACGGCGGCCGGGGGCGGCGGCAGGGCCGTCTCGAGCCCCGCTCGCCACGCCGCCGCTTCGACGGGATCCGACGCCGCATGGGACGGCGCGCGGTCGTAGACCTCGGCGTCCGCGTTCCAGAAGTCGCGGAGGCGCTCGTGCAGCTCGCTCACGTCAGAGCTCCGCTCACCTCAGAACAGGGCGTTCGCCAGCTTGCGGCGGTACTCGGTGACCAAGTCATCCTCCTCGCCGATCGCGGAGAACACCGTCACCATCGCCTGACGCGCGTCCGGGTCGTCGCGGAGAGCCCCGAGCATCCCGTCGAGCGCCTCGCGCCACTTGCCCTGCGCGGCGAGGCGCTTGGCCGAGGCGAGCGTGCCCGGCTCCTGGATCCTGGCCCAGTCGGCGATCTCGAGCCGCGCGAGCATCGCGTCGGCCTCGTCGTCTGGCAGCAGCGGCATCAGCGTCTGTCGCGCCCCGTCGGCGTCGCCGCCGTCGGCGAGGATCCGGGCGAGGCCGAGCCGGGCATTGCGGTTGCCCTCGTCCTGAGCGAGCGCTTCCCGGTAGCGGCGCTCCGCGTCGGCGACGTCGCCCGCCGCCTCCTCGGCCGCGGCCTCCTCCGCCGCGCGATCGGCCTCGGTCGGGAGCAGCCGGTCGACGAACTCGTTGATCATCGGTTCGGGGATCGCACCCACGAACCCGTCGACCGGCTTGCCGTCCACGAACGCGACCACGGTCGGGATGCTCTGCACGCCGAACTGCGAGGCCGTGTACGGGTTCGCGTCGACGTCGAGCTTCGCGAGGCGGAACGCTCCCTTGCGCTCGTCGGCGATCTTCTCGAGCATCGGCCCGAGCGTCCGGCACGGTCCGCACCACGCCGCCCACAGATCGACGACGACCGGCCGTTCCTTGGAGCCCTCGACCACGACGTCGACGAAATCGGCGTCCGTTACGTTGACCACGGTGCCATCTTCCACACGTCCCTGCATCACGTCCACCTCGTTCCCCTTTCCCTCCACGGTACCCGTCAGACGCGGAACCGCCGCAGCCGCAGCGAGTTCGTCAGCACGGAGACCGACGACATCGCCATCGCGGCGCTCGCGATGATCGGGTTCAGCAGGCCGAGCGCGGCGAGCGGGATCGCCGCCACGTTGTAGCCGAACGCCCAGCTCAGGTTCTGCACGATCGTCCTGAACGTCTGCCTCGCGAGCCTCACTGCAGTGACGACGCCTGCGAGATCCCCTCGGATCAATGTGATGTCGGACGCCTCGATCGCGACGTCGGTCCCGGTCCCGATCGCGATCCCCAGATCGGCCTGCGCGAGCGCGGGGCCGTCGTTGATCCCATCGCCGACCATGGCGACGACCCTGCCCTCGGACTGGAGCCGCCGGACCTCGTCGGCCTTGCCCGCGGGCGGAACATCCGCGAGGACGCGCTCGATCCCGACCTGGCGGGCGATCGCGTCGGCGGTCGCCCGGTTGTCGCCCGTGATCAGGGCGACCTCGACGCCCAGCCGGTGCAGGTCCGCAACCACCTCCGCGGCGCCGTCCTTGACGGCGTCGGCGACGGCCAGGACGCCGCGCGCCTGCCCCTCCCAGCCCGCCCAGAACACCGTGTGCCCCTGCCCCTCGAGCCTCGCCGCATCGTCTTCGAGCCATGCCGGCGCACGAAGACCCTCGTCCTCGAGGAACGCCCGCCGCCCGACCAGCACCTGTTGTCCCTCGACCCGGGCGAGCACGCCACGACCCGCGACCGTCCGGAACCCCGTGACGGGCGCGAGCGTCAGACCGCGCTCGCGTGCCCCCTCGACGACCGCGGCCGCGACCGGGTGTTCACTCGTGACCTCCGCCGACGCGGCGAGCCGCAGCGTCTCGTCGTCTCCGGCGACCTCCTGCAGCCGCATCCGCCCCTGCGTGAGCGTGCCGGTCTTGTCGAACACGACCACGTCGACGTCGCGAGAGCGCTCGAGGACCTCACCGCCGCGGATCAGGACGCCGATCTGCGCACCTCGGCCGGTCCCGACCATGATCGCGGCCGGCGTCGCCAGCCCCAGCGCGCACGGGCACGCGATGATCAGCACGGCGACGGCCGGGACGAGCGCCGAACGGACGTCACCCTCCGCGACGAACCACGCGGCGGCGGTCAACGCCGCGATCCCGATCACGACCGGGACGAAGATCCCGGCGACGTGGTCCGCGAGCCGCTGGATAGGCGCCTTGGACCCCTGCGCCTCCGCGACCAGCCGGACGATCTGCGCGAGCGCGGTGTCGGAGCCGACTTTCGTCGCCTCCATCAGCAAGACGCCGTCCCGGTTCACCGTCGCGCCCGCGACGTGATCGCCGATCGTCTTCTCGACCGGGACCGACTCGCCGGTAAGCATCGACTCGTCGACCGCGGCCCCACCCTCGACGACGACGCCGTCGGTGGGGATCTTCTCGCCCGGAAGGACCCTGAGCAGCCATCCCGGCTCGACGGCATCCACCGGGACCCGCAGCTCCTCGTCGTTCCGCACGACGCGCGCGTCCTTCGCGCCGAGCTCGAGCAGCCGCTCGATGGCCCGCGACGCGCTGCCCTTCGCGCGAGCCTCCAACCACCGTCCGAGCAACAGGAACGCGATGATGATCGCCGACGTGTCGAAGTACAGCGGCTCCATCTCGGTCGCCACGAGTGCCCACACCGAGTACGCGAACGCAGCGAGCGTTCCGATCGCGATCAGCGTGTCCATGTTCGCGGTGAGGCCTCGCGCGTGGATCGCGGCTCCCTTCAGGAAGGGCCAGCCCGCGTAGAACTGCACAGGCGTCGACAGCGCGAACGCGGTCCATCGCGCCCACGGCTCCTGCATGAAGAGCATCGAGAGTGCCATCACCGCGACGCCGAGCGGCCAGGCCACCAGCAGTCGGGTCCGCCACGTCCGCTCCTCGCGGCGGGCGGCCTCGTCTGCCCGGTCGACGTGGATCCTGAGGTCGTAGCCGCGCGCCTTGACGGCCTCGCGGAGGGCATCGAGGTCGGGCGCGCCGTCCCTGCGCCGAACCACGGCCTCCCCCGTGGCGAAGTTCACCGACGCGTCGACCCCCGGCTGCTTGTTCAGCGTCTTCTCGACGCGCGCGGCGCAGGACCCGCACGTCATGCCTACGACGTCGAGCCTCAGCTCCGTCATCTGCTCGTGGAGCTCGGTCCCGGCCATCGCGTCACTTCCCCGCGAACCGGGCGACGGCGGCGAGGAGCTCGTCGACCTTCTCGTCGCCGGTTCCCGACTCGATCGATTCCTTCACGCAGTGCCGGACGTGCTCGTCCAGCAGCCCGAGCCCGACGGCCCGGAGCGCCGCCGTCGCCGAGTTCACCTGCGTGAGGATGTCGATGCAGTACTTCTCGTCCTCGACCATCCGCTGGAGTCCGCGGACCTGACCCTCGACGCGGCGCAGCCGCGCCAGGAGGTCTTCCTTGCTGTTGACGTACCCGTACATCCCCACTCCCGTCCCACTCCCGGTCTGCCCTACGGGCATGAGCATACCCTGGGGGGGTATCCTATGTCACCCCGAGCGGTGGCCTATCCGCCTGCGCTTCGGGGTAACGATTAAGGGTTGCCCCGGTGCTAGACTCCCGGCGCGGAGGACGGTGATGTGTCGACCCGAGTAGGTCCCGAGACCTCGCACGAAGCCCTCGGTCTCACCTCTGAAGACCTCCTCTCGATGTATCGCTTCATGGCGACGGCCCGGATGTGCGACGAGGCCGCCTTCCGACTCAACCGACAGGGCAAGGCGCCGTTCGTCGTCCCGGTTTCGGGGCACGAGGGGTGTCAGGTCGGCACGGCGTGGGCCCTCGAGCGAGGGCGCGACGTCTGGCTCCCCTACTATCGCGATCTCGCCGTCGTGCTCGTCGCCGGCTTCACGCCCAAGGACATCTTCCTGGGACTGTTCGCGAAGGCGGACGACCCCTGCTCGGGCGGCCGGCAGATGCCGTCGCACTGGGGCTCGCGACGACTGAACATCATCTCCCATTCCTCGCCGATCGGGACGCAGATCCCGCACGCGGCCGGGATCGCGTACGCGATGAAGCTGCGGGGCGAGGACTCGGTCGCTGCGTGCTGGTTCGGCGAGGGTGCGACGAGCGAGGGCGACTGGCACGAGGGGCTCAACTTCGCGGGGATCCACAGACTGCCGGTCGTCTACATCTGCGAGAACAACCACTACGCGATCTCGGTCGCGCAGAAGCAGCAGATGGCCATCGACAACGTCGCCGATCGGGCGGCCGGCTACGGGTTCCCTGGCGTGATCGTCGACGGCAACGACGTGCTCGCGAGCTACGCGGCGATGAAGGAGGCGGTGGAGCGCGCTCGTGCAGGTGCGGGGCCCACGTTGATCGAGGCCAAGACGTACCGGTTCTTTCCGCACACGTCGGACGACGACGACCGCACGTACCGCAGCCGCGAGGAGGTCGAGGAGGCCAAGCACCACGACCCGCTGACCCGGTTCGCGGCGTACCTGAAGGAACACGACGTCATCGACGACGCGGCGATCGACGGCGTCCAGGCCGAGGCCAAGGCCGAGGTGGATGCCCAGATCGACGAGGCGTGGAACGCGCCAGACCCCGACCCGTCGTCGCTCGGCCGCCACGTGTTCGCCGAGGAGGACGGCCCCGCGTGACCGAGAAGAACGTCGTCACCGCGATCCACGACGCCCTCCACGATGAGATGGCCGCCGACGACCGGATCGTCGTGCTCGGCGAGGACATCGCCGTGCGCGGGGGTGTCTTCCGGATCACGCAGGGGTTCCTCGACGAGTTCGGCGAGCAGCGAGTGATCGACGCACCGCTCGCCGAGTCGGGGATCGTGGGCATCGCGCTCGGGATGGCGCTGCACGGCCTGATCCCCGTC
>DATHSY010000039.1:0-6361 GCA_035463715.1 Actinomycetota bacterium | reverse complement strand
GGTGAGCGCGACGTAGAACAGCCGACGCTCCTCCTCGATCCGCTCGGGATCGCCCGTCGACATGTCCGACGGGATCACGCCGTCGGCCGCGTGGATCACGTGGACCACGTCCCATTCGCCGCCCTTGGCGGAGTGGATCGTCGACAGGACGAGGTGGTCCTCGTCCAGGAGCGGTGGTCCGGCGAGGTCGGCCGTCGACGAGGGCGGATCGAGCGCGAGCTCGGTGACGAAGCTTCGCCGGTCCGAGTACCCGCCCGCGACCTGCTCGAGCTGCTCGAGGTCGCGCAGCCGAGGCTCCGCGTCGTCGTACCGCCGGCGCAGGAGCGGTTCGAGGAACCTCCGGACTCGCTCGAGCTGCGCGGCGGGCGGCACATCCTCCGTGCAGGTCCGCACGACGTCGCGGAGCTCGTCGAGAGCCGGCCGTGCGGCCGCAGGCGCGTCGGTGTCGCCTTCGACGAACCGGCGCAGCGGCTCCGGGCCGGCTCGCACGTCGTCGAGCAGCCGGCGGGCGGTGGCCGGCCCGACGCCCTCGAGCAGCTGGAGCACGCGGAACCAGCTGATCTCGTCCCGCGGGTTCTCGATCACGCGCAGGACCGCGAGCGCATCCTTCACGTGCGCGGCCTCCATGAACGCCAGGCCGCCGTACTTGACGAAGGGGATGTTCCGCCGAGACAGCTCCACCTCGAGCAGGTCGCTGTGATGGCCGGCGCGGAACAGCACCGCCTGTTCCTTCAGCAAGGTCCCTCGTTCCCGCTGCGCGAGCACGGCACGGCACACGGCGTCCGCCTGGTCGGCCTCGTCGAGGCACGTCACCAGCTCCGGCCGGGCGCCTTCGTGGCGTTCGGTCCACAGCGTCTTGTGGTGGCGCTGCGGTGACAGGGCGATCACCGCGTTCGAGGCGTCGAGGATCGGTTGCGTCGAACGGTAGTTGCGCTCGAGCCGCACGATCGTCGTTCCGGCGAACCGCTCGGGGAACTCCAGGATGTTGCGGACGGTCGCCGCGCGGAACGAGTAGATCGCCTGGGCGTCGTCGCCCACGACCATCAGGTCGCGGCCGTCGGGCCGCAGGGCGGCGACGATGTCGGCCTGCAGCGCGTTCGTGTCCTGGTACTCGTCGACGAGGGCGTGGTCGAACATCGACACGACGGATGGCCCCGCCTCGCTCAGCAGCAGCGCGCGCCACCACACGAGGAGGTCGTCGTAGTCGAGGCAGTTCGTCGCGCGCTTGCGCTCCGCGTAGCCGTCGAACACCTGCCGGATCCCGTCGACCCCGTCGGCGCACCACGGGTAGTCGCGACGAAGGACGGCGGTGAGCTTCTCCTCGGCGTTCACGACGCGCGAGTAGACGTCGGCGAGCGTCTCCTTGCGCGGGAAGCGTCGCTCGCCCTGCCCGAGCCCGAGGTCGCCGCGGACCAGGTCCATCAGGTCGGCGGTGTCCCCACGGTCCATCACCGTGAAGTCCGGGTGGAGTCCGAGCGCCCGTCCGTGCAAGCGCAGCAGCCGGTTCCCGACGGAGTGGAACGTCCCACCCCACACGCGACCGAGGGAGCGTTCGCCGGTCAACCGTTCGGCTCGGGACAGCATCTCCCGGGCGGCACGCCTGGTGAACGTCAGCAGCAGGATCCGTTCCGGCCGCGCCCCCCGCTCGACGAGCCTCGCGACGCGACGGGCGAGGGTCCACGTCTTGCCCGTCCCCGCGCCGGCGACAACGAGCAGCGGCCCGCCGAGATGCTCCACGGCGTCTGCCTGGGCTTCGTTCAAGTTGCCGAACATACGTTCGAGAACCTTAGCCGCGACGGAGCCGCCGCGCAACGAGGGAGAGCTACCGGCAGGCGCCGAGCTGGACGCGCAGGGCGTCGTGGTCGGAGCCGGGGAGCGGGAGCACCTTCGCGCCGGACGAGCAGAGGTCGTCGCCGACGAAGACATGGTCGATCCGGAGCTGCAGGACGATCCACGGGCCCTGGTCGTACGTGCTCGAGGCCCAGGTCGAGCGCATCGCGTCCCGGTACCTGTCGTGCAGCATCCGATACGCGCGCGAGCGGTCGCCGAGGTTGAAGTCTCCCGCCAACACGACCGGGAGCTCCTCGCGTTCGGCGGCGACGATCAGCCTGCGGACGACCTCGGCCTGACGCGCGAAGGTCGTCTCGTGCAGCGGGTTCGACAGGTGGATCGCGTACACGACGAACGGCGCGCCCCGACGGAGCACCTCCACCCGCATCGCGCTCGAACGAGACACGTCCGCAACGGCGGTTCCGGATCCCAGCGGCCACGCGGAGAACACGGCGATCTCGCCGTTGCCTTCGTGATCGTGGTCGGGGAGCCGCTGGACCAAGCCGTCGAACGCGGCCTTCGGCGCCTCGACCACGACGACGAGCTGCGGATCGGCGTCCACGATCGCCGCGACGGCCTCCCTCGGCGCGCGGTTGCCCTGGAGGACGTTGGCCGCGATCAGCCGGAACGGTCGATCGGGCGGACCGGAACGCTCCGGCGTCCGCGGCTCGACCACCGCGACGATCACGAACAGCAGCATCGACAGCGCGACGCCCGACGCGTACGGACGGCTCGAGGCGACCGCGATCGCGAACGCGACGATCGCCAGCGCGAGGGCGCCGGCGGGCAGACCGACGGCGATCAGGTCCATCTCCGGCGACAGGTCGCGGACCACGAACCACGACCACGGGACCAGGGTCGCGGCGAGGACGGCGATGGCGCCGGCGATGCGACGCGCCGGCCAGCCGGATCGGCGTTCGGGCTCTGCTCGCGGGCGCAGCATCTCCTCCTGGGCGCGCCGAGCATAGCCGGGCATCGCACGCCAACCTCGTAGCATGACCGCGTGCTGCCGCTCGAGCCGTCTCCGGACCAGATGCGCGAGATCGGCGGGGCCGCGCTCGACTACTACATCGAGTTCCTGCTCGGTCAGGCCGACGCGCCCGCCGGCGGCGAGGACGGCAAGCTCGAGGCGGCCCGGGCCGTCCGCGAGGCGCCGCCCGAGCTGGGCGAGGAGTTCAAGCCGCTGCTCGACACCGTCCGGCTCGCCGCCGCGAAGTCCTACGGAACGACGGGGCCCGGCTACCTCGCGTTCGTGCCCGGCGGCGGGCTGTTCGCCGCGACGATCGGCGACATGCTGGCGGCGGGGACGAACCGGTTCGTGAACCTGTGGTCGACCTCGCCCGTGTCGGTGCAGATCGAGAACAACGTCATCCGGTGGCTGTGCGACCTATTCGGGTACCCGCAGACGGCGCGCGGGATCTTGACGTCGGGGGGCTCGATGGCGAACTTCTCGGCGATCGTCACGGCACGCACGGCTTGCCTGCCTGAGGACTTCCTCGCCGGGACGGTGTACGTCTCCGACCAGGTTCACGCATCGGTCTGGAAGGCGGCGCGGCTCGCCGGGTTCCCGGGGGGGAGCGTCCGCATCGTGCCGACGACGTCGCGCCTCCGCATGGATGTCGACCGGCTGGCGGCGATGGTGCGCGAGGATCGCGAGGCGGGCCGCGTGCCGTTCCTTGTGGTGGCGTCCGCCGGGACGACGAACACCGGCGCGATCGACCCGCTCGCCGACATCGCCGATGTGACCGAAGCCGAGGGCATGTGGTTGCATGCGGACGCCGCGTACGGCGGGTTCTTCCAGCTCACCGAGCGCGGGCGCGCGCGCTTCGCCGGGATCGAGCGTGCCGGCTCGATCACGCTCGACCCCCACAAAGGCCTGTTCCTGCCGTACGGGACCGGTTCGCTGATCGTCCGTGATGGCCGCGCACTCCGCGATGCGCACTACCAATCGGCGGCGTACCTGCAGGACACCAGCGTCGAGGACGAGTTGCCGAACTTCAGCGAGTACTCGCCCGAGCTCTCGCGCGACTTCCGCGGGCTCCGCGTGTGGTTCCCGCTGAAGCTGCACGGCGTGTCGGCGTTCCGGGACGCGCTGGACGAGAAGCTCGACCTCACCATCGCCCTGTACGACGGCCTGAGGGCGATCCGGGAGCTCGAGCTGCCGTGGGAGCCGGAGCTCACCGTCGTGCCGTTCCGGTTGCGCGACCGCGACGACGGGGCGAACAAGCGGCTGCTCGAAGCCATCAACGCGTCGGATCGCGTGTTCCTGTCGAGCACGATCGTCGACGGCCGGTTCACGCTGCGCGCGTGCATCGTGTCGCACCGGACGCACCGCGACCGCATCGACGAGTGCATCGAGATCGTGCGGCGTGCCGTCGCGACGGTCTGATGCCCGAGCTCCCCGAGGTCCAGGCGCTCGCCGAGCGGCTCGACGCGGCGATCGCCGGTGCGACGTTCGCCGGCGCCGATCCGCTTCAGTTCTCCTCGCTCAAGACCGTCACGCCGCGTGCCGCGGAGCTGGTCGGCACGACCATCGAGCGCGTCGCCCGCCGCGGGAAGTTCGTGGTGATCGAGCTCGCCGGGCCGAGGCTCGTGTTCCACCTGTCGCAGGGCGGTCGGGTGGACGTCGAGGACCCGCCGAAGTCGACCCGCCCGCGCGGGTGCGTCGTCCGGTTCCGGTTCGAGGGCCACCCATCGGTGCTCGTGAAGGAGTTCGGCCGCGAGCGAAAGGCCGGCTGGTGGGTGCTCGGCGAGGGCGACGACGGGCCGCTCGCGAAGCTCGGACCCGAGCCCGACTCCGAGGCGTTCGCCGGACTCGTCACGCACGGCGACGACGGCCGCAGGGTCCACACGATCCTGCGCGACCAGCGGACCGTGGCCGGCATCGGCCGGGGGTACAGCGACGACATCATCCATCGCGCCAAGCTCTCGCCCTATGCCTCGCTCGCATCGCTGTCTGACGAGCAGCGGCAGGCGCTGCTCGACGCCGTTCGCGGCGTCCTCGACCAGGCGCTCGAGGTCGAACGCCGGCGTTCGGGCGGCCTCCCGACGAAGATCGGCGACCACTTCATCGTGCACGGGCGGTACGGAACACCGTGCCCCGTGTGCGGCGACGACCTGCGGCGGGTGTCGTACGAGTCGCACGAGGTCACCTACTGCCCGACGTGCCAGACCGGCGGCAAGGTGCTCGCCGACCGACGTCTCTCGCGGCTGATCCGCTGAACCACCTGCGGATTCGACGAACGTCGGGAGTGTCCGACAGGATGTTGTCACCCCCACATACAGGAGGACCCGCTATGCGCAGACGCGTCCCTCGCACGATCGTCATGACGTCCGCCGTCGCCCTGGCGATCGCCGGACTGTCACCCGGCGTCGCCGGAGGCGTCGAGGACCCGTACCTCACGCTCGGACCGGACGCGCCTGGAGGGTCGACGCTGACGCCGATCATCAACAGCGGCGAGACGTTCGGCGACGACTTCTTGTTCGAGGGCATCCCGGACGGCATCGGATGGATCGACAACGACGACGGGACGGTGGACGTCTACGTCGCCCACGAGCAATCGCGCGTGCCGTTCCTCGGCGAGGCCGACTTCGAGGACTCGTCGGTGTCGCGGCTGACGCTCGATGCCGCCGACGCCGCATCGATCATGGCCGCCGACGTGCCGCTGCCGCCGGAGGCCGGATTCATCCGGTTCTGCTCGGCGTTCATCGCCGGCGAGGCTGAGGGCTTCGACGAGCCGATCTTCTTCGCGAACGAGGAGTCGAACGACGTGATCGCCGCGCCGCCTGGTGCGGTGTACGGACGCGATCCCGCGGTGGCACCGCTCCGCCAGGCGGGGTACGCGGTGGCCCTGAACACCGTGACCGGGGAGTACGACGAGATCGGGGGGATGGGTCGTCACAACCACGAGAACACGGTGGTCGTCCCGGGCGACTGGGACGAGGTCGCGGCGCTCTCCGGCGACGACACGTTCAACGCCCCTTCGTCGCAGCTCTACATGTACCTCGCCGACAGCCCCGACGCGCTGCTCGCGGACGAGGGGCACCTGTGGGCGTTCCGCGTCACGCATACGGACGGCGGTCCGGTCGACGAGCTCGACGCGTTCAACGGGGCGAACGACTACGGCGACATCGAGACGGGCGACGACTGGCAGGGCCAGTTCGTCAGGGTCCCGCGGAAGATCGCCCTCGGGAAGACGAGGAACGAGACGCCGCAGGACGCGCTCGAGAACTGGTCGAACGCGAACAACGTCTTCCAGTTCATCCGGGTCGAGGACATCGCCTACGACCGCAACGACCCGCACGTCGTGTACTTCGCTGACACCGGCGAGCGTCGAGCCGTCGCCGACGCGACGACGGGCCGGCTGATGCGGGGCAGCTCGAGCACGTTCGGTCCGTACCCGAACGGACGGATATTCCGGATGGAGCTCGACCCGTCCGAGCCGCGCAAGGTCGTCAGCTTCTCGATCCTGCTGGATGCCGATGCCGGTGGCTACAACAACCAGGCCGTGATGCACCAGCCGGACAACAT
>DATHSY010000038.1:0-8325 GCA_035463715.1 Actinomycetota bacterium | reverse complement strand
CGGCACCAGGTCGCCGGGCCGCATGTTGCGCACGCCCACGACGACCTCCTGCTCCCCCGACCCCGTCGCGACGCGCGCGAGACAGAGCTTGTCCGAGTTCGGGTGGTCGCGGACCTCCGCGACCCGCGCGACGATCACCCCCTCGAGCCCGCCCCAGGGACGTTCGAGCGACTCCAGGTGCGCGCCCTTCATCGCGAGCACGTCGGCGAGCGCCTCCGGTTCCATCTCGACGGAGACGAACTCGCGCAGCCAGGAAAGGACCAGACGCATGCGTCAGCCCCGGGACTGGAACTGCTCGAGGAAACGCACGTCGCTGTCCCACAGGAGCCGGATGTCCGGGATCCCGAAGCGGATCATCGCGAGCCGGTCGTATCCGCCCCCGAACGCGAACCCCGTGTACCGTTCTGCGTCGTACCCGCAGTTCTGCAGGACCTTCGGGTGCACCATGCCGGACCCCATCGCCTCGATCCACCCGCTGTACGCGCACGTCCGGCAGCCCGCGCCGTCGCAGACGAAGCACGACACCTCGGATTGCGCGCCCGGCTCGACGAACGGGAAGAACGACGGCGTGAACCGCAGCCGTCGTTCCTCGCCGAGCAGTGCCCGGTAGAAGGTCTCGAGCGTCCCCTTCAGGTCGGCGAACGTGATGCCCTCGTCGACGGCCAGCCCCTCGACCTGGTGGAAGACCGGCATGTTCTTCGCGGTCACCTCTTCGTTGCGGTACACGCGTCCGGGGACGACGACGTACACGGGCGGCGGCTGGGTCTCCATCGTCCGGATCTGCATCGGGGATGTGTGTGGGCGCAGGAGCAGCTCGGGATGGTTCGGGACCTCGACGTACGTCGTGTCCATCGACGTCCGCGCCGGATGATCGGGTGGGATGTTGAGCGCATCGAAACTGTGCCACTCGTCCTCGATCTCCGGACCCTCGACGACCCGGTAGCCCATCCGCTCGAAGATCGCGGTGATCTCGTACTGGATCAGCGTGAACGGGTGGAGGGAGCCCTCGCGAGGTGTCCGCCCCGGCAGCGTGATGTCGATCCGGTCTTCGTCGAGGAGACGGTCCTCGTGCGAGGCTCGCAGCTCGTCCCGTCGCGCATCGAGCGCGGCCTGCAGCGAGTCCCGGACCTCGTTGGCCACCTGACCGACGCGCCGGCGCTCGTCGGGCGAGAGCGATCCGAGGGACCGCTGCACCGCGCTGAACGGCGCCTTGCGTCCGAGGACCGCGGTCTTCGCGGCATCGAGCTCGTCGAGCGTGGCCGCGTCACGGATCAGCGAGAGGCCGCGGACGCGTTCAGCCTCGAGGGTCGACAGCGCCTCATGCGGCTCCATGGGTGGGGAAGTCTAACGACAACCGAGGGCCCCTCAGCCCGCCTGCGGCTCCATCGGCACGGGGATGTCCAGCCGGAACGCGAGCGCGCGGCCCACGGAAACCGACACCTCTCCCCCCTGCGCCTCGGCGATCCCTCGCGCCACGAACAGCCCGATCTTGCCGCCGGCGCCGGTGCCGGGCGGACGCGGCTCGAACAGCTCGTCGGCGCGATCGGCGTCGAGCTCGGTCGTGTCCCGTTCCACCTCGATCCGCAGGCTCCCGGCCCGCAACGAGGAGCGGACCCGCACCGGGCCGTGGGTCGCCCACCACACGACCGCCTCGATGAACGCCTCGATCACGAGCTGCAGCCGGTCCGGGTCGGTCAGGACCTCGATCTTTCCGCTCCCCCACACCACCTCGGGGTGATCGGGGTCGACCCGCTTGGCCTCGGCGATCCGCTGCACGAGGCCACCTACATCGACGCGGTCGGGGAACAGCTCGAGCCGGCCGGCCGTCACCCTGGCGGCGTCGACGAGCTGACGCAGGATCATGTTGAGCCGGTCCGTGTCGTAGACGATGCCCTGCAGCATCAGCGACCGCTGCTCGGGCGTCATCTGATCCCACCGGTTGGACAGCGCGTACCCGAACCCCTTCATCGCGGTCAGCGGTGAACGGATGTCGTGCGCGGCCGACGAGATGACGGTCTCGAGCGCGACCCGACGCCCCTCCCGCTGCTGGCGCGACCACTCGAACAGGCACACGGTCGCCGCCGCCGCGAGGTTCAGCGATTCCGTACGTCCCTGGATCGGCACGCGAACGGTCCCGTCCGCCAGCTGCATGACCTCCCGGGGCAGGCCCCACGCCTCGTTCCCGAACAGGAACACGACGCGCGCGGAGAGATCCAGCCCGTATAGATCCGCCTCGCCGTCGGCGTCCATCGCGAGGATCCGGTAGCCGTGGTCGCGGAGCTCGCCGACCGCGTCGGTCGTGCGCTCGTTGCGGACGACCGGCAGGTGGAACAGCGAGCCTGCGGACGCGCGGACGGTCTTGGGGTTGTAGACATCGACGGAGTCGCGGGAGAACACGACGGAGTCGGCACCCGAAGCATCGGCCGATCGAACGATCGTCCCTGCGTTGCCAGGGTCGCGGACGTTGTGCAGGAGCGCGACGCACCCGTTCGTCCGCCCGATCTCACGGAGACTGACGTCGAGGAACGGCACGACCGCGACCAAGCCCTGCGGCGTCACCGTCGACGTGAGCCGCTCCATCACATCCGCTGAGACCTCCACGACCTCGACGCCGCCGGCCCGCGCTCGCTCGACGACCGGATGCGTCGGCTCGGTGTGGAACAGGACCTCGGGCGGCGACGTCGACGCGAGCGCTTCGGAGACCGCCTGCGCGCCCTCGGCCAGGAAGCGACGGTCGCGTTCGCGGTACGTCCGCTTCTTCAGCCGCGCCGCGGCCTGGATCTTGGCGTTCTTGGTCGAGGTGATCACCTTGCCTCCGGGACGACGGCCCGATGCTAATGGCGGCACGTCGACCGGCGCGACCACCCGGACGGCCTACGCCTCGAGCGCGTTCCTCGCGGTCTTCGCGAGCCCGGCGAACGCCGCCGGGTCGTTCACGGCCATATCGGAAAGGATCTTCCTGTCGACGTCGACGCCGGCGACGCCGAGCCCGTGGATCAGCTGCGAGTACGACAGGCCGTTCTGGCGGGCGCCGGCGCCGATCCGCGCGATCCACAGGCGGCGGAACTGGCCCTTGCGGTCGCGACGGTCGCGATACGCGTAGTTGCCGGAATGCATGATCTGTTCCTTGGCCACGCGCACCCGTCGCGATCGCGAGCCGTAGTAGCCCTTGGCCTTGGAGAGGATCTCCCGCCGCCGCTTCTTCGAATGGACCGCTCGCTTGACCCGTGCCATCTGCCTATTCCCCCAGCATCCGTCGGACGGTCGTCCGCTCGGCGGTGACCTCCGACATGCCCTCGACGCGGCGGCGGCGACCGCCGGTCTTCTTCGTCAGCATGTGGTTGCCCGTCGCCTTCCGGTGCAGGACCTTGCCGGTCCGGGTCACGCGGAAGCGCTTGGCGACTCCCCGGTGCGTCTTCATCTTCGGCATCTCGTTCACCCCTGGTCCGTCACGACGGCCGGCTCGGTGGCCGCGGCCTCGCGGTGCTCCGTCTTCTCGGTCGCGGCCGGCCTCTTGCTCGGCGCGATCACCATGATCATGTTGCGGCCGTCCTGCTTGGGCAGGGCCTCGACGACCGCCAGCTCCGACAGGTCCGCCACCAACCGGTCCAGGATCTTCCGCCCGAGCTCCGTGTGCGCCATCTCGCGCCCACGGAACATGATCGTCACCTTGACCCTCGCGCCCGCCCGCAGGAACCGCTCGACGTGGCCCTTCTTGGTCGCGTAGTCGTGGGGGTCGATCTTGGGACGGAACTTGATCTCCTTGACCTCGACCCTGGCCTGCTTCTTGCGTGCCTCCTTCTGACGGATGTCGCGCTCGTACTTGTACTTGCCGTAGTCCATGATCCGGGCGACCGGAGGGCTGGCCTGCGGCGCGACCTCGACGAGATCGAGGTCGAGCTCCTGGGCACGCCGCAGCGCGTCGGACGTCGGGACGATCCCGATCTGCGAGCCGTCGGGTCCCACAAGACGGACCTGCGGTGCGCGGATCCGGTCGTTTATCCGTGGATCAGCCGAGACCCCGCATCACCTCCTACGACGAAAGCGCACCGGGCATCGCCGGTGCGCGTACGAGCACGGTTGAACACGCCGGGCAGAGTATAGGTGCAGGTCGCGACGGTGTCGACGGTTCACCAGTCCGGCTCCAGAGGTCGCCCGTAGTCGTCCTGGAGCCGAAGGGTGTCGTCCTCGGTCGTGTAGCCGTACGCGATCTCCAGGACCCTGCCGCGGCTCTGTCCGGGGTTCGCGATCCGGTGAGCCGTCTCGGCCGCGACCATGAACTCCTCCCCCGGCACCGCGTCGACCGATCGGTTCCCGATCTGGACGCTCAGGCCCCCGTCGAGCACGACCCACATCTCGTCTCGCATCTGGTGGTAGTGGACGCTCGTCTCTTGCCCGGGCTCGACGGTGATCACGCGGACCGACGAAGGCTGGTTCAGGGCGTAGGTGACGACCTTCCCCCACGGCTTGTCCACGATCATCGCGCGCCCCCCTCACCCGTCCCGCCGTCGCGGACCGCCGTCATCACGGAGACCATCTCCATCGCGGCCATCGCCGCATCCCATCCCTTGTTCCCGTGCGAACCGCCCGCACGCTCCATCGCCTGCTCGAAGGTGTCCGTCGTGACCACGCCGAAGATGACCGGGACGCCCGTGTCCTCGGCGGCGCGGCGGATCCCCTCGGCAGCCTGACCGGCGACGTGGTCGAAGTGAGGGGTCTCGCCGCGGATCACGGCACCCAGACAGATCACGGCGTCGTGCGCGCCCGAGGCCGCGACGGTGCGGGCGACGATCGGTAGCTCGAACGCCCCCGGCACCCACGCGAGGACGAGTTGGTCCTCCGCGACGCCCTTGGCCCGCAGGCAGGACAGCGCGCCGTCGACGAGGCGCCTGACCACGACGTCGTTGAAACGCGACGCGACCACCGCGAACCGGCGTCCCCGGGCGTGCGTGTCGCCACGGATCTCGCTCACGCCGGATCGCCGGGGACGCCGGCCGCGAGCGTCTGGGCGTCCAGGTGCTCGAGCAGGTGCCCCAGCTTCTCTCGCTTCGCGCGCAGGTAGTCCACGTTCTCGGCGCGTGGAGTCGTCTCGATCGGGACGCGCTCGACGATCGACAGGCCGTATCCCTCGAGCCCCGCACGCTTGGCCGGATTGTTCGTCAGCAGGCGCATCGACCGGACGCCGAGGTCCGCCAGGATCTGCGCACCGATCCCATACTCGCGCGGGTCGGGCGCGAAGCCGAGCTCCTCGTTGGCCTGCACGGTGTCGCGACCTTGCTCCTGGAGACGGTAGGCGCGGAGCTTGTGCGACAGCCCGATCGCGCGGCCCTCGTGCCCACGCACGTACAGCACGATGCCGCGGCCCTCGTCGGCGATCGCGTCGAGCGCGCGCTCCAACTGGTCGCCGCAGTCGCAGCGCAGCGACCCGAACACGTCGCCGGTCAGGCATTCGGAGTGCACGCGGACCAGGACGTTGCGACCGTCCCCGACCTCCCCGAGGACGAGCGCGAGGTGAGAGGTGCCGTCGAGCTCGCTCTCGTACGCGTACGCGTCGAACGCGCCGTGGACGGTCGGGATCTGCGCCTCCGCCACGCGGCGGACCAGCCTCTCGCTGCGGCGGCGGTACTCGATCAGGTCGGCGATCGAGATCAATCGGAGCCCATGCCGGCGGGCCACGCGGACGAGCTCGGGGAGCCGCGCCATCGTCCCATCGGGATGCAGCACCTCACACAGGACGCCCGCGGGGTACAGCCCCGCGATCCGGGCGAGGTCGACCGTCGCCTCGGTGTGCCCGGCCCGGCGCAGGACCCCGCCCGGCTGGGCCATCAACGGGAACACGTGTCCCGGCATCCGGATGTCCTCGGGGGTGAGCGCGGGGTCGGCGATCGCTCGCACGGTGGCCGCCCGGTCGTATGCACTCGTCCCCGTCGTCGTCCGGTCCTTGATGTCGATCGAGACCGCGAACGCCGTCCCGTGGCTCTCGTTGTTCTTCGCGACCATGAGCGGGATCCGCAGCGCGTCGAGCCGTTCGGCAGTGACCGGCATGCACACGATGCCGCGACCGTGCGTGACCATGAAGTTGAGGGCCTCGGGTGTCGCCCTCTCGGCGGCCATGATGAAGTCGCCCTCGTTCTCCCGCTCGGCGTCGTCGACGACGATCACGATCCGGCCCCCGCGGATGTCGTCGAGGGCGTCCTCGATCGGCGAGAAGACCGACCGATCGACCAGCTCCTCGGTCGCGCTCACGTCCGTGCCCCTTCCACGATGCCCTGCACCTTCTTCGCGGTGTACTCGGCCATGTACTGAGACACGTACCGCGCTACGTGCTGGGCGATGTACTTCGCGATCACGTCGACCTCCAGGTTCACCGGATCTCCGGGTCGGGCCGATCCGAACGTCGTCACGGCGAGCGTGTGTGGGATCAACGCGACAGCGAACGCGTGGGGGTCGAGCCCCGTGACCGTGAGGCTCACCCCATCGACCGCCACCGATCCCTTCTCGACCAGGTAGGGCATCAACTCGGCCGGCGCCCCGACGCGCAGCCACGCCCCGCCGGCGCGGTCGGGCCCCACCTCGAGGACCTCGCCGACCCCGTCCACGTGCCCCTGGACCAGGTGGCCACCGAGCCGCGTCGCCATCGTCACCGGCCGCTCGAGGTTCACGCCGGCGTCGGGCGTGAGCCGCCGCAGCGCCGTGCGGCGCAGCGTCTCCTCGGACAGGTCGAACGCCAGCGCGCCGTCCTCGTGGCCCACCACCGTGAGACACACGCCGTTCACGGCCACCGAGGCGCCCGGTCGGGCATCCGACGCGGCCGTGCGCGACCAGACCCACAGGCGCGTCCCGTCGAGGGCGCGGACGCGCCCGAGCTCCTCAACGATGCCGGTGAACATCGGCCTCCACCTTCAGGTCCTCCCCGAGCAGGTCGAACGAGCGGATCCGCAGCCGGGCGGCGTTGGCGATCGGCGCGAACCCCCGCCCACCGAGGACCGTCGGAGCGTCCTCGCCTCCGATCAGCTTCGGCGCGAGGTAGACGATCACCTTGTCGACCAGGCCGTCCTCGACGGCCGCCCACGCGAGCGTGGGGCCGCCTTCGAGAAGCACCGACTGGACGTCGCGCTTGCCGAGATGCGCGAGGAGAGCCGGGAGCGGCACACGCCCGCCGTCGTCCTCGAACTCCACGACCTCCGCACCGGCCTCGCGCCACGCGTCGCGACGCTCGGGGTCCGTGCCGTCGGTCGTAGCAACGACCGTCGGCGCCGTCTCGTCGAACAGGTCCCCGGTCGCGGGCACGCGACCCCGCGCGTCCACGAGCACGCGGAGCGGCGGCCGGCCGCGGTACGACGGATCGCGCACCGTGAGCGACGGGTCGTCGACGATCGCGGTCCCGGCACCGACCACGATGGCGTCGGAGGCGGCCCGCAGCCGATGCACGTCTCGGCGCGCCGCCTCACCGGTGATCCACCGCGATGTGCCGTCGCGAGCGGCGACCTTGCCGTCGAGCGAGGAGGCCATCTTCCACGTGACGAAGGGCACCCCCGTGCGGACGTGCTTCACGTACGCCTCGTTCTGGCGCTCTGCCTCCTCGGCCAGGACACCCGCCCGCACGTCGACGCCGCCCGTGCGGAGCGTCTGGTACCCGCGTCCGTTCACGACCGGGTTCGGGTCAGTCATGGCCGAGACGACCCGCGCCACGCCGGCCCCGAGTATCGCCCTCGCGCACGGACCCGTGCGGCCGAAGTGATCGCATGGCTCGAGCGACGTGTACAGCGTCGCCCCCGTGGCGAGGTCGCCGGCCGCCTCGATCGCGACGATCTCGGCGTGCGGGAGGCCGGGCCCCTCGTGGAACCCCTCCCCGACGATCCGGCCGTCGCGGACCACGACCGCGCCGACCATCGGGTTGGGCGCGACGAGACCCCGGCCCCGTTCGGCGAGGGCTATCGCCCGCTCGATGTACGTCACGTCGTCCACGGTCACACCTCTGCACCGGGACGGGACGCGCGGGAAAGGGCAGGAGGCGGCGCGGCACGAGCCGCGGCCGGCACCGCCCGTCCTCTCCCATCCCGACTCTCACGGTCGGTCCCGGAGTTCCACCGGGTCCACCCCTGCGTGGTCCGTAGGGGGTCGCGGACTCTCACCGCCGGTGGGGATTCGCACCCCGCCCCGAAGACGAGCTCTCGCCCCCAGTATAGGCGCGACGACGTGCGGCGTTCCAGATGGACCCGGTGACGTTCGGGGCCGACCGGTCTAGGTGGTGACGCGGCGGTCGATCGCGTACGACGACCCCACGTCGCGCTTGGCGAACTGCTTCATCTCGGTCGCGACGGC
>DATHSY010000037.1:0-1902 GCA_035463715.1 Actinomycetota bacterium | reverse complement strand
GGCGGCGCCTGCCCGAGCGAGTCCGCGATCGCCTCCTGGATCGTCTCCCCCAGGCCCACGACGCCTCCGTTCACCACGAGGACGCGCGTCAGCTCGGGGATCGCCCCGCGTTCGGACTGGACGTAGACGGGGAGCACGTAGAGGAAGCCGGTTCCCTCTGTCTCCGAGCCCGTCTCGATCGGGATCACCAGGAGGTCTCCGAACAGGATCTGCGAACCCGTCTGGCCGAGGAGCGTCCGTTCACGGGAGAACTCGGGGTCCTGGTTGATGCGCGCGAACGCTTGCGACGGTCCGTCGATGCTGGCACCCGAGGGGAACTCGAAGGCGAGCACCTCCCCATAGCTCCCCGGGTCGGAGTGCGCCGCCATCCACCCGACCATGTTCGGACGGCTCGCCGGCGTGAACGGCAGGATCAGGACGAAGCTCTCCTCATCCTCACCGGGCAGCCGCATCAGCAGGTAGTACGGCCGCATCCGCATCTCTTCCACGACCCCCGTCGAGCGATCGGCGCCATCGGTCGTCGGGTCGACAGGCACCTCCCAGAAGTCCTGCTTCTGGTAGAAGACGGCCGGATCGGTCACGTGGTAGTTCACGAACTGCGCGGCCTGCACCTGGAACAGGTTCTCCGGATACCGCAGGTGCGCCGCCAGGTCGCTCGCCGGATCCGGCATCGGCGTGAACAGATCGGGGAACGTCGCTTGCCAAGCCCGGGCGATCGGGTCGTCCGGATCCGCGAGGTGATACGTGATCGTTCCGTCATACGCATCCACGACGACCTTCACGGAGTTCCTGATGTAGTTCGCGTTGCCGGAAAGCGGCGGGGCCTCAACGGTCGTCTGGGACGTCACAGCCGAGAGCTCGAGCGGTTGCGAGTACGGGTACTGGTCCGTCGTGGTGTATGCATCCCAGATCCACACGAGCCGGCCATCGACGATCGCTGCATAGGGGTCCCCGTCGAACCGGAGGAACGGCACCGCGCGCGGCACCCGCTCGAGGATGTCCTGGTAGATCATGATCCTGCTGTCTCCGTCGATCACGCCGGAGATCAGCAGGTTCACGTCGCGGAACCGCCACGCGAACAGCGCGCGCCGCACCAGGCTGCCGAACTCGATGCCTCCTCGCCCCGTGTACTTGGTCGTCTCCTGTTCGGACTGACCCTCGGGCTCGTAATCGAGCTCCTCGGCCTCCGCGCCGACGATCACGTAGTCCGTCTGATGGCCCTCGCCGAAGTACACGCGCGGCTGCGTGAGCTGCGTCGCGAGCGCGCCCAAGGGAGGGATGTCGCGAAGCAGGAAGACGGGGGCGCCCTCGGACGTGGCCGTGTTGACCTGCGCCGCGATCGCCCCGAACCCGTGCGTGTACACGAGGTGTTCGTTCTGCCACGTCGCTCCGCCGCCGGGGATCTCCGCCTGCGCGATCTCGCGCGCGGAGATCATCAGGACGCGCCGCTCGCCTTCCACGACATACCGGTCGACGTCGACGTCCCTGATGGCGTAATACTGGCGGATCCGCTGCAGCGACTCGAAGTTCTCCTGCAGGATCGACGGCCGCCAGACCCTGACGTTGGCGATCGCCGACTCGTTCTCCTCGAGGCCCTGCGTCGTGACGGAACCGGCGACGTTGCGCTGGAGGAGCTCGACACCGTCGAGGCCGAAGGCTGCCCGCGTAGCGGCGATGTTGCGTTCGATGTACGGGCGTTCGAGCTGCGGCTCCTGCGGTGCCACCCGGAACCGCTGGATGAACGCCGGGTACGCGGCGCCAGCGGTGATCGACACGAGCACGAGCAGGCCGACCGCGATCACCGGAAGCGCCCAGCCGCGCATCCGGATGTTGACGAGGAACAGGATCGCGCAGACGACGGCGATGACGGCGAGGATCCGCAGGGCCGGCAGGTGGGCGTGC
>DATHSY010000036.1:0-4462 GCA_035463715.1 Actinomycetota bacterium | reverse complement strand
CGTCGCTGGATCGCGACCGCGCACGCGAGCGCCTCGTCGGGCGAGTCGAAGCCCACGAAGAACCCGTCGCCGGTCCGCACGACCTCCTCGCCCTTGTGATCGGCGAACAGCGAGCGGAGCGCCTCGTCGTGCCACCGGAGGACGCCCTGCCACGCGTCGTCGCCGAGCGCCTCGACGAGCGTCGTCGATCCCTCGATGTCGGTGAACATGAACGTCTTCTCGACGCGTCGCGGCGCCTCCCTCCCGCGTAGCTGCCACGGGAGCAGCTCCTCGAGCTCCTCGATGACGATCGCCGCGGTGGGGCACGCGAGGGCTGCCTCACGCAGGACCTCGTCGTCGACGCTCGCGGCATCCATGACGTCGGCCTTGGCGAAGTCGCCGACGTGCCAGTCGAACGCGGTCGGTGCGATCGTGATGCAGGTCCCCGCGCCGACGCACCGGTGGCGATCGACCCGCGCTCGGAGCATCACGCCACCTCCGCCATCGTCACAGCACCCGCTGCGAGAACGCGAACGCCGTCGCCTCGGCCCGCGAGGAGGCGCCGATCCGCGCGAACAGCTCGGCGAGCCGTCGCGTGACCGTCTCCTCGTCGATCCCGAGCTCGTCGGCGATCTCGCGGTTCGTCTTGCCCTGGACCAGCCGCTGCAGGAGCGCGTCGTCCGGTCCGGCCGTCGAGGCGTCGCCGTCGCCGTCCGCCGCGACGGTCGCGGCCGGCCCCGCCAGCCTGGTCATCTCGCGACCGATCGGACCGCGGATCCATCGCACGCGCAGGTCCTCGTCGAGCGTCCGCTGCACGACCATCGCCAACGTCAACTTCAGGTACGCCCGCACCTCCTCGGCCTCGGGGGCGCCGACCGAGATCAGCGTGTCGGCGACCGGGAGCACGACGTCGAGATAGGGGTCCTCGTGCCGCGCCGCCTGCAGCAGCGCGATCGCCGACCGGGCGTGCTCGGCGGCATCGTCGGGGCGGTCACGCGCGAGCGACACGGTCGCGAGAGCGCCGTGCGCCTGCGCCGCCCACGGTGGGTGACCTGGGAGCCCCTGCGCAAGCTCGAGCGTCTCCCGCGCGGCGCGCTCGGCGACGGCGAGGAGCTCGTCGTCGGCCCGCTGGGAGCCGAGCCGCGCAGTGTGGACGGCGAGCAGCGCGAGCGCCTCGCACCGCGCGGCGGGCAGCCCGGTGTCCGCGGCCAGCTCGAGTGCGCGTTCGAGGTGCCGGCGCATCTCGTCCGGTTCGCCCGCGACGGCGTGCGCGACGCCGCGCCACGCCTCCAGGCGCCGGGCTCGCAGCGGCGTCGGGTGGTCGGAGCCGATCGCCGCGGCCCGCTCGAGCCACTCTCCGGCCCGCCCGATGTCGCCGATGTCCAGGTAGGCCATCGCCGCGCCTCCGGCGGACAGGAACTCGAGCCCGCGGTCGCCGATCTCCCGCGCGTGCGCATGGGCCTGTTCGCCGCGTGAGATCGCGAGATCGGGGATCACCTTCGCGCGCGCGAACACGTGGACGCCGTAGAGCATCTGCGCCTCGAAGGCGGCTCGCTCGCTCTCGTTCGTGAACGACTTCATCCGCGACGTCAGTCGGCGGATCTCCTCGATGTGCCTGGCCGAGGACGAACCCATGTGGATGTCGGGGGCCCAGGTGACGTACGCCATCGCGATGATCGACGCCATCGTCCCGCGCCGGTCGCCGAGCCGCTCGAACAGCTCCATCGCCTCGGTGAGGAGCGCCGTCGTATCCTCGACGAGCGGCGCGATCGGCAGCTCCAGCATGATGTCCTCGAGGACCTCGCCCGCCGCGACGCGCTGCTCGATCGCAACGTGGGCCCCGATCGACACCTGTTCGACGTACCAGGCACGCACGCGTCCGATCAGCACCACGGCCGTCTCTCGCAGGGCGGCGGCGAGCGCCGCGTCGTCGCCCAGGTCGCGCGCGAGCTCGACGGCGCGCCTGAACGCTTCCTCGGCACCGTCGAGATCCACCTCGACCGCCGCGGGGACGTACGCCTCGCCGGCCGCGGCGCGGATCAGGTCCTGCCCGAGCTCCATGCACGCGGCGAGCTCGGCCTGCCGGTCGCCCCGAGAGACGGCGAGGTCGCGGACCTCGCGCGCGAGCTCCGCGGCCCGATCCTCCTCCTCCGAGACGCGCAGCGCCGCCGCCCGGCGCAGCCGCACGTCGAGCTCCAGATGGCCGTCGCCGAGGGCCTCGGCCAGCGCCGAGAGCTCCGCGAGACCCTCGAGCCGGTCGTTGGGACGGCGGAGCATGTCGAGGGCGCGGTCGCGCGCCTCGAGCAGCTCGAGCCGCTCCTGCGACGTCGCGGCGGAGGGGAGCGCGAGCTCGACGACGCGCAGGACCTCCTCCGGCGCGTTCGCGGCGAGCGCGTTGCGGCTCGCTTCGATCGAGAACCGGACGCACACGGCGGCGTCTCCGGCGGCCTTGGCGTGCTGCGCCAGCATCGGCAGGCTCGCCGGCGAGGGGTCACCCGAGAGCAGGAGCTTCACGATGGCGCCGTGGAGCGCGCGCCTGCGCGCCGGCGTCAGCGTCGCGGCGGCGAAGTCGCGGACCTGCTCGTGCTGGAAGCTGTAGTCGGCGGCCGAGTCCTCGCCGTGCGCGGTGAGCAGGCCCGCCGTGACGGCCGGGGCGAGGAGCCGGTCGAGCGCGTCGGCATCGACCGCCGTCCCATCGACCTGCAGCCCGACCTCGCGGAGATCCTTCAGGCTGAAGCGGCGGCCCAGGATCGCGGCGTCGGCCAGGAGCGCCGTGGTCTCGTCGGGCAGATGCGCCGCCCGGCGGGAGATCAGCGTCCGGACCGCGGACGGCACCAGTCGTTCGGCGTTGCGCGCCAGTCGCCACATCCCGTCGATCAGCTGGATCATCCGGCCGTCCCGGTACGCCTGTGCCATCTCTTCGACGATGAACGGCACGCCCTCGGCCTGGGCGTGCATCGCCGCGGCGCCCGCCGCGTCGACCGTGCCGCCGAGCACCTGCGCAAGGAGCTCCGCGGTCTCGGCCTGGGTGAGCCGCTCGAGCTTGACGCGGCGCAGGAGCCCCATCCGATCCATGTCCGCGTGCAGGTGGACGGCCTCGGTGACGAGTGCGAGCTCCTCGGGTCGGGTCGCGAACAGGAACAGCACCGGGCTCGCCTGCGTCGACCGGACGACGTAGCGGATCAGGCGGAGGCTGTCGTCGTCGGACCACTGGAGGTCGTCGATCAGCACGGCGAGCGGGCGCTCCGCCGCGAGCGCGCGGAAGGCGACCGCGCCGAGATCGAAGGTCCGGAGCAGCCGGCGGTCGGGCGGCAGCGTCGCGAGGCCCGGATCGTCTCGTCCCGACATCGAGTCGAGGCAGGCGGCGAGCGCATCGCGCGTCTCGGGCCGCGCCGCCGAGGCGACCGCCTCGGGCGCGCCGACGATCGAGCGCGCGACCAGGAACGGGCCGCGGAGCTCCTCGTCCGCCGTCACCGCGATCGTCGTGAAGCCCGCCTGCGACGCCATCTCGCCCGCCGCGAGCAGCAGCCGTGTCTTGCCGATGCCCGGCTCGCCCTCCAGCGTCAGTCCCGCGAGGCGCCCGCTCCGAGCCGTCGCGAGCTCCTGCCGGATCGCGTCGAGCTCGCTCCGTCGTCCGACGACCTCGCCCGTCGTCCGGCGGAACAGAGTCAGCGGCGAGAACGGCTCGAGCACCGCGGTCAGCGCCGGCGCCGGAGCGTTCGGATCCACACCTCGTTCCGCGTCCGCCATCGAAGGGTCATCATCCTAGAACCCCGTCGACGGGCCGCGGGCCGCCCGGAGCGCGTCGCGGAGCTGCTCGTACGTCGGGGTCGGCCGCAGCCCCTCGGGCGTCTGGAACATGCGGCACGACAGCCCGTAAGGCGCATCCGGTCGACGGAACGGGTCGCGGCCGCCGATCAGGATCGTCGGCGATCCGACGAAGTCGAGCCGCTTCGTGTCCGCCTCGGTCGCCACCGTCTCCAGGCGAGGTTCGACATCGTGGCCCTCGTCGCGGAGCACACGCATCACGAGGTCGTACGCGGCTCGCCAGTGCGGGCATCCCTCGAAGTACCGCAGAGTCACGTCAGCCGTAATAGGCCTTCGACTCCTCCAGCCGGAACCGGGCGGCCGCCAGGATCGTGAACCCGATGCCGAACCCGATCAGCACCAGCAGCGGCACCACGACGTCGCCGACGCCGCCGCCCACGAGGATCACGGAGCGGAAACCTTTCATCGCCCAGTACGTCGGCATCGCCGGCGCGACCGCCTGCGCCCATCCGGGCATGGCGTCGACCGGCACCCACGTGCCGCCGAGCATCGCCATCCCGAACGCGCCCACGCTGCCGATCGCGTTCAGCTGCTGCATCGTCCGCGACACCGCCGTCACCGCCATGCCGAACGCGCTCAGCGATACGGCGAGCACCACGATGATGAGCGCGATCGCGACGACCGAGCCCTTCACGCTGAAGTCGAACAGCGGCCC
>DATHSY010000035.1:0-1678 GCA_035463715.1 Actinomycetota bacterium | reverse complement strand
GCCGGCAAGCGCGTGCACGTGTGGGTCGACGAGACGCGCCCGGTCCTCCAGGGCGCGCGGCTCACGGCGTGGGAGCTCCGCCGCCGCGGCATCGCCATGACGCTGATCGCCGACACCGCCGCCGCATCCGCGATGGCGGCCGGCCGCGTGGACCTGATCGTCGTCGGCGCGGACCGGATCGTCGCCAACGGCGACACGGCGAACAAGGTCGGCACGTACCCGCTCGCCGTCCTCGCTCGACGGCACGATGTGCCCTTCTACGTCGTCGCGCCGACGTCGACGCTCGACCTCGCCACGGCGTCGGGCGCCGACATCCGGATCGAGGTCCGCGACCCGCTCGAGGTCTCCGCCCCGCTCGGGATGCCGTTCGCGCCCGCAGGCACGCCCGCGTGGAACCCGGCGTTCGACGTGACCCCCGCGGAGCTCATCACCGCGGTCGTGACGGAGCGAGGGATCGCGCGTCCTCCGTACGGACGATCGCTGCGCGACCTCATCACGATGCGTGGCGCCGCGTGAACCCGCTCGTCAGCGTGCGGGCGCGGTTCGAGCGGTTCCCGGCGAGCGTGAAGGGCGCGTTCATCCTCCGCGGTGACGATCCGGACCCGCACCAGGTCGTGTTGCAGGGTGCGCGTGTCGTGCAGGTCGGTGGCGCGGCCGGGCGTGAGATGGCGCTCATCGACACGACCCTGGACATCGCGCCGAAGCAGGACGTCTTCGTGCCCTTCGAGACCTCGCTCGCGGAGCTCGAGCCGGGGTGGTACGAGCTCGAGTGCGACCTCGAGGTCGACGGCGTACAGGGGACCTACGAGGGCGGGGACAGGTTCGTCGTTCCGTGGCCGCGCGCGTCGACGCGACGGGGTCGGGTCGAGGTCGGGAAGGACCTGCGGCTCCAGGCAGGCCGCGTCCGGATCGAGCAGATCGAGTGCGCGGCGGACTCGATCAGGGTGCACCTGTGGGGACCCAAGTCCCAGCCGCTCGCGATCCGTCTGGAGGCCGACGGCGAGCCCATGCAGCAGCTCGAGCTCTCGCACGACGACCAGACCGGCCGTGCGAAGCTCGTCGCGTACCCGCTGCTCAAGAGCCATCGCGCGCTCGCCATCGCCGTCGAGGCGGGCAAGGGCGACGCCGGCGAGCTCGAGGTCAAGCTCCCCTGAGATGTCGGCGGGGCGGGGTAGCGTCGCCCTCCCGTGCTCCGGATCCTGTTCCCATTCCGGTGCGCCGGATGCGGTTCGGGCGCCTGGCCTTTCTGCGACGCCTGCCACCGGACGCTGGTCGCGTTCGCGCCGCCCTGGTGCGCCACATGCGGGCTGCCCTCCGCGGTGCCCCGCGACACCTGCCCCGAGTGTCCTCCCGGCTCGTTCGACGCGGTTCGGTCGGCTTTCCTGTTCGACGGCGCGGCCCGCTCGGCCGTGCACCGGCTGAAGTTCTCGGGGTGGCGGCCGGTGGCGTCCGCGCTCGGTGGCGCGATGGCCGCCGTCCTCGACGGACGGATCGACGATCACGTCGTCACATGGGTGCCGCTCTCGCGCCGGCGACTGGCCGCTCGCGGCTTCGACCAGGCGCGGTTGCTGGCCGACGCCGTCGCAGCGAGCGCCGACTCGCGGCCGAGGGCGCTGTTGCGCCGCGTCGCCGACGGCGGGCCGCAGGCGCGCCGGTCCGGCGCCGAGCGACGTGCCGC
>DATHSY010000034.1:0-2108 GCA_035463715.1 Actinomycetota bacterium | reverse complement strand
TGGCCCCGGGGCCCACTCTCCCGACGAGCTCGGCGGAGGCGACGTCGTCGCCAAGGTCCGCGCCGGCGCCTTCGCGCTCTACGTGATGGGCGAGCCGGCGTGACATCGCTCCGCGTCTGGCCCGGCCAGCCGTACCCGCAGGGCGCCACGTGGGACGGCGAGGGGGTCAACTTCGCGATCTTCTCCGAGCACGCGACCGCGGTGGAGCTGTGCCTGTTCGACGGCCTGGACCGCGAACGTGAGCGGATCGCGCTCACGAACCGGACCGACCTGATCTGGCACGCGTACCTGCCCGACATCCGACCGGGGGAGAGGTACGGCTACCGGATCCACGGCCCGTACGATCCGCGCGCGGGCCACCGCTTCAACCAGAACAAGCTGCTGATCGACCCGTATGCGAAGGCGCTGACGGGCGACGTCGCGTGGGACGACGCCGTGTACGGCTACCGGATCGGCGACGAGGACGAGGACCTTTCGTTCGACGACCGTGACAGCGCCGCGTGCGTGCCGAAGGGCGTCGTGATCGACGGGGCGTTCACGTGGGGCGACGACCAACGGCCGAACACCCCGTGGAACCGCACGGTGATCTACGAGGCGCACGTCCGGGGCCTCACGATGCTGCATCCCGCGATCCCGCCCGAGTTCCGAGGCACGTACCGCGCGCTGACCTTCGACCCGATCGTCGAGCACCTCAGCTCGCTCGGCGTGACAGCGATCGAGCTGCTGCCGGTCCACCAGTTCGTCTCCGAACGGCAGCTCGTCGAGAAGGGGCTGCGGAACTACTGGGGCTACAACACGATCGCGTTCTTCGCGCCGCACGTCGGCTACGCGTCCAGCCATCTCGGGGAGCAGGTGAGCGAGTTCAAGTCGATGGTCAAGGCGATGCACCGCGCCGGGATCGAGGTCATCATCGACGTCGTCTACAACCACACCGGCGAGGGCAACCGCATGGGCCCCACGCTCTCGCTCCGCGGCGTCGACAACGCCGCGTTCTACCGGCTGTCGCCGGAGGATCGCCGGTACTACGTCGACTTCACCGGCACCGGCAACAGCCTGAACATGCTCCACCCGCGGACGATCCAGCTGATCATGGACAGCCTGCGGTACTGGACCACCGACATGCACGTCGACGGGTTCCGCTTCGACCTGGCGCCGGTGCTCGCACGCGAGCTGTGGGAGGTGGACCGGCTGTCGTCCTTCTTCGACATCATGCAACAGGACCCGACGCTGTCCCAGGTCAAGCTGATCGCCGAGCCGTGGGACGTCGGACCGGGCGGGTACCAGGTCGGCAACTTCCCGGTCGGCTGGGCCGAGTGGAACGGCAGGTACCGAGACTCCGTGCGTCGGTTCTGGCGCGAGGACCCCGGCATGCTGCCGGAGCTCGCGTACCGCCTGTCCGGCTCCAGCGACCTGTACGAGGCGAGCGGCCGCAACACGTATGCCACCGTCAACTTCGTGACCGCGCACGACGGGTTCACGCTGAACGACCTCGTCACCTACGAGGAGAAGCACAACGAGGCCAACGGCGAGGACAACCGCGACGGCGCCGACGACAACACCAGCCGGAACTGGGGCGTCGAGGGGCCGACCGACACCCCGCAGATCGTCCAGATCCGCGAACGGATGAAGCGCAACTTCCTCGCGACGCTGACGTTCTCGCAGGGCGTCCGGATGCTCGTTGCCGGCGACGAGATGGGACGGACGCAGCGGGGCAACAACAACGCCTACGCGCAGGACAACGAGATCAGCTGGGTGAGCTGGGATCTGGCCCCGAAGGACCGAGAGCTGCTCGCGTTCGCCCGCCGGTGCCTCCGGGTCTTCCACGAGAACCCCGTGCTGCGCCGGCGCTCGTTCTTCACCGGGCGCGCGCTCGGCACGTCCCCCGGCGCCGTGAAGGACCTCACCTGGCTCCGCGCCGACGGCGGGGAGATGACCGACCCCGACTGGTCCAACGATGAGGAGCGCGTTCTCGGGATGCTGATCCCGGGCAGCGCGACCGACGAGGTCAACGAGCGCGGCCGGCCGGTCTTCGGCGACTCCCTGCTGATGCTCCTGAACGGGGGCAGCCGCTCCCGCATGTTCGTGCCGCCGAAGCTCGCCGAGGGCGG
>DATHSY010000033.1:0-3959 GCA_035463715.1 Actinomycetota bacterium | reverse complement strand
CCGCCGCGCGTCCCGCGCCGGCGCCTCGTCTTCGGCCTGGGCTCGGCGTCGACCCCGTCGCGTGCCTCGGTCTGCACCGCTTGGGTGGACGACCCCTCGGTCGTCGGGGGTTGGGTGGGGATCTGGACGTCCCCGTCTACGGTGTCCGGCATCCGGCGCGGCTCCTTCCCGCTCGGGAAGCGGCGGGACGTCCGGCCCGGATCAGGAGGCTATGGTCGAAGCAGCGGCCATGGGTCCGGCCGGCCGCGTTCGGTTGGAAGCGGGGCTGCGACGAGCGGCGAACCACAGTCGTCGCGAGCATCTCCTCGCGCACACCAACGTCCTGTTCCTGGCGCCGGCATGTCGGTCGCGGCCGCACCGAGCATCGGCTCGGGGCCGCGGGCCGTTGCCACGCCACCTCGTACCTCGCCCGAGTCTCCGGGATCCTCGATCCCGCCGGGCGGGCAAACCTGCTCAAAGGATAGCAACTGCCTGCGCGGACGCACGCACCCCACGGGCTAGGCAGAACGGGCTAGCCGACCATCCCCTCCCGCAGGGATGCGAAACCCGCGGGAGTCTGATAGCCACCGACCGCGGTGCCCTCGACACTTGGCGGATGGGTCCTCCGGGGGTCCTCGACCGTGCGTCCCCGCTTCCCGGCACGCGGACGCGCGTCATGGTTGTCGACGACAACGCGGGCTTCCGGGAGTCGTTGCTCGCGCTCCTGGAGGCCGGCGAGCTCGAGGTCGTCGCGGAGGCCCGGACCGGTGAGGAGGCGCTCGAGCTGATCGACGACGTCGGTCCCGACGTCGTCCTGATGGACGTCCGGATGCCGGGGATGGGCGGCATCGAGACGACCCGCCGGATCAAGCAGGCCAGGCCGCAGCTCGGCGTGGTCGCGCTGTCCGGACACGAGGATCAGTCGATCGTCCGCGAGATGTTGGTCGCCGGTGCGTCCGGATACGTCCTGAAGGATTCGGACGGCGACGACATCCTGAACGCCGTCATGCAGGCGGCGCACGGCGGCGGGGTCCTCTCCCCCGGAGTCACCCCGCGCGTGATCGAGGAGCTGACCGAGGCCCTCGAGCGCGAGCGCCGCAGGACCAAGGAGCTCGAGGAGGCGCAGATCGCGCTCGTCGAACGGGCGGCGCGCAGGCACGAGGTGGTCGCCCGGCTCTCGCACGAGCTCAGGACGCCGGTCACCGTGATCCTGGGGATGGCCCAGACGCTCGCGAAGGCAAGGTCCGAGCCGGCCGAGCGGGAGGAGCTCCTGTCGCGCATCGTCGAACGCGCGCACGACCTGGCCAGGCTCGTCGAGCGGTTCGAGCTCGCGATGGACGCCGACCTCACCGAGCAGATCGACGTCGCCGAGCTCGTGCGCGAGGCGACCTCGGACGAGCCGCGGGTCTCGATCGCGGCGACGGGGACGCTCCCGCTCGTCGACCTCAACCCGATCGTCGGACGGCGGGTGCTCGCGGAGATCGTCGACAACGCGCTCCGGTTCTCACCGCGGGGCAGCGACGTGAAGGTCTGGGTCACGCTCGGCGACGGATGCATCGAGGTCCGCGTGACCGACGACGGCCCGGGGATCCCCTCCCCCGATCGCGAGCGGATCTTCGAGGCCCTGGAGCAGCTCGAGGATCTGAACCGGCGCGTGCATCAGGGCGCGGGCCTCGGGCTGACCCTCGCACGCGCGGCCGCACGCGCGATGGGTGGCGACGTCGTCGTCGAACCGTCGGACGGCGCCGGCTCGACGTTCCTGTGGACGATCGCGCTGGAGTCGCTCGAGATCTGAACCGCTCAGTTGAAGCGCCGCATGTGCACGTTCAGCAGCAACCCGACCGCCGCCGCGTTCATCAGGAGCGAGCTCCCGCCGTAGGAGACGAACGGTAACGGGATCCCGGTGATCGGCATGATCCCGATCGCCATCCCGATGTTGACGAACGCCTGCAGCGCGAACATCGACCCGATCCCGGCCGCAAGGTACGCACCGAACGGGTCCTTCGACAGGAGCGCGATCCGGAACGCCCGCCAGACCAGGAGGCCGAACAACAGCAGCACACCGATCGACCCGATGAACCCGAACTCCTCCCCCACGACCGTGAAGATGAAGTCCGTGTGCTGTTCCGGGACGAAGTCCAGGTTCGTCTGCGTACCGTTCAGGTACCCGCGACCGGACACGCCGCCGGACCCGATCGCGATCTCCGCCTGCTCTCGGTTGAAATTGGCCCCCGATGGATCGTTCGATTCGTCGAGCCAGGCGGTCAGCCGCGCGACCTGGTACTCGCGGACCACGCCGAGCTGGAAGGCGCCGAACATCAGGACGATCGCCGTCAGGGCGAGGATCGCGAGGTGCCGGGCGCGCGCGCCCGCCACCACCAGGACGCCGGCGAGGACCGATGCGGTGACGATCGACGTCCCGAGGTCGGGCTGGAGGAAGACGAGCAGGGCGGGGATCGCCGCGAGGACCGTCGCACGGTAGACGTCCTGCAGCGTCAGGTCCGAGCGTCGCAGCTCCGCCAGGAACGCGGCGAGCATCGCGATCAGCGCGAGCTTCGCGACCTCCGAGGGCGCGAACTGGAACCCGAAGAGCTGGAACCACCGCTGCGACCCCTTCACGGTGGTGCCGAGCGGCGTACGGACCAGGATCAGCAGGATCAGGCTCGCGACGTAGATCAGGCCGGCGTACACCTTGACGAACCGGTAGTCGAAGCTCGCGGCGAGGAGCAGCACCACCGCGCCGATCAGCAGGAACCCGAGCTGCTTCTTCATGTAAAGACCCGGATCCAGACGCTGCGTGTCGAGCGACTGATGGGTCGCCGAGTAGATCAGGGCGATGCCGATCCCCGCGAGCAGCAACGCCGCGGCCACGAGCACCGGGTCGACGTGTCGGATCGCCCGGCGATCCAACGGGTACGCCCTGCCGGCGACGAGGTCCATCAGTCGGTCGCCTCCCCGCGGATGAAGCCCGAGGGCTCGATGCCGTAGATCCCTTCGATGATCCGGCGGACGATCGGGGCGGCGGTCGTCGACCCGTGACCGCCCTGTTCGACGACGGCGACGACGACGTATTCCTGGGTCCCGTCGTCCGCGATCGCGGCGAACCACGAGTAGTCGTCCGTTCCCGGCGGGTAGTCGATCTCGGCCGTCCCCGTCTTGCCCGCGACGCTGACCTGCGACAGCGGGAACCCACGGAAAGCACCGATCGCCGTTCCGTCGGTCGGCACCTTCGTCAAGGCGTCGCGGACGTAGCGGATCGACGCGGCTGAGAACGGCATCGTGCGGCTCTTCCCCCCACACCTCGGCTTGATCCGGCGGTCGAGCTTGCCGTCGGGTCGGAGCACGCGGTCGACCAGATGCGGCCAGCACATCTTGCCGTCGTTCGCGACACCGGCGAACGCGGTCGCGAGCTGGAGCGGGGTGACGAGCGTGTCGCCCTGCCCGATCGTCATCAGGATGAAGTCGCCCGGATACGTATCGCCGTCGGGGAACGCCTCAGGGTAGTCCCTGTGGTACGTCCGCTTCCACACCGGATCCGGGACCCGGCCGGCGAACTCGAACGGGAGGTCGATCCCCGTCGCCTTACCGAAGCCGATCGCTCGGAGGTCCTGTTGCATGGGCAGCGCAGGCTCTTCGGCATCCTGGGTCGGATACCACCGCTGCCAATAACTGAACCCGAGCGGGTAGAACACCGTGTCGCACGAATCGTACAGCGCCTGTGCGAGCGAGATCGACCCGAAGTCGGCAGATGACCAGTTGTCGAAGTGCTCGTTCAACGGGTTCGGTCCCGGCACCTCCCATACGGACGGGCACGGGTAGTAGTCACCGACCGTTAACATGCCTCGCCGCAGACCCGACAGCGCGACGAACGGCTTGTAGGTCGAACCGGGCGGATACAGACCCTGGATCGCGCGGTTGATCAGGGGGTTGTTCTTCGCCTCACCGAACCTTCGCTCGTACTCCTCCTGGGTCATGCCGCG
>DATHSY010000032.1:0-8643 GCA_035463715.1 Actinomycetota bacterium | reverse complement strand
AGTCGAGGAACTTGAACGACACCAGGAGCAGGCCGAGTCCGACGGGAAGCTCCATCCATCCGGGCATCCGGCCCATCAGGTCCAGCGCGGGACCCCAGATGTAGTCGACGACGCCGAGCACATCCTTGGACGCGTGCCACGAGATGCCGTCGAGCGCACCCGACTTCATGACCCAGTACGCGATGGCCATCCCGGGGAGGTAGACGACCGCCGTCAGCGCGAGCGCCAGGATCCCCATCCCGACCGACTCGCTGCGGTTCGCGCCTCGGTTCCGGAGCGCGTAGAGGAACCCGACGAGCAGGACGACGAACGACGCACCCAGACGCGAGCCGGACAGCATGCTGAACGTCTGGAGCTTCGTCAGGGCTTCGCCGTTGAACAGGGCGAGCGCGACGGCCGCGATCGGCGAACCCGACAGCACGACGTACGCGCCGAGCCACCCGGCTCCGAGGGTCGAGTACGCGTTGGAGAACAGCGGGCTGTCCCGGAAGGTCGGCCCGAGCGCCTTCGCCCCTTCCTTCATCACCTGGATGGCCAGCACGAACAGGAAAAGCGCCACCACCAGGGCCGCGAGCTTGCCGAGCACGATCACCCAGTCGCGGCGGCGTTCGGCTTCGGCCGGCATGGCGGCCTCGCGCGATGTCTGGTCGGTGCGCTCGATCACGATCCTCGCGGTGTTCGGGGTGGCGGGCCCAGGGCGCCAACACGGTACTCGGCGGCCTTCGGACGCATCAACTTCCGGGCCCGCCGGCCGCCGTCGCCCCTCCGTCCCCGTGTCCGTCCGGCCCACACGAGGCGTGCCGACCGTCCCTCTCACCAGCAGACCCGGGATACGACCCTAGAGGTGTCGCAAGCAAGATGGATGGAGGGTGCGAGATGGACGGCTCGTTGGGTGAGGCGCATCCGGAGGCGGGGCAGACGCTCTCGCTCGTGCTGTTCTCGGGCACGGACGACCGGCTGACGGCCGCGGCGGTCCTCACCGTCGGCGCGGCCGCCATGGGCCGCAGGGTCAACGTCTTCCTGCAGTACTGGGCCCTCGACGCGTTCCGCGCCGACAGGATCCACAAGGACCACGGTGTCGCGGCGGAGGCGGGTCCCGAGGGGGCGGACATCGTCCGACGCCACGGCGGCCAGCACTGGAGCGAGCTGCTGCGGCAGGCCAAGGACATCGGCGAGGTCGCGATCCACGCCTGCTCGCTATCGATGGAGATGTTCGGCATCACGACCGACGACCTGGATCCGCTCGTCGACGACCAAGAGGGGGTCGCGTCGTTCTTCATGGACGTCGACGGCCCGGTGACATTCATCTAGGGGGTGCCAGAGATGCCAGGTGTTACCCATATCGATCGTTCGATCGACGCGCGGGGGCTCCCGTGCCCCGGCCCGCTCATGTCGTTGATCGGTGCGATCCGCGAGGGGCAGGTCGGTGACGTCATCGAGATCCTCTCGAGCGACCAGGGAACGAAGACCGACCTGCCCGCCTGGATCCACAAGGCCGGCCACGAGCTGATCGAGGTCGACGAGGAGGACGGGTTCGCGCGGTTCGTCGTCCGCAAGGCGAGGTGACGGATCGTGCCGGCGAGGATCGTCGTCCTGGGGGGTGGTGTCGCGGGAACGCTGACGGCGAACCTGCTCGCCGCCGATCTGAAGGGTGACGCTCGTGTGGCCGTCGTCGACCCGTCGGGGATGCACCACTACCAGCCGGGCTACCTCTACCTCGCGCTGGGCAAGGCACAGGGCCGATGGCTGTGCCGCGACGAGCGCCAGCTGCTGCGCCCCAACGTCGACCTGGTGATCGACGAGGCGCGTCGGATCGATCCGGCCGGCGGGACGGTCGAGCTGTCGCACGGCGGCACGCTCGAGTGGGACTACCTGGTGCTCGCGACCGGGGCTCGGCTGGTGCCGGAGCTCGTGCCCGGCCTGCGCGAGGCGAGCTACCACTTCTACTCGCTCGAGGAAGCGCACCGCCTCCGCGAGCGTCTGCGAACGTTCCGAGGCGGACGCCTGCACGTCGGCGTTGCGGCGATGCCGTACAAGTGCCCGCCGGCACCGGTCGAGTTCATCCTGATGACCGATCACTACCTGCGCGACCGCGGCATCCGCGATCGGACGGAGCTGACGCTGCTCTCGCCGGTGAACCGAGCGTTCCCGATCGAGTCCGTGTCCCGCATGGTGCAGCCGATCCTGGACGAGAAGCACATCAACCTGATGCCGTTCTTCAACGTCGAGGAGTTCGACCCCAGCGCTGGGACGATCACGTCCCTGGAAGGCGAGAAGGTCGAGTCGGATCTCCCGATCATCGTGCCGCCCCACCGGGGCCAACAGATCATCGTCGATTCGGGTCTAGGTGACGTGTCGGGATGGGTCCCGACCGACCGGCACACGCTGCAGGTCGAGGGCCAGGACCGGATCTTCGCGATGGGCGACGCGACGAACCTGCCGATCTCCAAGAGCGGCTCGACCGCGCACTTCGAGGCGCCCGTCGTGGCGAGCCGCATCGCGTCGTTCGTGAAGGGCACGGCACCGAAGGAGAACTACGGGGGGCGCGTGATGTGCTTCCTCGAGACCGGGCACGGCAAGGCGACCGTGCTCCGTTTCGACTACGAGCACCCACCGGCCCCGCCGACGCCGAGCCCCGTCTGGCATTGGGCGAAGTGGGCGCTCAACCGCCTGTACTGGCACACCGTGCCGAAGGACCGGTTCCCCGACAACCTGCCGCTGCCGATCCCGATGGGGCAGAAGGAGACGTGGAGATGAACCAGGCGATCGCGAAGACGTTGGACCTGAAAGGGCTTTCGTGCCCGCTGCCGATCGTGAAGACGGCGCAGGCGATCAAGGAGCTCGCGGCCGGCGACCTGCTCGAGGCGCATGCGACGGACCCGGGGTCGGTCGCGGACTTCGTCGCGTGGTGCAAGACCACCGGCAACGAGCTCGTCGAGCAGACGACGGACGACGGTATCTACCGGTTCGTGATCAGGAAGAGGTGACGAGCATGGCCGTCGAAGAAGCGGAGCTCGTCGTTCCGCAGCACGAGCATGAGCACTCGCCCCACAAGAAGCTCGTGATCATCGCGTGGAGCGGTGACCTGGACAAGGTCTGGCCGCAGATGATCCTCGCCACCACCGGTGCGGCCATGGGGCTGGAGACGACCGTCTTCTTCACGTTCTGGGGTCTGTTCTCGCTCGTCAAGAACGACAAGCGGATCACCGGCGAGAACTGGATGCAGAAGATGGTCGCGATGATGGACCGTCCGGGGATGGAGCACCTGAAGCTCGGCAAGATGAACTTCGCCGGAGCGGGTCCCGCGATGATGAAGAAGCTCGCGAAGGACCACTCGGTCGCGAGTCCGGACGAGCTGCTCGAGATGGCGGTGGAACTGGGCGTCGAGCTCGTCCCGTGCCAGATGACCATGGACCTGTTGGGGCTGAAGCGTGAGGACCTGATCGACGCCCTGGGCGAGCCCGTCGGTGCGACGACGATGCTGCTCGAAGCGCAGGACGCGATCACGCTCTTCATCTAGCTGTCGGGCCGTCCATCGCACCCCGACAACACGAGGGCCGGGAGGAACGTCCCCCACCTACCTCCCGGCCCTCGGCCTTCCCGTTCGCGATTCGCGGTCCATGCCCACCCGCCGTACCCTGAACACGGAGGAACGGAGGTGTGGGATGGGACTCCTCGACAAGGTCAAGCAGGTCACCGGCCAGGCGGCCGAGGTCGCGAAGAAGGGGGCTACACAGGTCCAGTCGAAGGTCGAGCAGACCCAGGTTCGCAAGCGGGCCGATGAGGCCGCGAAGCAGCTCGGGTACCTGATCGCGCACGAACGGGGCGGCGGGGCACCGGCGGGCGCCGACGCCGACCGGCTCGTGGCCGAGATCGCCGAGGGCGAGGCCGAGCTCGAGCGCATGCGCGCGGCCGAGACGGAGGGCGACGCGGCCATCCAGGGTCCGGAGGTGTCGCCGCCGGCCCCCGGCCAGGCGGCCGAGGAGGCGACCGGCGAGTAGCCGGCCTCAGCCCGGCAGCAGGACCCTGAACGAGGCGCCGCCGCCGGGACGGTCCTCGACCCACGCACGCCCGCCATGCAGCTCGGCGAACCGAGCGACGAGCGACAGCCCGACGCCGACGCCCGGCGCATGGCTCTTGGGGCCGTCGCCCTGACGGAACGGCTCGAAGATCGCCTGACGCAGGTCCGCCGGGACGCCGGGTCCCTCGTCCTCGACCGCGAGCAGCGCGCCCTCGTCCGTCCGCTCGAGGCGGACCCAGATCCGTGTCCCGGTACGGGTGTGGCGGGCGGCGTTCGCGACGAGGTTCTCGACGATCCGCTCGACCTTGGCGGCGTCGACCGAGATCTCGAGGGTCGGCGCGTCGACCTCGATCGGGTGCGCTGCGAGCAGGTCGGAGTCCTCGACCGTCTGCCGGACCAGTGCGCCGAGATCGGTCAGACGCCGTTGGGGCGAGACGATCCCGCGCTGGAGGCGGTCCAGGTCGAGCAGGTCTGAGAGCAGGCGTTCGAGCTTCCGGGCGTTCGTGGCGATCCGCTGGACGAGGTCGAGCCCGTCCTCGGTAGAGATCCTCGTGCCGGCCTGCTCCAGCGTGAGCGCCGACCCGAGGATGGAGGTGAGCGGCGTCCGGAGGTCGTGAGAGACCGCCTCGAGGAACGTGTTCTTCATGTCGTCCAGCGCACGCAGCCGCTGCGCGGCCTCGCGTTCGCGGCGGAACGCCTCCGAGTACTTGCGCTCGCTCCTGCGCAGGGCCTGCTCGGCGCGCTTGCGTTCGGTGATGTCGACCATCAGGCCTCGGAGCGCGGCGATGTCGCCGTGGACATCCCGCGCGACGTGGACGATGTCGCGCAGCCAGAGCACCTCGCCGCCCGGACCCCGGGCCCGGTACTCGATGCTCCGGTCGCCGCCCTCCTCCATCGCCGCACGGACCGCGATGAGCGCGGCACCCCGGTCCTCGCCGATCACGTGGTCGCCCCAGTGCTCGGGCCGATCGTCCGGGCCGAGCAGCGGGCGGCCGAGCATCGTCGCCGCGCGGCTGGACAGGAACGAGAACGTCAGCGACACGGGGTCCGCTTCCCAGAAGGTCGCCTCGAGGCTCTCCACCAGCTCGTGGAACTGCTCCAGCTCGTGCACGCGTCCGGCGGCGCCGAGAGCGAGCGAGGTGATGTCGGCGATCCCGCGGGCGAGCCTCATCTCCAGGTCGCCGAAGGCCGGCATCTCCGCCGTCCTCGCGATCACGATCCCGGCGAACCCGTCCGGCTCCCATCGCAGCGGCGCCACGAGCGCCTCGGTGACGTCCTCCAGCGGTCGGTACTGCTCGGGGAGGTTGTCGAGCATCGCACGCGTGAGGATGAACGGGCGATCGAGCGATGCGAGGAACTCGCTCGCCGTCAGCGCGTCGATGTCGCTCGAGGTCCGGAGTCGTGCGGCCCCCTCGCCTCGCGAGTGCGCGAGGACGAACCGCCCGTCCGGCTGGCGGACGTACGCGCCGACCACGAAGCACGGGATCAGCGGGGGCACGGCCACGACCGTCCGGGTGAGGACGCCGTCCATGTCGTGCAGCCCCGTCATCGCCTGCGACAGGCCGAGGAGCGCGGAAGCGGTCTCGGCGGCCTCGCGTTCGCGCTGGAACAGCCGCGCGTTCTCGAACGCCACACCCGCGTGCGAGCCGAGGACCTCGAGCAGGCGCATGTCCTCCTGGTCGAACTGGTCGTAACCGAGGTTCGACAGGACGATCACGCCGACCACGCGGTCGCCGACGAGCATCGGCACGGCGAGCATCGACTCGAGGACCTCACCCGTGCCCTCGATCTGGACGGCGAACTCGACCCGCTCTGCGTCCGGCGTGTAGAAGGACTGCTTGGACTCGGCCACGTGACCCGTGATGCCCTCGCCCACCTTGGTCACGAGCTCCTCGTACGTCTCGCCCTGGTACTCGGTGAGCTCGCCGCGGAACGCGATCGGCTCGAGGGTGTCGCCGTCCTCGGCGAGCAGATAGACGCGGCAGTTGTGGTAGTCGACGATCGTCCGCAGCTCGATCGTGATCGCGTCGCCGATCTCCTTGACGTCGGAGAGCCGGTTGAGCTGCGCCGCGAGGCTGTGCAGCATCTTGAGCTGCGCCACGGACCGCGGCTCTCGCTCGTCGGCGGCTCCCGGCGACGACGTGGACCCCGTTCGTTCGCGGGAGATGTCGACCATCAGGCTCCTCGTCGGTAGATCTGCATCATCTCATCTCATCTCGGCAGGTCGGGACCCCGCGTTGAACCTGGCCGCGGAGCGCCTCGTCGGTACGATGGGCGCCATGAGCGTGACCGACCGGGCGGCGCCGAGCGACGCCGACCCGCTGCTCGAGCAGGTCCTGGCGCTGATCACCGGCCGCGCTCCGAAGGACCGAGCCGAGCCACTCCGCGCCTTCGCCGCCGAGTACACCCGTCGGATGTCCTCTGGGGAGCTCGCCGGGCTCTCGCCGGAGGAGCTCGCCGGTCAGATCGAGGGAGCCTTCCGGCTCGCGGACGAGCGGCGCGGCGAGGTCGCGGTGCGGGTCTTCAATCCCGAGCCGAGCGTCGACGGGTATCGGACCGAGGGGTCGGTCGTGGAGACGAACACCGAGGACTCGCCGTTCCTGTTCGACTCGGTGAACGAGGAGCTCAAGGCCCGGCACCTCGCGGTGCGCCGCGTCGTGCACCCTGTGATCGGAACGGTCCGGGGGACCGACGGTCGGATCCACGAGGCTGTCCACGCGCGCGGCTCGGACACCCGCGAATCCGTGATGCACTTCGAGCTCGACCGCCGGCTGCCGCCCGCGATGCTGACCGGGCTCGAGCACGCGATCGCGGATGTGCTGTCTGACGTCCGGCTCGCCGTGCGCGATTTCCGCGCGATGCGGGAGCGCGTCGGCACGATGATCGAGATCGCGCGCGCGGGGGCGAAGCTGTACCAACCCGACGAGGTCGAGGAGACCGTCACGTTCCTCGAGTGGCTCCTCGACATGAACTTCATCTTCCTCGGCTACCGCGAGTACGACCTGGTCGGGACCGAGGACGGCAAGAGCCTCGTCGTGCGTTCGGGCTCCGCGCTCGGGATCCTGTCGAAACCGGGATCGTCGTCCTACGAGCAACGGGTCCCGCTGTCCTCGCTCGAGCCGTCGCTGCGATCGCGGATCGAGGGCGGCGACCTCCTGATCTACTCCAAGACGAACCGCGCCTCGACGGTCCACCGACGCGCGCGGATGGACTACATCGGCGTCCGTCGCGTGTCGCCCGAAGGCGAGATCGTGGGGGAGGCGCGTCTGATCGGCCTGTTCACGTCGAAGGCATACATGGAGCCCGCCAGCAGGACGCCACTGCTGCACCGCAAGCTCTCGCAGATACTCGAGGCCGAGGACCTGTTCGAGGGGTCGCACGACTACAAGGCCGTCGTGGCGATCTTCGAGAGCTTCCCCAAGGACGAGCTGTTCGCGGCCTCCACCCATGAGCTCCGGCGGAGCGTGATGGGATTGCTCGCACTGCAGGAGCAGGGGCACGTCAGGCTCTTCGTGCGTCGGGACCTGTACGGTCGGAGCGTCTCGCTCCTGGTCGCGCTCCCGCGCGAGCGGTTCAGCGCCGAGCTTCGGATGCGGCTCCAGGACCTGTTCATGCAGCGGTTCCGTGGATCGTCGGTCGACTACCACCTGTCGCTCGGTGAGAGCCAGCTGGCGATGATCCATTTCGCGGTTCACGTGGCCGACGGCGAGGTGCCCGACGTCCCGTTCGCGCAGCTCGAGCACGAGGTGGTCGAGCTGGCGCAGACGTGGGACGACCGCCTGCTCGAACTGATGGAACGGACGTACGGCCCCGCGCGCGCACGCGAGCTGTTCGGCCGATGGGCGCCTCGGTTCCCCGACTACTACCGGTCGACTACCGACGTCGAGCTCGCGGTCACCGACATCGAGCACTTCGAGCGGCTCGAGCAGGACGACATCGCCTTCGTCGTGGGCATCGCCAACGTGAAGGGCGAGGACGGCGAGGTGCTCACGCGGATCCGGCTGTACAAGGTCGGCGGCAAGATCCAGCTCTCCGACTTCGTCCCGACCCTCGAGGCGCTCGGGCTGCGTGTGGTCGAGGAGCGTCCGACGGACCTCCTGGGCGAGCTCGACACCGACGAGCGGTTCCTTCAGGACTTCGGCGTCCTGGACGCGGACGGCCACCCGATCGACATCGAGTCGTCCGGCGCGCGACTGGCCGACGCGATCGCGGCCGTCTGGCGGGGGGATGCGGAGTCGGACTCGTTGAACCGGCTCGTCGTCACGGCGGGGCTGGACTGGCGTCGGGTGACGGTGCTTCGCGCGTACCGCAAGTACCACCACCGCGTGAACGCGAGCTTCACCGCCGAATACAAGAACGACGCCTTCGCCGCGCATCCGTCGATCGCGCGGAAGCTGTGGGAGCTGTTCGAGGTGCGGTTCGATCCGGGCCGGCCGAGCGATCCGGAGGCGGAGCGGTCGCTCGGCGAGGCGGTCGAGGCCGAGCTCGACGCCGTGACGTCGCTCGAACAGGACCGGATCCTGCGCAACCACCTGGCTCTGATCCGCGCCACGGTGCGGACGAACGCGTTCCGTCCGGGCGCGCGGTCGATCTCGTTCAAGTTCCGCTCGGCGGACGTGCCG
>DATHSY010000031.1:0-3288 GCA_035463715.1 Actinomycetota bacterium | reverse complement strand
CGCAGCGGATCGTGGACCACCGGACGGAGAACGGCCCGTTCGCGTCGGTGGACGACCTGGTCGACGTGAGCGGGATCGGCGATTCGATCCTCGAGCAGATCCGCGACGACGTCACGGTGTGAGCGTCTGGTTCCTGCCGGTCGCGACGGCGGCATTCTCGGCCGGGCTGCTCGTTCACGAGCGCGTCGGGGGCGGGCTACCTGTGCCCGCGTGGCTCGGCCTCGGCGCGGTGACGCTGGCGCTCGCGGCCGCGGCCGGGATGCCGCACGTCGAGGACCGCCTTCGCGATGCCGGCCTCGTCGTCGACGACCGCCCGGCGTCGATCGTGGCGGTCGCCTCGCTCCCCTCATCCCGACGGGGTGTGCGTCGGGCGGTGTCGGCGCTCGCCGTGTCGTTGCTGCTCCTGGGGATCGGCTGGGGTGAGGCGTTCGAGCACCGGATCGAAGGCGCGCATCTCCGGAGCCTCGTCCGGACGGGGGTAACCGTCGAGGCGTCGCTGCGCACCGACCCACAGCTGGGACGGTTCGGCTGGTCCGCGATCGCGGGCGTGGGCGCGGTGACCACGAACGACGGCACGGTCGAGATCCGCGAGACCGTGTGGCTCTCGGGCAAGGACGAGCCGCCGCGCGCCGTCCGCGGCGATCGCATCCGCGTGATCGGGACGGTCGCATGGCCGGACGAACCGGGGTTCGCCCAGTCGCTCGAGCACCGCGGGATCGCGGCGCAGATCAGGGTCCGGACGTTCGAGCGACTCGGCGGGTCGTCCAACGCGTTCGTGGCGGCGGCGCAGCGGTTCCGTTCCTTCGTCGGTGGTGCGATCGAGCGGCTGTTCCCGCCGCGCGAGGCCGGCCTCCTGCTCGGTCTGGCGCTCGGCGATGACTCCGAGCTCGATCCGGCTCTCGAGCGCGACTTCCGCGCGACCGGGCTCGGGCACCTGCTCGTCGTGTCGGGCCAGAACGTCGCGATGGTGCTCGCGCCGATCGTCGGGCTCGCCGCCGCGCTCGGGCTCCCGCGGGTGCCGCGCTTCGTCGCAACGGCGCTGACCGTGCTGTTCTTCGTCATCGTGACGGGGGCTGAGCCTTCGGTCATCCGAGCCGGCGTGATGGCGGGTCTGACGCTCACCGGAGTGTTGCTCGGGCGGCCCCGCAGCACGGCCTCGATCCTCGCCGGCGCGGTCCTGATCTTGCTCGTGTTCGATCCGTCGCTCGTCTGGGCCGTCGGCTTCCAGCTCTCGGTCGCCGCGACGGCGGGCATGATCGCGATGGCATCACAGATCGGCGAGCGGCTCCGGTTCCTACCCCGGCCGGTCGCGCTCGCCGCCGGGACGACGATCGCGGCACAGGCCGGCGTCACCCCGGTGCTGTTGTTCCACTTCCACGAGATCCCGATCGTCACCGTGCTCGCGAACCTGTTCGCGTTCCCCGCGGTCTCGCCCGCCCTGCTGCTCGGGCTCCTCGCCGGCGGTCTGGGCGTCATGTCGGAGCCCGTGGCACGTCCGATCGCGACGCTCGCCGCGCTGCCGATGCGGTACCTCGCGTTCGTCGCCGACGCCCTCGCCACGGCGCCGGTCCCGTGGATCACCTCCGGCGGCGGCTGGGCGCCGCTGGTGGTCGGCGTGCCGGTGGTCGTCGCGCTCGCCTGGTGGCTCGGCCGGCGCCGCCGCGTGCCTCGCGTCGCGATCGTGTCGGCGTGTCTCCTCGTGCCCATCGTCGTCTGGTCGTCCGCGATCCGCGGCGGACCGCCGAGCGGGCTGGTCGTCCGGTTCTTCGACGTGGGCCAGGGCGACGCCGCGCTCGTGTCGTCGCCCGACGGGGCCAACGTCCTGATCGACGGCGGCCCCGATCCCGCGCTGGTAGCGACCAAGCTCGCGGCGCTCGGGGTGAAGCGGCTGGATGTCGTCGTCGCCACGCATCCCCACGAGGACCACTACGTCGGGCTCCCGCAGGTGCTGTCGCGGTTCCCGGTGGGCCTCGTCGTCGACTCGGGCTGCCCGGTTCCCGAGGCGCGGTCCGACAGCTACCGGGCGTTCCTCCAGGCCGTGCACCAGGAGGGGATCCCGGAGCGGCAGCCGATGCGCGGGGACGTGATCTGGGTGGGCGACCTGCGGTTCGACGTGATCAGCCCGGATCGCTGCTGGACGGGCACGAACTCCGACCCGAACAACGACTCCCTCGTCCTGCTGCTGACGTACCGGGAGGACACCGTGCTGTTCGCGAACGAGCCCGAGGTCGAGGCTCAGGAGGTGATGGTCGAGGACGGCACGGTGCCGACCGCGGACGTCCTCAACGTCCCGCATCACGGCGCCGCGACGTCGATCGGCGAGTTCTTCCTGGCCGTTCACGAGCGCATCGCGATCGTGAGCGTCGGTCCGAACGACTACGGGCACCCGGTCCCGGAGACGTTGGACGTCCTTCGAGCGAGCGGTGCGCGGGTGTTCCGGACGGATCGCGCGGGCGACGTGGTCGTCTCGTTCGAGCCGACCGGCATCGTGGTCGAGACCGGTCGCGGACGCACGATCGTGTTCGGGGATGCTCCGGTAGCATCGGCCGCGTGAGTGTGCATCTGCTCTGGGGCGAGGACGACTTCCTGCTGCGTGAGGCGGCGCTCGAGATCGTCGGCGACGTGCAGCCGCGCGAGCTGGACGGATCCGAGTGGCAGGGGGGCGAGCTCTCCGACCTCGCGACGCCGTCGCTGTTCGGCGAACGCCGGGCGTTGGTCGTCACCGATTGCAGGGCGCTACCCGACCATGCGGTGGCGGAGCTCAGGGCGTTCCTCACGGATCCGCCGGAGGACGCGCCGCTCGTGCTGTGCGCGACGGTCGGCGAACGCGCGAAGGCGCCGGCCGCGCTGTCGAAGCTGGTCGCGCCGGTCGGCGAGGTGCGGGAGATCAAGGTCACGCGGCGCGACCTGACGGGGTGGCTGCTCGGCCGCGCGAAAGCGAACGATGTCGCGCTCGCGCAGGACGGCGCCGCGGCTCTCGTCGAGACGATCGGGGAGGACCCGGCCGCGCTCGCTCAAGCGCTCGAGCAGCTCACGTCGGCGTTCGCGGGGGAAAGGATCACGGCGGACCTGGTGCGTCGGCAGTTCCGCGGCCTCGGCGAGCAGCACACGTGGGACCTGTGCGACCGGGCGTTCAAGAAGGACGTCGTGGGCGCGATGCGGTCGCTTCGGTCGCTGCTCGAGTCGCGCGCGGACCCGCTGATGATCCTGGGCGCGATCGCTGCGCGCCTGCGTGACCTGCTGCGCGTCCGTTCACTGCCGGAACGGCTCCCGCCGAAGGAGGTCGCA
>DATHSY010000030.1:0-2111 GCA_035463715.1 Actinomycetota bacterium | reverse complement strand
GGATCACCATCGAACGCTCCCTCGTCGGCCCCTACATCACGTCGCTCGAGATGGCCGGCTGTTCGATCACCCTGCTCAAACTCGACGACGAGTTGGTCAGCCTGTGGGACGCCCCGGTTCGTACCCCGGCGTTGCGGTGGGGAGTGTGAGCCGTGGCCGACGAAGTCGTGACGGTCGTCCGGCTCGAGGCCTGGGTCCGCCTGTTCGCTGACCTCATCGCCGAGCATCGCGCCCATCTCACCGAGCTCGACTCGGCGATCGGCGACGCCGACCACGGGATCAACATGGACCGCGGTATGCAGGCGGTCCTGGCCAAGCTCGACGGCGCGCCGCAAGGCGACGTCGGTGGGATGCTGAAGACGGTCGGGATGACGCTCGTCTCGACCGTCGGAGGCGCAGGCGGGCCCCTCTACGGAACGCTGTTCATGCAGATGGGCGCGGCGACCGCCGGGAAGCCGGACCTGTCGCCGCAGAGCTGGGCCGACGCGCTGCGCATGGGCGTCGATGGCGTGGTGATGCGGGGCAAGGCCGAGCTCGGCGATAAGACGATGGTCGACGCGCTCGCGCCGGCCCGGGACGTGTTCGAGGCCGCAGTCGCAGACGGCGCCGCTTTCGACGAGGCGCTCAAGCGCTCGGCGGCAGCGGCGGAGGACGGGATGAAGGCAACGATCCCGCTCGTCGCGCGCAAGGGTCGCGCCAGCTATCTCGGCGAACGGAGCGCCGGACACCAGGACCCGGGCGCGACGTCCTCGTACCTGCTCCTGCGTACCGCGGCCGAGACGTGGGCCGGAGCGGACGGTTGACGAGGCAGAGGAAGGAGGTTCGATGGCGGATTACGCGGCAGCCCTAGATCAGGGGACGACCAGCACGCGCTTCATGATCTTCGACCACGAGGGCAAGGTCGTGGCGATCGATCAGAAGGAGCACGAGCAGATCTATCCCAAGCCGGGCTGGGTAGAGCACGACCCGGTCGAGATCACGATGCGGAGCGATCAGGTGATCGCCGGGACATTGCAGAAGGCGGGCCTCAAGGCGAGCGACCTCGCGGCGGTTGGAGTGACCAACCAGCGGGAGACCACCGTCGTCTGGGAGAAATCCAGCGGCAAGCCCGTGTACAACGCGATCGTTTGGCAGGACACGCGGACCGACCAGATCTGCAACGAGCTGTCGAAGGACGGCGGGCAGGACCGGTTCCGTTCGAAGACGGGCCTGCCGATCGCGACGTACTTCTCCGGGCCGAAGATCAAGTGGATCCTCGACAACGTCGACGGCGCGCGCGAGCGGGCCGAACGTGGCGAGATCCTGTTCGGGAACATCGACACCTGGTGCATCTGGAACCTCACCGGCGGTCCTGACGGCGGCGTGCACATCACCGATGTCACGAACGCGAGCCGGACGCTGATGATGGACCTTCAGACGCTCGGATGGGACGAGGAGATCCTCGGGATCCTGGGCGTCCCGAGGGCGATGCTGCCCGAGATCAAGGCCTCTTCGGAGGTGTACGGCGAGGCGAAGGGCGACCTGGGCGGCATCTCGGTCGCCGGTGACCTCGGAGACCAGCAGGCTGCGCTGTTCGGGCAGACCTGCTTCTCGGTCGGTGAGGCGAAGAACACCTACGGGACCGGGTGCTTCGTGCTGCTCAACACCGGCACCGAGCCGGTGCCGTCCAAGAGCGGCCTGATCACCGGGCTCGGGTACAAGATCGGCGACCAGCCGGCGGCGTACATGCTCGAGGGATCGATCGCCATCACGGGGGCGCTCGTCCAGTGGCTCCGTGACAACCTGGGGATGATCCAGTCCTCGGCCGAGGTCGAGGCGCTCGCCTCGACGGTCGAGAACAACGGCGGCGTGTACTTCGTCCCGGCGTTCTCGGGTCTGTTCGCGCCGTACTGGCGGAGCGACGCTCGCGGCATCGTCGCCGGCCTCACCCGGTACGTGAACAAGGGCCACATCGCCCGCGCGGTGCTCGAGGCCACGGCGTGGCAGACCAAGGAGGTCGTCGACGCGATGAACGCCGACTCCGGCGTCGACCTCACCTCGCTGAAGGTCGACGGCGGCATGGTCTACAACGAGCTGCTGATGCAGTTCCAGGCCGACGTCCTCGGCGTCCC
>DATHSY010000029.1:0-6567 GCA_035463715.1 Actinomycetota bacterium | reverse complement strand
TCGATCTGCTCGCCGCCGGTGAGCACCTTCGCGCCCGAGTCCTGCGCGCGGTCCACGAAGCCGGCGACGCTCTCGCGCTGCTTCTCCGAGACGAGCGGTCCCATCTCGACCGAGCTGTCCATGATCGCGCCGACCTTGATCGACTCGACCGCCGGCACCAGCTCCGCGAGGAGGTCCTCGTAGATCCCCGGGCCTGCCACGACCCGGCACGACGCCGTGCAGTCCTGGCCGGTGTTCGTGTACCCGGCGAACTTGAGAGTCTCCACGAGCGCGTCGAGGGGCGCGTCGTCGAACACCACGACCGGCGCCTTGCCACCGAGCTCGAGGTGCATCCGCTTGACGTTCGACTCGCCGCCGCGCGCCGCGATGATCTTGCCGGTCGCGGTGTCGCCGGTGACCGACACCAGCCGCACGTCCTTGTGGATCACGAGCTGGTCGCCGATCTCCGAGCCGTGGCCCGTGACGACGTTCAGGACGCCGGGCGGCAGGATGTCCTGCGACAGCTCGGCCAGGCGGAGCGTCGTCCGCGGCGTGATCTCGGCCGGCTTGAGGATCGAGACGTTGCCCGCGGCGAGCGCCGGGCCGAGCTTCCAGACCGCCATCATCAGCGGGTAGTTCCACGGGCAGATGCCGACGGTCACACCGAGCGGCTCACGGCGGATCATGCTGGTGAAGCCCTTCTCGTATTCGCCCGCCGACTTGCCCTCCTGCAGCCGGGCTGCCCCGGCGAAGAACCGGAGGTTGTCGATGATGAACGGGATGTCGGCCTTCGAGACCTCGATCGGCTTGCCGACGTCCTCGGCCTCCAGGCGCGCCAGCTCGTCGGCGTCGGCCTCCATGGCGTCGGCCAGCTTGAACATCATCGCCGAGCGCTCCTTCGGCGGCGTGTCGAACCACACCTCGTCGTAGGCCTTAGCCGCGGCCGCGACCGCCCGATCGGCGTCCTCGCGCGTCCCGACCTGGACCCGGTCGGCGACCTCCCCGTTGGAGGGGTTGATGTTGTCCTCGGACTCACCGCGGCTCGATTCCACCCAGCTGCCACCGACGTACATGCCCCACGTCTTCACTTCGGCCATGTGCCCTCCCCCTTCGTTACCGTACCCGCCGGGGTCGCGAACCAGGATCGACCCAGAAACACCCAAGTATGACCTCCCGCCCGTGAAGGCTGCTACCCGACGTTGTGGACCCCGGCCCGCGGCGCGCTGTACGGGAGGGACAAAGCCGGCCGGCACTCCCGGCCTGCGCGGCCATCGCGGCCCGGCGACCGCCTCGTCGCGCCGGCGGTCCCACGCAGGGCGTGCCCGACGACCCTTCGCCGCGCGTCGTGTCGGCCATACGGTGCCGCCGGGTGCCGGGAGAGCCGAGCACAGACGTAGGGGGTGGCCGGATGCGTGAGCACGACCTGTACATCGATGGGGGTTGGGTCCCGCCGTCGTCCGGGCAGTGGATCCCGGTCGTCGACCCTTCCACCGGCGAAGAGATCGGGAGCGCCGCGGCGGCGGATGCGTCCGACGTCGCGCGTGCGGTCGACGCGGCGAGCGCGGCCTTCCGCGACGGCCGCTGGAGCCGGATCCCGCCGGGCGAGCGCGCGCGGGTGCTGCTCCGCGTCGCCGACCTGATCGACGAGCGGCTCGACACCCTCGCCGAGATCGAGTCGGCCGACGCCGGGAAGCCCGTGAAGCTCACGCGGAACTTCGACATCCCGTTCGGCGCCGACAACGTGCGGTTCTTCGCGTCGGCAGCGCGGGTGCTGGAGGGGAAGGCCGCCGGCGAGTACTCGCCCGACCACCTGAGCTACCTCCGCCGCGATCCGCTCGGCGTGATCGCGGCGATCTGCCCGTGGAACTACCCCTTCCAGATCGAGGTCTGGAAGGTCTTCCCGGCCCTGGCGGCCGGCAACACCGTCGTGATGAAGCCGGCGAAGGAAACCCCGCTGTCGGCCTTCGAGATTGCGACGCTGTGCGAGGAGGCGGGGCTGCCGCGTGGCGTGCTCAACATCGTGACCGGGCAGGGCTCGCAGATCGGGACGCCGCTGATCACGCATCCGGATGTCCGGATGGTCTGCCTGACCGGGGACACCGAGACCGGCAAGCTCGTGATGCGCGCCGCTGCGGACGGCGTCAAGCGGCTGCACCTGGAGCTCGGAGGCAAGGCACCGTTCATCGTGTTCGACGACGCGGACGTCGACGCCTCGATCCGAGGTGCCGTGGCGGGCGCGTACATCAACTGCGGACAGGACTGCACGGCGGCGACGCGAGCGTACGTCCAGGAGGCCCTGTACGACGAGTTCGTCTCCGGCGTCGCCGATCTCGCGTCCGCGCTCGTCCTCGGGCCGACGCTCGATCCGGCCACCGACATGGGCCCACTGATCACATCCTCACAGCGCGAACGGGTCGAGGGGTTCGTCGAACGCGCGTCGAACGCCGGCGCCAAGGTCGTGACCGGTGGCAGGCGTCCGACCCGGCCCGGCACCGAGCGCGGGTGGTACTACGAGCCGACCGTCGTCGTCGACGCCGCGCAGGACTCGGAGATCGTGCAGCAGGAGGTGTTCGGGCCCGTGCTCGTCGTGTTGCCGTTCCGCGACGACGAGGACGCCGTCACGATGGCGAACGACGTCGTCTACGGACTCTCCAGCTCGGTGTGGACCCGGGACATCTATCGCGCGCTGGACGCGACCCGCCGGCTCGAGTTCGGCAACACGTGGATCAACGACCACATCCCGATCGTGTCCGAGATGCCCCACGGCGGCGTGAAGGGCTCCGGCTTCGGCAAGGACATGTCGACGTATTCGCTGGAGGATTTCACGACGGTCCGCCACGTGATGGCCGACCTCACCGGCGTCGCCGACAAGAGCTGGCACGCGGCCGTGATGGGGGGCGCCCAGACGTAGGCTCAGGAACCGCGGCCCTCAGGCATCGGCCTCCGTGGCCAGCAGTTCCCGCGCGCGAAGCGCGAGCCAGAACTCCATCCGGTCGAAGCTGGACGACAGGTCGCGGCCGGTCAGCTCCTCGACCTTGCGCATCCGGTAGCGCAGCGTGTGGCGGTGGACGTACAGGTCGGCAGCCGCGGTCTCCCAGCGGGCGTTGTGCTGCAGGAAGGCGCGGAGCGACGCCTGGAGCTCCCCGCCATGCGCGCGGTCGTACCCGTCGAGCGGAGCGAGCATGCTGTCCGCGAACGCACGCAGCGCATCCGGTTCGGCCATCGACAGCAACAGACGGTAGGTCCCGAGATCGTCGAAGCCCGCGCTCCCCCACCCCTCCAGACGGCACACCTGCAGGGCGTAGCGTGACTCGCGGACGCTGCGGCCGACGTCGGTCGCGTCGACGGCGCCTCCCGCGCCGACCCGCACCGACCGCCCGACGCGCTCCTCGAGGTACGTGCGCAGCTCTTCCAGGTCCGGCCTCGATCCCTCGGCGAGCAGCGCGTGGATCCCGCGGTCGGTCGGCGAGATCAGGTATGGAACGCCGGCGCGCGAGAGGTGGTCCTCTGCGACATAGCCGACGTCGTCGCCGTCCTCGCTCTCGATCGAGAGGGCGAGGACGCGATCATCACGCGCGAACCCGAACCGGCCGAGCCCCCGAGCGATCTCGTGAGCCGGCAGCCCGCCTGCCGCGAGTGCATCGAAGAAGTCGCCCTGGAGGCGGCGCTCGGCCTCGGCGACGGCGCGCGACTTCGCGAGCTCGATCGCGAACAGCGAGAGCGCGTGCGCGGCGACGATCCGGTCGAAGTGGCCGGGCGCGTCGGGCTTGCCGACCGCCAGGAACGCCTCGACGCGGCCGTTGGCGCCGACCGGCTGAACCCAGACGTGGTGCCCGCGGTCGACGAGCGTGAGGCTGAAGCCGCTCCCGTCCGGCCGGGAATCGCGGAGCTCCTCCCACACACGCGTGGCGCGCTGGCGCGCCGCGCCCGAGGTCGCGGCGACCGGCAGCCCGTGCAGGTCGAGCAGCAGCGCCCAGCCGCCGGTCACCGACGCGAGCGACGTCGCGATGCCCTGGACGCCGTCGCCGTCCATCACGGCGCGGGTCAACTGCTGCTCCGCGTCGACCGCCCGCTGGAGGACCTCGTACTGCTCCGCGAGCAGGCGCGTGAACACCGCCTCGGTGATCGCGATGAACGGGACCGGGTACGGCACCTCGAACACCGGGAATCCCAGCTCCTCGGCCGACGTGACGATCGCCTTCGGGATCCGGTCGTGCGTGAACCCGGTGCCGAACCCGAGCCCGGCCAGGTCCGCGTCCACGAGTCGCCGCACGTACGCGCGCTGGCGGGCGGGCGTCGAGCCGACGCCGGCGCCGGTCGTGAGCAGGATCTCGCCGCCCTTCAGCCAAGGGGTCGGGTCCTCCAGCTCGCTCGCGTGGATCCACCGGACCGGCCGGTCGAGCGACCGCTCCCCTGCGACCGGCCGCAGCGCGAGGCCGGGAACGGAGAGGATGTCACGGACGCTCAGGGCCACGGCGGGATTGTACGTTCCGTACAGAAACCACGCCTGAGGGCGTGCGACATGCGCCTGACTGGACGGAGCGTACAAAAGCGCAACGCTCGCTTGGTTGCGGGACGGCCTGACAGACGACACCCCGCGGGAGGATGCTTCCCGGGCCGAACGAGAAGCGCACGGTCACGACAGGAGGGGACGAGGGTGGACATCCCACAGGAGCGCAAGGTCGTCACCGAGATCCCGGGGCCGCGGTCGAAGGAGCTGTTCGCCAGGCGCGCGGACGCCATCCCGCAAGGCGTCGCCAACATCCACCCGATCGTCACCGCGCGAGCGTCGGGCGCGATCATCGAGGATGTCGACGGCAACCGGCTGATCGACTTCGCGACCGGCATCGCGGTGCTGAACGTCGGCCACACCTCCCCTGCGGTCGTGGAGGCGGCGCAGCGGCAGCTCGAGCTCGACACGCACACGTGCTTCCACGTGACCGCGAACGAGCCGTACATCGCGCTCGCGGAGCGGCTGAACGCGCTCGCTCCCGGTGACTTCGCGAAGAAGACGATGTTCGCGAACTCCGGGGCCGAGGCCGTCGAGAACGCGGTCAAGATCGCGCGGTACCACACGAAGCGGTCGGCCGTCGTCGTGTTCGACCACGCCTTCCACGGACGGACGCTGCTCGCGATGTCGCTCACGGCGAAGGTGATGCCGTACAAGCAGGGCTTCGGGCCGTTCGCGCCCGAGGTGTTCAGGCTGCCGTTCGCGTACCCCTACCGGTGCCCCACCGGCGGGACGCCCGAGACATGCGCAGGGTCCTGCCTCAGGTACGCGATCGACGAGATGCACAAGCACATCGGTGAGCAGAACATCGCCGCCGTGGTCGTCGAGCCGATACAGGGCGAGGGCGGGTTCGTCGTGCCTGCGCCGGGGTTCCTCAAGGGCCTCGCCGAATTCTGTTCTGAGAACGGCATCCTGTTCGTTGCGGACGAGATCCAGAGCGGCATGGGGCGTGCCGGCCGCTGGTTCGCGATCGAGGACGAGGGCGTCGTGCCCGACCTCGTCACCTCGGCCAAGTCGCTCGGCGGAGGGCTCCCGATCTCGGCCGTCACCGGGCGCGCGGAGATCATGGACATCGTGCACGTCGGCGGTCTGGGTGGGACCTATGGGGGCAACCCCGTCGCCGCGGCGGCCGCGCTCGCGGTCCTCGACCAGATCGAGCGCGAGGGGCTGCTCGAGCGATCCCGCACGCTCGGCGAGCGCGTCCTCGATCGCCTGCGCGATATGCAGGGCCGCCACGAGATGATCGGCGAGGTCCGCGGACGCGGCATGATGAGCGCGATCGAGCTGGTGCGCGACCGCGGGACGAAGGAGCCGATCGACGGCCCGACCGGCACGGCGATCGTGCAGCGCGCGCTCTCCGAGGGGCTCGTCCTGCTGAAGGCGGGGACGTACGACAACGTCCTCAGGCTCCTGCCGCCGCTCACGATCGACGAACCGCTGCTCGACGAGGGCCTGCAGATCCTCGAGGACGCGCTCGCCGCGGCGGGCTAGCGCCGCGAGGTCAGTCGCGCCGGAAGATCCCGCGGCCGCCGCTGATCAGTCCGAGGTCGAGGGCCACGCCGAGGATCACGATCACCAGGCCCCAGCCCTTCGCGCCGTTGAACTCGTTCTCGGCGATCGCGTACGCGATCGTCGTCGTCGGCAGGAGGAAGAAGCCGATGAGCGGCCAGACCCACGTCCCGAAGGCGTGGCTCAGATAGTTCGTCGGCAGGAGCCACAGCAGGACCAGCACGAGCCGGGGCATCATCAGAGCAAGCGCGGCGACCAGACACATCTCAGACCACCCCCGCGGTCGAGCCGAAATCGATCGGGATGCACGCGCCGGTGATCGGCGCCGCCTCGGGCGAGCACAGGAAGACGACCAGCGCGCCGATCTCGGCGGGCCGGATGAACCGGGCGCGCTCGCGCTGCGGGTACCGGGCGAGCAGCTCCCGCAGGTACCCGTTCGGGTCGCCGCCGCCGTAGTCGCGGGCCTGCCCGGCGAGCATCGGCGTGTCGACGTCGTTCGGGCAGATCGCGTTGACGCGGACGCCGCGCGGCGCGAGCTCGAGCGCGAGTGACTTCGTGAGCGTGACGAC
>DATHSY010000028.1:0-7708 GCA_035463715.1 Actinomycetota bacterium | reverse complement strand
GCGGCGCCTGGCGCTGACCGTTGGGCTGATCGTCGCGTTCGTCATGACGGTATTCGTCGGGGCCGGGCTCCTGGTGCCGGTCCAGGACCTCCCGGTGTTCACCGCGCCCGAGTGCGGCGGCAGCGATGCCCTGGTCCTGGCCGCGCAGGCCGTGCCGTCGGCGACGAAGATCCCGTGCATCGCGGGTCTGCCGTCGGGGTGGACCTTCGGGAACGCCCAGATGCACACCGGCCTGGCCAAGGTGTGGCTGAACTCGGACCTCGCGGGGCGGCGCGCCGTCGAGGTGCGGCTGACGGAGGCGTGCCCCGGTGCCGGCGGGACCGAGGTGCCGAGCGAGGAGGCGGGGGCGATCCGGTTCGAACGGCCGGGGAGCCTCGCGCCCGCGCTCGCGGGCGACCGCTTCTACATCTTCGACGGTGGGTGCGTGCGGTACCGGTACGCGTTCGACGCGGGGACGCCGTCCACGGCGTTGTTCGACGTCGACGAGGCGCTCGCCCTCGAGGCCCGCGCCGATCTGGTCGCCTTCGTCGAGGAGCAGCAGAACGCGACGCTGTGCGGCGCGGGCACCCGGTGCGAGGGCTGAACGTCAGGCGAACAGGTCGACGGCGGCTCGGTCCAGCGACGCGACGCCCCGGATCTCGTCGTCGTACAGCGGCAGGACGGCGCGCACCATGCCGGCGAAGTCCGTTCCGATCTGATCCAGGTACTCGCGCTGCATCGCGACCCGGTTCCGGACGAACTCCGGGGCGCCGACCGTCTCCTCCTCCCGGATCACCTGGTTGACCACGACGCCGCCGACCGGGATCCCGAAATCGGTGAACCACGCGATGAAACGCCGGATCACGGCGATCGGGAGCGCCTCCGGCAGCGTGACGAAGAAGAACGCCGTCTTCGCCGGGTCGGTCAGCAGCTCGCGGGCGTGCTCGATCCGTTCGCGGAACGAGAGGAGGTACTCCATCAAGGGGTCCTGCTCCTTCTTCTTGGTGAAGGACAGCGCCTCGCGGAGCGTCTGCGCCTCCTCGCGCGATCTGACCATCTTGTTGACCCAGAGACCGTAGACCTTCGACATCCCGAGCAGCCGGCGCGCGTTCGCCGTCGGCGCCGTGTCGAAGACGTAGACGTCGTACTCGTTCGCGAACATCAGATCGACCATGTTCTCGAACATGGCCGACTCCTCGAAGGCGGGGTTCGTCGTCGCGGCCTCGACGAACTCTTCGGCCTTCGTCGAGATCTCGGCGAACTTGAGGAACCACTGGATCTTCTCGCGGATCTCGCGCTTCGAACGTTCGATCGCATCGCGTGTGTCGATCTCGAAGGCCCACAGGTTCTCGACGCTCTCGACGGGCGTATGCGTGCCGAACACGTCTTGGTCGAGCAGTCCCGACAGGCTATGCACCGGGTTCGTCGAGGCGAGCAACGTTCTCCGGCCCTGCTGCGCGAACCACAGCGCGCTCATGCCGGCCAGCACCGTCTTGCCGACCCCGCCCTTGCCGCCGAAGAAGACGTACCGCAGGTCCGGTGTGCGCTCGACGAGCTCGCGCATCGAGGTATCGACCAGTGGGTTCCGCTCCGCGACCACCTGCGCCATCGCGACCTCCTCCCCCTACTCCCGGAACAGGATGTCCGCGGTTCGCTCGATCATCTCGAGGCCCGTCACGTCGCGCTCGAGCTCGGGGACCCGCGCCAGGATCTGGTCGCCGAGCGAGCCGTCGATCTGGTCGAGGTACCTGCGCTGCATCTGGATCCGGTTCGTGAGGAACGCCGGCGTCCCCTCGCCCAGCAGTTCCTCGGGCAGGATCCGGTTGACCACGTAGCCCGCGATGGGGACGTCGAAGCGCGCGAACATCTCGGCCGCCCTGCGCGTGTCTGCCAGCACCATCTCCTCCGGGATCACCACGAAGAAGAAAGCGGTCTTGACCCGGTCCACCAGGATCTTCGACGCCGCGTTGATCCGGCCACGGATGTACTGGAGCTCGCCGAGGATCTTGTCCTCCTCGATCTCGCTCTCCCGGCGGATCTTCGCCACGACCTCCTCGTACTCGCGCATCTCCTCGCGCAGGTGCGTGATCTTGGTGATCCACTCGTCGTATACCTTCGCCATCGACAGGTAGTACAGAGCGTGACCCAGCGGAACGAGGTCGTAGATGTAGTAGTCGTACTCACCGCCGACGACGATGTCGACGACGGCATCGAAGATCGCGCTCTCCTCCATCGCGGGCTCCGCCGACGCAGCCTGGATGTAGTCCTCGATCTCGTCGGGGACCTTCTCCATGCCATACATGTCGACGATCTTCTTGCGGATCTCGTCCTGGTACTCGGCGATGTGCCTGTCGGCGTCGATCTCCTGGGCCCACAGGTTCTCCATGATCTTGACCGGGCCCTGCCCGAAGATGTCGCGTTGGAAGATGTCCGACAGGCTGGCCTGCGGATCGACGGAGAACACCATCACCTTGTGACCCTGCTGGGCGAGCCAGAACGCCGTGGCGGCCGAGAACGTCGTCTTGCCGAGACCACCCTTGCCGCCGAACATCACGTACCTGCGCTCCGGGTGCTCGCGGAACACCGCCGCCAGCGATCCGGCGCCCAGGGTGCGGGGGAGCGCTGCGCCTTTCTCGGTGCCGCCGGTACCACTCGTGCCGCCGCTCGTCCCCATCACCGAACCTCAGCGTCCCTGGGCTCAGAACATCGCGTCCGTCAGATCCTTCTCGCGCAACATCCGCCGTTTCCACGTCGAGATCTGCGGCACGACGTACGGGAGGAGCCTGAGCGAGTAGTACGGCGGAAGGATCGGGACGCCGACCAGGTCGCCCATCGTGACCAGGATGAACAGGTGCTCCATGCTGCCGCGCGTCCGCAGCGCGGTGCGCGTCATGTCGTGGGCCGCCATCCCATAGGTGACCTTGCGCGCCTTGCTGAGGAACCCGCGGATCCCGCGTGGCTCCTCCGGCTGCTGCTGCGGCGGCTGCTCCGACGGTCGCTGCTCGCGTTCGGTCATCCGACGAACCTCCTCAACCGCGCTATCGCTGCGCTACTTCAGCGCCCTCACACCCCGTGCAGGTCGAACCGGTGCTCCTCCGTCAGCTCGCGCTCCCGGAGTACGCGCCTCCGCCACGTCTGCGTCAGCGGCACGACGTACGGCAGGATCCGCAAGGAGTAGAACGGTGGCATCACCGGCACACCGATCATGTCGCCTACCGTCACGACCAGGAACATCGTCTCCAGGGCAGCACGGGTCTCCAGCGCCTCACGGACGAACTCGTACCCCGTCATCCCGAAGAGGAACTCGCGCAGACGCCTGCGCGGTGACTGCTGCCCGTCGGCGTTCGTCCGTGCGTCCATCGCTCCGCTCCGCCCCATCATGACACCTCGATGTACATTCCCGCCGGGTGTGAGGGGGAGCGCGGATGATCGCCGTGAGCCTGGGTGCGGCCGGTACGGCACTGGCGATCGGGCTGCTGGTCGTCGTGATGCTGTGGTTCACATGGGGGACGCAGCGCAACATCGCGCGCGGCAACCGGCTCCTCCGGTGGCTGCAGGGCGGCCTTCCGCAGGTCGGGAAGCGGACGAACCTCCGGTGGCTCGGGAGCTCCGCGGTGGAGCTGTCGATCGTCGAGCCGGCGGCGCCCTTCGCCGACCTCACCGTTCTCGTCGTGCTCGAGCCGCGGGACGTCCCGTGGTTCTGGCTGTTCGCCCGGTCGCGCGGCCGGCGCGACTTCATGATCTTCCGGGCGCGCCTGCGCTCGTCGCCGACCTTCGAGCTCGAGGCGGGCGATCGGTCGGGGTGGACCGGAGCCGAGCGCCTCGCGAAGCTCGACCGGGACGCCTGGGTGACGGCGGACTGGGAGGGGTCGACGCTCGAGGTCCTCCACGCGCCGGCCGCGCCCCCTGATGCCGTCCGACCGATCATCGGCCGTCTCGACGAGACGAGCGGCGGGGTCTGGAGGGTCTCGGTCCGACGCGAGCCGCCGCACGTCGAGATCCATCTGCTTCCGCCGGACCCGGACGTCGCGGACGCCAGCGAGCTCGTCCGGGCCGTCGTCGACCTCGCGAGGTCGGCCGCCCGATGACGGCGGAGGGGTCCGCCAGCCGACGAACCCCTCCGACCGAGCGTGTGTCACGTCAGCTGGTCGGCATCGGCGCGGCCGCCTCAGCGACGGGCGCCGTCCGGTACCGCTGGTACGCGCGCCAGCCGTCGTAGGCGATCACGAGCGCCGCGACGACCAGCAGGAGCGCGACGATGATCATCGCCCACGCGCCCCAAAGGCTGATCGCGGCCACGCCCTCACGCTGGACGATCCCCTCGTACAGGTTGTACGCCGTGACGAGCGACGCCGCGATCGTCGTGACGTACATGAAGATCATGGGGATCCCGGCGTAGAGCGCGTTGCGCCGCGTCGACACGAGCCAGATCGTGACCAACAGCAGGCTGAGCGCGGCCAGCAGCTGGTTCGCCGCACCGAACAGCTGCCACAGGTAGACCCAGGTGCCCGACATCACCAGCGCGACGACGGCGACCATCCCGACGATCGTGGCGACGTGCTGGTTCTTGAACCCGACCCAGGCATCACCCAGCCACTCGCTCAGCGTCACCCGCATCACGCGGAACACCAGTTGCACCACGGTGAGCACGATCACGACGAACACGCCGAACCCCAGCGCCGTCCCGTAGCTCACCGGCAACGCGGTGAACGTCGCCTCGTGCAGCAGCGTGCCGACGCCGAGCGCGAACGCGCCGGCGCCTGCGCCGCCGGCCACCGCGACCGCGGTGAGCGACAGCAGCCCGAGGGCGTTCTCCGAGAACATCCCGCCGCCGCCCACCGGGAGGGCGTCGGTCTCGTACTCGAGCTGCCGCGCGGTCCCGACCGAGCCGAAGAGCGCGTGCCATCCCGAGATCGCGCCGCAGGCGATCGTCACGAACAGCATCGGCCACAGAGGCTGGATCGGGCCCTCCACCGGCGAGGCCTGGAAGGTGGTGATGGCGTCGATCTTGAACTCCGCCACCTCCGGGTGGATGAACGTCGCCAGGATCGCCCCGACCGCCGCCAGACCGATCGTCAGGGCCGTGATCCAGAAGCCGATGTAGTTCACCGGCTGCGCGAACCGCCAGATCGCGAGGTTCGCGCCGAGGTAGCTGAACACGAGCAGGAACACGACCCACAGCAGGAAGCTCGGGAAGACCGACACCTCGCCCGTCGCCGGGTCGAACGTCGCGGTCGCGGGCCGCTCGCCCGTCTCGGGGTCGGGCGGCGGGATCCGCGGGTCGGCGAACGTCGGGTCGACGACGCGGTAGAGCGGCTCGTCGCCGTTCACCGCGTCGTTCAGCGACAGGACCGCTCCGCTGATCGGTCCCTCGTTCCAGTCCGCCGGCACCTTCGAGAGGTCGACGCCGACGGGCCCGAGCATCATCGCGAGGATCGTCACGGCGACGACGCCGACCGTGACCCGGATCAGGTCGGCGCGCTTGGTGTAGATCAGGTAGCCGGCGACGAGGCCGGCGATCGCGAGGACCACGATCCCGAACGGGACGTCGGGCCGCGCGGCCAGGATCGCCGCCATGATCCCGACGAACGCGCCGCCGATCAGCAGCAGGTAGAAGAAGATGAACAGGAACAGGATCCGACGGGTCCTCGGCGCGATGAGGCGGTGCGCCACCGCCGAGAGCGAGTTCCCGTCGTTGCGGACGGCCAGCATGATCGCGCTGTAATCGCTGGCCCATCCGATGAAGCTCACGCCGATCATCAGCCACAGGATCGACGGCAGCCACCCCCAGAGGTTCGCCGCCGTGATCACGCCGACGATCGGGCCCGCGGCGGCGATCGACTTGAAGTGGTACCCGTACAGCACGTAGCGGCTGGTCGGTACGAAGTCCACGCCGTCCATATACATCTTGGCCGGCGTGGCCCTGCTCTGATCCGCCTGGATCACCTGCCGGTCGATCCGTTTGGCGTACAGCCGGTAGGCGCCGACCGACACCACCAGACCGATGACGACCACCCACAGCGCGTTCACGTCACCCTCCCTCCCTTCAGGGGCGTCCGTGCTGACCCGATGCCACGCGGCGCTCGATCTCGAGCTCGGCCAGGGCGAGGTCGGCGCCGACGTAGCGTTCCTGTCCGTCGACGACCACGGCCGGGTACGAGCGGGCGCGGTGGCGGAGCGACTTCCAGAACCCTTGGATCGATGCCGCGTCGATCACGCGGACGCGGATCCCGTTACCGTGGCGTTCCACGAGCGTGTGCACCCAGTCGGCCACCTGCGCGAACTCGGTCTGGAGATCTTCGGGCAGCGACTCCCGCGCCTGGTCGCGGTGGACGCGCTCACCGATCCCCGTCTGCCCGAACACGACCTCGCAGTGCTGGCAGTGGAAGAAGATCGTGGGGGCGTACGTCAGCACCTCCACCCGCACGGGGCGGGCGGTGCCGGACCCTCCCTCTGGTCCTGCCTGCGGCCGGACGCCCATCGGTGCCTCTCGCCGACTTGCTGGAGCGCGGGCGAACTCGGTAGACAGGGATAGTAGGCATACGCAGGGATCTCGCTCAAGTGACCTCGGCGGGAGGGGGCGGCGTGAAGATCGGGGTCGTCGGGGCGGGGGGTATCGGCGGCTACTTCGGCGGGCGCCTCGCGGCCGCCGGGGAGGAGGTCCACCTGCTCGCGCGCGGCGCCCACCTTGCCGCGATCAGGAAGCGCGGCCTTCGGGTCCGGAGCGTCGCCGGCGACTTCGACGTGAAGCTGCCCGCGTGGGATGACCCCGCCGACGTCGGCCGCTGCGACAACGTCTTGTTCTGCGTCAAGTCCTACGACACCGACGAGGCGGCCGCACGGCTCGGTCCGCTGATCGGCGAAGGGACGGGCGTCGTCTCGCTCCAGAACGGCATCGACAACGAGGACAAGCTGGCCGCAGCGGTCGGACCCGAGCACGTGCTGGGCGGCGTGGCGTTCATCTTCTCGACGATCGCCGAGCCGGGCGTGATCGAGCACACGGGCGGGCCCGGCCGGATCCTGTTGGGCGAGGTTGACGGCTCCGCGAGCGAGCGCGCCGAGGCGCTCGCGGCGGCGTGCCGCACCGCGGGGATAGATGCGACGGCGACGACCGAGATCCGGCGGCTGCTGTGGGATAAGCTCGCGTTCATCTGCGCGCAGTCGGGTGTGACGGCGGCAACCCGCCTCCCGATCGGCGACATCAGGGATGTCCCCGAGGCGATGGTCATCTTCCGGTCGATCGTTGAGGAGGTTCGCGCGGTCGCCGCAGCGGAGGGTGTCGAGCTGGGGGACGACGTCGTCGAACGGCACGAGGCGTTCGCGCGGGCGCTCGAGCCCGACACCTTCTCGTCGCTGCACCACGATCTGACCCACGACCGGCGGATGGAGCTCGAGGCGCTCCAGGGTGAGGTGGTCCGTCGCGGACGGGCACACGGCGTCGCCGTCCCCGTGACCGAGACGGTCTATGGACTCCTCCTGCCGTGGGCGGAGCGCAACGAGCGGGCACTGGTGCGGTGATGATCACGCTCGGGCGAGGGGAGGCGCTGGATCAGGAAGCAGCACGCGAGCTGAACACCCAGGACGAGTTTCCCGAGGATCGGTAGCCCCGGCTCCGAGGGCGGGCTCCGCCCTCAGCGGCTCGCTTTGCGCGTGCCGGGGTGCTGGCCGAAGATGGTCCGTTCGTCCGCGCCTGCGACGGACCATGGCCGGGAGGAGCCCGATGAGCGAT
>DATHSY010000027.1:0-2757 GCA_035463715.1 Actinomycetota bacterium | reverse complement strand
CGTCCGCACGCGTCCGTGACGGATCGCGAGGACGAGCGCCTCGAGCTTCGAGTGCACGCCGAGCTTCGTGATGATGTTCTGCGTATGCGTGCGCAGCGTGTGCGGGCTCATCTTGAGATCCTCGGAGATCCCCTCCGGCGTGCGCCCTCGCGCCATCGCCTGGAGGATCTCGAGCTCGCGCGGCGTGAGCCGGCCCAGGCGCTGCTCGGCGCTCGCGTCCTGATCGCGGCGGTGCCGGAGCCGCCGGAGCGCACCGTCGATCTCGCGTTGGTCGTGGATCCGCTCGCCGCGCGACGCCTGGCGAACGGTGTTCGCAACGTCGAGTACTGCCTCGGTCTTGCGCACCAACCCGAGGGCGCCGGCCTGGACCGCGCGACCCAGGAGCAGCTCGTCCTCGTACCCCGACAGGATCAGGATGTGCGCGTCGGGGTCCGCCTCCTTGATCCGTCGGGTCGCGTCGATCCCGCTCATCCCCGGCATCGCGACGTCCATCAGGACCACGTCGGGCCGGAGCCGGCTCACGGCCCGAACCGCCGACGTGCCGTCGGTCACCACGTCGACGACCTGCATGTCCTGTTCCTTGGCGAGCGCCAGCTGCAGCGCCTCGCCGAACGTGCGCTGGTCGTCGACGATCAGGACCTTGATCGTGGATCGTTGCTCAGACACGAGCATCGCCGCCGATCGTAGAACCTCCGGCCATGGGATTCACGGAAGCGCGCCCCTCACCTTGCCGTGATACATGACTGACCGATACCTTCGCATCGTGCGGGGTGAGTGTGAATCGGGATGTCGGGAGACCGCCGTACGTCCGACGCTACAGGTCGAACGGCCCTCCGGCGTGCGGGGGACATCGCGGTGAACACACAGGTCGTGGGCAAGCGCTATCCCGAGGTCCGGTTCGTCGTGGATGCGGAGCGCGTCGAGACGTTCCGTCGCGCGGTAGGCGGACCCTCGCATGGCGTGCCGCCGACGTTCGCGACGACCGCCGAGTTCGAGGTGTTCCCGCGCATCGTCGGCGACCCGGAGGTCGGCCTCGACCTGCTGCGCGTCGTACACGCCGATCAGACGTACGAGCACGCCCGCCCGCTCGCCGTGGGTGAGACGCTCACGATCCGTTCGCGGATCGACGACGTCCGCGAACGCGGTGGGCTCGCGTTCCTCGTGATCCGGACCGAGCTCGTCGGGTCCGACGGCGAGGTCGCCGTCACGGCCACCTCCACGATGCTCGAGCGGGCATCCGATTGAGTGCGGGGTGATCGGGTCACGGCGGCTCGCCGACGTGAGGGCGGGCGACGAGATCGGACCGCTTCCGCGGCTCGTGACGCGGGAGGCCATCTCGGCGTATGCGCACGCCTCGGGAGACCTGAACCCGCTGCATCGCGATGACGACGTCGCGCGCACCGCGGGGTTCCCGAGCGTGATCGCGCACGGGATGTTCACGATGGGGCACCTGGCGACGTGCGTCGCGGAGTGGGCCGGTGACGCCGCGTCCGTGATCCGGCTGTCGGTCCAGTTCCGCGCGCCGGTCTTCCCGGGCGAGACGATCGTCGCGGGCGGCCGCGTCCGGGGGCTCGACGAGGTCTCGTGCGAGGCGACGCTCGACGTCTGGGTCACGGTCGACCGCGAGGGCACGACCGGGCACCCGATCCGGCGGGGCGAGGCCGTGGTCCGGCTGAGGCCGTAGCTACTCGAGTTCGATCCGATCGGGCTTTGCCCGGCCGAGGCTGCCGAGTGCGTGCATCGCGTCGCCCATCCGCTCGACGACGACCTGGATGTCGTTGTCATATCGCTGGGAGATCTTGGATGTCATCTCGTCGATCCGGCGCTCGAGTCCGGCCGCGACCCCGTCGATCCGCCGCTCCACGACGTTGAGGACCTGTTCGGGCAGGTTGGCCTGCAGCTCCTTCACGGCGCGCAGCGACTGCTTGGCGGCCTCCTGCTCTTGGTGCCTCTGATCCGCCAGCGCCTCGTTGTCCGAGCGGATCATCCGCGCGAGCGCAGCCAGGCGGTGGTCGATCAGCTTGGCCAGGTCCTCCTCGTTGCGCCGCTGCGCGTCCTGGACGTCAGTCGCCGCCCGCTCGATCGCGGTCGCCGATGAATACATCCGGTCGAGCGTCCCCTCGAACTTGCCGCTGATCGCGGTCTCGGCGGCCTGCGCGGTGTGCTGCCCGACGACCGCGCCGAGGCTCGAGAACTGCGACTCGATGCTGTCCGAGAGCCGGAGCATGTTCCGATCGATCGTGTTGGTCGCAGCCGTCGCGTTCTCCTCGAGCGCGCGGGCGGCCTCCTCGCGGAGCCGGCGCTCGAGCTCGTCCACCGAGCGCTGGGTGGCGGTCGTGATCGCGTACGAGACGCGCTCGAGCCTCTCGTCGAGCGCATGGGCGAGGACCTCGTCCTGTTCGGCCGTCATGCGGACCAGACGGTCTCGGATCGCCTCGGAGTCCGAGCGCACGAGCCGCGCCAAGGCGAGGGCGCGCTCGTGGTGGTGCCGGTCGAGGGCGTCGATCCGCTCCGTGAGGGCGCCGGTGACGCGCTGGGTCAGCTCGCCGGTCTGCGCGTCGAAGCGGCCGACGGTCTCGGCCAGCTGCGTGTCGACGCGACCGGCGAGCTGACCGATCGCCGACACGCCCTGCTGGACGTACGACTCCATCGCCTGGGCGATCCGCCCCGTCTCCTGCGTGACGACCTCGCCGTGCTCGCGGACCCGCTCGCCGATCGCCTCGACGATGATCCGGTCGCGCTCGGTGATCGTCTCGA
>DATHSY010000026.1:0-2132 GCA_035463715.1 Actinomycetota bacterium | reverse complement strand
GAGAACTCGCTGTACGGCGACTTCTTCGGGCTCGACGACCTGTGGACCGAACGCCGCGAGGTCGTCGAGGGGATGATCGACATCTACTCCTTCTGGATCGAGGAGTTCGGCGTCGACGGGTTCCGGATCGACACGACCAAGCACGTCAACATGGAGTTCTGGCAGAAGTTCGGCCCGGACATCGTGCAGGCCGCACGGGACGCCGGCACCGAGGATTTCTTCGCGTTCGGCGAGGTGTTCGACCAGCAGTTCGGGCCGCGGTTCATGAGCGAGTTCTCGACGACGGGCAAGCTGCAGTCGACGATCGACTTCGGCTTCCAGGTGGCGGCGCGCGGGTTCGCGTCGCAGGGCGAACCCACCGACGATCTGCGCGCGTTCTTCGAGGCCGACGACTACTACACGGACGCCGACAGCAACGCGTACGCGATGCCGACGTTCCTGGGCAACCACGACATGGGGCGGATCGGCTACTTCCTGCAGCGCGTCGACCAGCAGGACGCCAGCGACGCCGAGCTCCTCGCACGGTCGAAGCTCGCGCATGCGCTGATGTTCTTCGCCCGCGGTACGCCGGTCATCTACTACGGCGACGAGCAGGGATTCACGGGCGACGGCGGCGACAAGGACGCCAGAGAGGACATGTTCGCGAACGCCGTGCCGGTGTACGAGGACAACGACCTGATCGCTACCGACGAGACCACGTCGGACGACAACTTCGACCCCTCGCACCCGCTCTTCAAGGCGATCCGCCAGTACTCGATGCTCTACCGACAGAACGAGGCGCTGCGGTCCGGCGCGATGATCCAGCGCTTCAGCTCTGATGGTCCGGGCGTCTACGCGTTCTCGCGGATCGACCGCGACGAACGTGTGGAGCACATCGTGGCGCTCAACAACGCGGAGCACGCCGCAACCGCGGAGGTGCCGACGTTCATGCCGGGCGGCGTGAAGTTCAAGCTGCTCTCGGCGTCGAACGCGGCGAACAAGGTCACGACGGACGCGGACGGGACCCTCTCGCTGCGCGTCCCGCCCCTCGGCTTCGTGGTCTACCAGGCGGAACGGCCGGTAGCGGCGAGCGAGGCCGCCCCGGGCATCGAGGTCACGGGACCCGCGAGCGGCGAGACGGTCGAGCTCGAGACCACCGTGATGGACGGCCATGCAGTCCTCGAACGGATCGAGGTGGGCGCCGAGCTCGACGACGACGACTACGCCGAGGTCACGTTCGCGGTTCGGGAGAACGGCGGCGAGTGGACGCCCATCGGAACCGACGACAATGCGCCGTACCGTGTGTTCTACGACGCCGACCATCTGGCGGGTGACCCGGACGCGCGACTGGCGTTCCGCGCAATCGTGAACGACCTCTCAGGCCACCTCGCCGCCGATCAGGTCGTCAACGTCGGGGTGGAGTTCCCCGAGCCCGGCGGACCGCAGACGCCGTACGCGCTGATCCACTACCACCGGCCCGGCGGCGACTACGACTCCTGGGGCCTGCACCTGTGGGGGAACGCGATCGATGCGTCCGAGGCGACCGACTGGACGGCTCCCAAGCCGTTCCTCGGGGAGGACGAGTACGGCCGCTTCGCGTGGGTGAAGCTCGCGGACGACACGCAACCGGTGAACTTCATCGTGCATCAAGGCGACACCAAGGATCCGGACAACAGTCCGGATCGGAGCTTCGTTCCCACGACGACGCCCGAGATCTGGCTCCAGGAGGGCGATGGGACGATCTACACATCGCAGGCCGAAGCGCAGGGGTTCGCCACGGTGCACTACCAATGCTCGGCCTGCTCTCAGGTGACGATCGACGCAACGAGCGACGGCGCGCCCGTCGTGAGCTCACCGATGGACACCGACGACTATGGCGCGGTGTTCCGGCTGACCCCGGAAGATCTGTCACTCCCAGTCACCGTGACGATCCGCGACGGGGGTGAGATCCGGATCGACGCGGTCTCGTTCACGCCGACCGAGACGCCGACGGCGTGGTTCAAGGTCGGCGAGCAGGTCGCGTACGAGTCACGTGGCGCGGCCGAGGGCTTCGCACTGATCCACTACCGGAGGCCGGCCGGCGACTACGGCGACCCGACCAGCGGCGACTTCAACGACTTCTGGGGTCTGCACGTCTGGACCGGGGCAGCGAC
>DATHSY010000025.1:0-11234 GCA_035463715.1 Actinomycetota bacterium | reverse complement strand
CCCGTGCGTGATCACGAGGTCGATCATCGGCAGGATCGCCGGCTGCGGTACGAACTCCGCACCGACCATGTTGTCCGCCAGCTCGTACAGGTCCGCTTGGGGACCCTTGCTCACGATGTACCGGTGGGGCGTGCGGCCGAGGACGTCGACGAGCCGCTGCATCAGCTCGACGTCGGCCGACGCGAGGGACCCGAGCGACAGGTAGATCAGCGAGCCGTCCGAGCCCAGCCGCTCGTGTTCGGCGTACGTCTCGTCGCTCGACCGGACCGATGCGTCGAGCCGGTGCCAGGTCGGCGCGAGCGGCTCCTTCCGCTCGTAGTCGGCCTCCTGCGGATACACGTAGAGGTTGAGGTCCGGCGACTTCCAGATGTAGTCGCGCGCGCTCGGCAGCGCCGGCGCGCCTCGCGACCGGAGCCACTCGTCGAGGTCCGTGATCTGCGGACCGAGGACGCGGTCGTACTCGGCCCAGAACGCGTCCCACCCGCCGCGGTCGTCCTGTGGGTAACCGGAGAAGACCGGCGCGAGGTTCGGGTCCTTCAGCTCGAGCGGGTTGCAGCTGGTGATCCGGACCCACGGACGGCCGCTCGTCTGCAGCGTCGCGAAGGCGACGACGTTGTCCTCGACGACCACGTCCGGCTGCACCTCGTCGTAGATCTCGCGCAGCCGGTCGTCCACGTACATCGCCCCGTCGATCAGGGCCTGCCACGTCGGCTTCAGGAACGAGTCGAGCTGTTCGATCGTCGGCTTGCGGAACTCGGGCGCCGTTTCGCGGATGAAGTCCTTCCAGAACTGGCCAGGCGCCTCCTCGACCTCGGGGGGTGGCTGGAGCCGCATCCGTGCCTCCTCGAAGCCGCGCGCCTCGAGCGTCCCGGCGAACGACTCCTCCACGATGAACACGACTCGGTGGCCGCGTTCCTTCAGCACGTTGCCGATCCCGACGCAGTTGTTCGTCGGCCCGAAGGCGCCCTCCGGGAAGAACACGATGGTCCTGCGGTCGTCGTTCAACGAACCTCCTCGGCCGGATGCGCGCCGCGCCCACTGATACCGGGCGTGGCGTGAACGGTCAAGCGTCGCGTCGCACACCCGCCCCCGTCTACGCTGGATACGTGAACACGCGCGTCCTGCTGGTCGAGGACGACCCGTCGATCCGGGAGAGCACCGCGCTCGGGCTCGAGCGCGGCGGGTTCGTCGTGGTTCCGGTCGCCGACGGCGATGCGGCGCTGGCCCGGTTCCGCTCGGAACCGTTCGACGTCGTCGTCCTGGACCTGATGTTGCCCGCCGTCGACGGGTTCGAGGTGTGCCGCCGGATCCGGCACGACAGCATGGTCCCGATCGTGATGCTGACGGCCAAGGGCGATCCGACGGACGTCGTGGCAGGGCTCGAGCTCGGCGCGGACGACTACGTGACCAAACCGTTCGACATGGCGATCCTCGCCGCTCGGATCCGCGCCGTGATGCGGAGGACTACCAACGACATGCGCGACCAGGTCACCCGCGTCGGCGACCTGGAGATCGACGAGCGAGCGTTCGTCGTCCGCCGCGCTGGCGAGGAGGTGCGCCTGACGCACACGGAGTTCCGGCTGCTCGCCGAGCTCGCCTCCAGGCCCGGACAGGTCTTCACGAGAGACCTCCTGCTCGAGACCGTCTGGGGGTACGACTACCTCGGCGACTCGCGCCTGGTCGACGTCGCGGTCCAACGGCTGCGCGCGAAGGTCGAAGACGACCCCGGGCACCCGACCCGCATCACGACGATCCGTGGCGTCGGTTACCGGCTCGAGAGGGACTGACGTGCATCGCCCTGTGGCGGCACCCACGCGGCTGCGTCGCCGCCTCACGATCTCGTTCGTCCTGGTCGCGGGCGTGCTTTCGGGGCTGCTGGTAGTGGGCACGTTCGCGATGGTGCGAACCTCCCGTCTGCAGGATTCGCTCGATCGTGGTGAACGCGAGACGCGAACGGCCCTTCTGCTTGCGGCCGACCTGTCGCCACGGACCGACGTCTCGCAGTTCGTTGCGCGCTTCGGCTCGCCCGGCGTCCACGCGGTGTGGATCGACGCCGACGGGCGCGTGGACTCCGACCCGGCGGCGCGACCGCCGGTGCCCGCGAACGTCCGAGCGCTGGTCCGTGCCGGCGACGTGGCCTACGCCCGCACCGAGACCGCGGACGTGCCGCGCCTGGTCATCGGTGGTCGGCCACCGGGGACGTCCGCAGAGCTGTACTTCCTGTTCTCCGAGGCCGGACTGCGAGCCGACCTCGCGCAGCTCCGGGCCGTCCTGCTGCTCGGTTGGCTCCTCGTCGTCGGCCTGTCGTCCATCGTCGGGTGGGTCGTGGCGCGGCGAACGTTGGCGCCGGTCGCCTCGGCCAGCCGCGCGGCCCGATCGCTCGCCGAGGGTCTGCTCGCGACGCGCCTGCCGTCCGAGACGCGGGACGAGTTCGGCGAGTGGGCGGCCTCGTTCAACGAGATGGCGGACGCACTCGAGGGCAAGATCGGTGAGCTGCAGGCCGCCGAGGCCCGGGAGCGCCGGTTCACGTCCGACGTCGCCCACGAGCTCCGAACGCCGATCACGGCGCTCGTGAACGAGGCCGCGCTGCTCGCCGAACGTCTGGACGAGGTGTCGCCCGACGCCAGGCGCCCGGCCGAGCTGCTGGTCGCCGATGTGGCCCGGCTCCGCAAGCTCTTGGAGGACCTGATCGAGATCTCGCGCCTGGACGCGGGGGCCGAGTCCCTCACGAGGACCGACGTGCGGATCGACAGCCTCATCGCAGCCGTGCTCGCCGCGAACGGGTGGCAGGAGCGTGTGGCGGTCGACGCACCTCCCACGGTGCTCAGGTCCGATCCGCGGCGGCTGGAGCGGATCGTGACCAACCTGGTCGCGAACGCCGTTCGCCATGGAGGCGACGACGTCGCCGTCCGCGTCCTTCCGGGCGCGGGAGACGTGCTCGTCGAGGTCTCCGACCACGGCCCCGGGATCCTGCCCGCGGACCTGTCGCACGTCTTCGAACGCTTCTTCAAGGCCGACCCGGCTCGAGCCGCCGAGGGGACCGGCCTGGGGCTCGCGATCGCCCTCGAGAACGCGAAGCTCCTCGGCGGGCGCATCGACGCCAGGAGCTCCCCGGGACGAGGCACGACGTTCAGGCTCGTCCTGCCTGTTGCGGGATCGTTACCTCCCGGTGACCCGACCGTTTCGGAGCCCGCCGATGCTGAGGTCGAGACACCAAGCGACACGGAGGTGAAGTGAGATGAGGCGTCTGTTCACGGTGGCATCGGTCCTCGCGATCCTCGTGACGGCTGGATGCGCCGATCGCTCGAGCGGCTCGCTCGGACCCGTCACGACCGCCACCCCATCGGCGAGCGCCGCGCCCACCGATGCCCCGACGACGGAGCCGACGGCGACGCCGTCTCCCGAAACGGAACGCGAGATGACCTACGAGGTCTGGTTCGCCTACGGACCCGGCCCCTCGCTGTTCGTGACCCACCGAACCGAGCCGTTCACGCCGCGGGTCGGGGCGGCGGCCGTCACCGCGTTGCTCGACGGCCCGACGGCGGACGAGCGCAGAGCTGACGTCGCGTCCGCCGTTCCGGACGGCGTGGACCTCCTCGGCCTCACGATCGAGGAGGGAACGGCCTTCATCGACCTCTCCGACGAGTTCGAGTCAGGTGGCGGGTCCACGTCGGTCCTGCTTCGGCTCGCGCAGCTGACGTACACCCTGACGCAGTTCGCATCGGTCGACGACGTCGTCCTGCTGCTCGAGGGAGAGCGCGTGGAGGTCTTCTCGGGTGAAGGGGTCATGACCGACGAGCCGATGACGCGACGGCGGTTCGCGCCGTGGCTCCCGCCGATCCTCGTGCAGACCCCCGCGATCGGCGAGCGGGCGTCGAGCCCGATCGTGATCTCGGGAACCGCGAACGTTTTCGAGGCCAACGTCTCGATCTCGATCGTGGACGCCAACGGCGACGAGATCGTGCGGACGTTCACGACGGCGACGTGCGGCACGGGGTGCCGGGGCACGTTCGAGGCTCCGGTCCGGTACGACGTCCCGACGACCCAGCGCGGGATCGTCCGCGTCTACGAGGCAAGCGCGATGGACGGTCGACCGACGAACGTCGTCGAGATCCCGGTCGTGCTGACGGCCTGACGTGAAGCGGCCGGCGGCCGTGCCATCATCGCTCGATGCGACGATGGCACGGCGCCGTCCTACTCGCCTTCCTCACCTGCCTCACGGCATCGTGTGGCGCGTTCGGCGAGAGCGCGGAGCGGCTGAGCACGACCCCCGCCCTCACGACGTCATCGCCGGTCGCCTCGCCGACGGCCATGGCGACCTCGGTCGACGGGCTACCGCTGATCGTCGTCGAGTCGCCTCCGGTGGATGCCGAGGTGGCGAGCCCGCTGGTCGTCCGCGGGACGGCGGACGTGTACGAAGCCGTCGTCCACGTCCGCCTCACGGCGCAGGACGGATCCCTGATCTCGGGCGTGGACACGAAGGCGACGTGCGGCACCGGCTGCCGCGGCGAGTTCCGCATCAAGGTGCACTTCTTCGTCGGGCAACCTCAGCAGGCGACGTTGGAGGTGTTCGGGTCCGACGGCCCGGACGGTTCTCCGGTGGGGATCGTCGAGGTGCCGCTCACGCTCTTCCCGTGAGCGCGGAGCCCTCGTCCCCGCGGTCGCTGATAGGCTCCGCCTGCCATGTGCCCGCACGGCCAGGACGACATCTCGTCGCCGCCTCGGTGGCAGCAGCGGTTCCTCGCCCCGACGATCACGTTCCCGTCGTGGTCCCGCACCCGGCCCGACCGCCTGGCCTACACCTCGGACGAGACCGGCTCGTACCAGGCGTATGCGTGGGACCTCACGACGGGCGAACGCCGCCTGATCACCGACGAGTCGGTCGGGGTCATCGAGGCGACCGTCACCGGTGACGGCGAGGCCATCGTCTGGTTCCGAGACGAGACCGGCGACGAGTCGGGCCGCTGGGTCGCCACGCCGTTCGATGGCGGCCCGGAGCGTGACCTGCTGCCCGGCGCCCCCAACGGGTGGCCGGATGGCATCGGGCTCGGGCGCCGGATCGTCGTCGCCTCGCTCGCGGACCGGTCGGGGTTCGCCCTGTACGTCTCGGAGGATGGCGGGCCCGCGAAGGAGGTTGCCCGCGACGTCGACATCATCTCGCTCGGGCAGCACGACTACCTGCTGGAGGGCTTCCAGCTGAGCGCCGTCTCCGCAGACGAGACGTTGATCTGTGCGCACTTCGCGCAGGACGGGGACAACATCCACCGGATGCTCCGGGTGATCGATCCGCGTACCGGGGCCGTGGTTGCCGAGCTCGCGGATGGGCCAGATCTCGGCCTGTATGCGTATGCGTGGTCTCCGGTTCCGGGCGACCAGCGGGTCGCGATCATGCACGAGCGTCGGGATCTGCACCGGCCGGGGATCTGGAACCCCGTCACCGGTGAGCGGACGGACCTGGAGATCGACCTTCCGGGAGAGATCCTCCCGCTCGAGTGGTGGCCCGACGCGAGCGCGCTGCTGATCGCGTCGTTCTACCGCGGACGCGATCGGCTGTACCGGTACGACATCGCCACGCGCTCGCTGACCGAGATCCGCCATCCACGGGGCGAGATCGCGGGTGCCGGCATCCGCCCCGACGGCCGCGTGTGGTTCCGTGTATCGTCGGCGGACGTCGCGTCGCGCATCCTCGACGACCAAGGCGACGAGGTCGTTGCGCCCGGCCGCGCCGGACTCCGCGAGGGTCGGCCGTACCGCTCGTGGACGTTCGAGAACCCGGCCGGGGACACGGTCCACGGCTTCCTCCTCACACCGCGCGGTGACGGACCGTTCCCGGTCTACATGAAGGTCCACGGTGGGCCGTCGTGGCTGTACGCGGACACGTGGGAGTACGCACGCGACGCGCAGATGCTCGTCGACCACGGCATCGCCGTCGCCGTCGTCAACTACCGTGGTTCGACGGGATACGGGACGAGGTGGCGCGACCACATCATCGGGAACATCGGGTTCCCAGAGGTCGAGGACACCGTCGCCGGACTGGACGACCTGATCGCCCGTGGGATCGCCGACCCCGAGCGCGCCGTGATCGGTGGGTTCTCCTGGGGCGGCTACACGACGCTGATGGCGGTCGGGTTGCACCCTGAGCGATGGCGCTGCGCCGTGGCCGGCGTCCCGGTCGGGGACTACATGGCGTCGTACGATGACTCGGCGCCGTCGCTGCAGGCGTACGACCGATCGCTGATCGGTGGCGTGGTGCACGACATCCCCGAGTACGTGGCGAAGATCTCGCCGCTGTCGTACGTCGAGCACGTGAAAGCGCCGGTCCTGTTCCTGATCGGCGAGCACGACACGCGCTGTGTCCCGGAACAGGCCTGGAACTACGTGAACGCGCTGAAGGCCGGCGGTGGCGAGGCCGAGGTCTACACGTACGGCACCGGCCACTCCTCCTACGTGGTCCAAGAGGAGATCCGTCAGTACGGCGCGATCCTCGAGTTCGTCCTGCGTCACCTCGGCATCGCCTGAGCTGCAGACCCAGCCACTCGACCCGCCCCATGGACCGGTGATATCGTCCGATATCGGAGCGATATCGGATGCCGAGCGGACCCGATCCACACGAGGCTGCGGAACTGCTGCTCAAGGCGCTCGACGGCCTGACGGCGGATGAACGGGACCTCGTCCTGCAGTGCCTGCTGACGGGATCGCTCGGGCCGAGCTTCGTGGCCCGGGCCCCCTCCGTCGGTCGTGAGGTCGGCTCGCGGGCGATGGAGGCGCACCTCGGTCAGCGCGCGGTGAGTCAGGCGAACCAGCCGCTCGTGATCCGGCTGCCGAGCGATCTGCACGCCCGGTTCCGGAAGTGGTCGACGAACAACGGCTTCACGATGGCGGCCGTCGCTCGTGGCCTGATCGAGCGGTTCCTCGAGGGTCGCGTGTAACGCGTCGATGGTGGTGCGCGTCCGCCGGAGGGGTCCGGCCAGCAAGTACGAGATGTGGGCCCGCTGCCGCGACCCCGAGCGGTGGACCGAGTGGCTCGGCGCCTCCGGCGTCCGCGCGTCCGGCCCGCTCGTCCCCGGCACCGATGGCGTCGTGCTGACCCGGATCGGCGTGACCGTCCCCTTCGAGGTGATCGACGTGGACGAACCCGGCGGCCGGTGGATCCGGAGCATCTCGGTGGGTCCGTTCCGGCTCAGGTTGGAACACGAGATCGCCGAGGGCCTGGCCGGCGTGGTGGTCAGCGCGCCCGCTCCGGTCGCGCTCGCCTACGTCCCGATCGCGCGCCGGACGATGAGGCGGCTCGCTGCGGCTCAGTCCCCTCCGGTCACGTAGGCCGTCCAGAGGCCGTCCGCGCGGATCACGAGCCGCGGGCCGGTGTATCCGCCGAACTCGCGCATCGCCTCGATCTCGGCGTCGTCGAACCCCAGGGCAGCGAGGTCGGCCCGTTCCTGGTCGGTCACTCGATCGAGTGAACCGGGTTCCATCAGGTGAGGCCACTGATAGAACTTGCCGACGAACCCGTCCGGCGCCTCGATCTCCCGCGTGACGTAGAACGGCATGTCGAGGATCTGCGGGATGGGCTCGAGAACCGACGGGTCGTCCCGCCACACGGGGAGCGGGTCGCTGCCGTCGTCGAAGTTGTAGGCGAACGTCATCGGGTCGAGCAACCCCTCGAGCGCGCCGAAGTCGGGACCGTCCGCGACCGCGTCCAGCATGGTCATCCGGGTTGCGGCTACCTCATCCGGAAGTCCGGGCTGTGGCTCGACGGGAGGAGTTTCGGTCGGCGTTCCAAGAGGGCCCGCGACGAGGACGCCGTTCAGCGACGGGTGAACGTCGCACTGGAAGTAGTACGTGCCGGGGTCGAGCGGCGGCACGTGGTAGTCGATGACGGCTGGTCCCGTCACGATCTCGCCACGGAACAGTACCGACTCGTTGTCGGGGAACCCTTCGTACGGTTCCTCGTAGATCGCGAAGCTGTGGTGCACGGACACGTCACGGTTGTCGAGTCGGATCGTCACCGCTTGCCCGGCCGGGATCTCGATCCGATCCGTGTCGAAGGCGAGGTCCTGGACGACGAGCACCACATCGACGTCGGACGACGGAGCCAGCGGTGTCTCGGACGGATCCGCCGCAACGGTCGGGGCACTCGGAGACAACGCTCGAACCCCCACGAACGTGCCCGCGACGAGAAGCGTCACGAGCGCCGCGCCGACGCCTGCGTTGAGCACCCGGCGTCGGTGGGAGCGGCGGAGCGTGCGGCGCTCGAGCTCCGGGTCGGCGGGCATGTCGGCCGCTACGTCGCGCAGCAGCTGCGCGATCCTCTCCTCGTCCTCACGCATCATCTCGGCTCAGCTCCTCGCGCAGGCGGTCCATCCCTCGGGACACCATCGACTTGATCGTGCCGACGGCGACGCCGAGCGCCTCGGCCGTGTCGACCTCGCTCATGTCCTCGTAGTATCGGAGGACGATCGCGGCGCGCTGCTCCGGACGGAGCGTGAGGAGCGCGCGCCGCATCCGGTCGCGCTCCCCGACGTCAGGCGCGAGCGGCGCGGCCTCGTCGGCAGACTGCTTCGAGAGCCAGGACCGTTCGACGGCTCGGTGTCGGAAGTGCGACCTGGACAGGTTCACGATCGTCCGGCGCAGGTACCACCAGAACGCGTCCGGGCTCCGCAGGTCGTGGAACCGGCCGAACACCTTCACGAACGCGTCCTGAGCCAGGTCCTCGGCGAGCGACCGGTCGCCCGTCATGAGATAGGCCAGCCGAAGCGCGTCGCCGGCGTGCGCCCGATACAGCTCCTCCATCCGGCCGCCCGATCCGGCGTGCTCGCGCCGCGCGGTCCGCGTCAGGGTCCCCTCCGCCATCTCACAGCCGAAGACGCGGAGGTCCCCTGCGGAGGTTCCGCTCGGGCCGGACGGATCCGGCCGGCTACCAGCGGCCGCGCAGGTGCTCGGCCTCCGCGACCCGCTGGACCGCGATCTCGTACGCGGCCTCGCGGTGCGTGATCCCGCTGGCGTGGGCCCGGGACAGGACGTCGTCGGTCGCCGCGTTCATGAGTTCGGCCAGGCGCTGGTTCACGCGCTCCTCGCTCCACTTCTCGCGCTGGAGGTTCTGGACCCACTCGAGGTAGGACACCACGACGCCCCCGGCACTGGCCAGGATGTCGGGGATCACCGTGACGCCTCGGGCCTTCAGCAGGTCATCGGCCTTCGGCGTGACCGGGTAGTTCGCGACCTCGAGGATCAGGTTCGCCTGGACGGAGTCGGCGTTCTCGTCGTGGATGTGCTCCTCCATCGCAGCCGGGACGAGGACCTCGCAATCGAGACCGATGATGTCCTCGCCGGCGACCTCATCGGCCTGCTTGAACCCGCGGACGCTCCCGCTCTGTTTCTTGTGTGCCAGCACGGCCCTCGGGTCGAGCCCCTCGGGGTTGTGGATCCCGCCGCCCGTGTCCGACACGGCGACGATGCTGTAGCCGAGCTGCGTCGCGAGGATCGAGAACCACGAGGCAGCGTTCCCGTAGCCCTCGACCGCGATCCGGATCTTCTCGCGCGTCCACCCGCGGTGGTGCGCGATCCGGTCTAGGCAGATCAGGCCACCCCGGCCCGTCGCTTGCTCGCGCCCGAGCGAGCCGCCGAGCGTGATCGGCTTGCCGGTCAGGACGGCGAAAGCATCGCCGTCGCCCGTGATCCGTTCGTACTCGTCGATCATCCACGCCATCTCGCGGGCACCTGTGTTCACGTCCGGCGCGGGGATGTCGATCCGCGGTCCGATGACGGGTGCGATCTCACGGATGAACGACCGGGAGAGCCGCTCGAGCTCCCCCTCCGACAGCTTCTTCGGGTCGACCGCGACGCCGCCCTTGCCGCCGCCATACGGGATATCGAGCAACGAGCACTTCCACGTCATCAACGCCGAGAAGCACCGGAACTCGTCGAGCGAGACGGTCTGGTGGAACCGCAGCCCCCCCTTGAACGGCCCGCGCGCGTTGTTGTGCTGGACGCGGTAGCCCTCGAACGTCTGAACCGTCCCAGCGTCCATCGGTACCCGAACCTGAACGCTCGTCTGTCGCTGATGGGACGCGAGCACCGTGCGGATCGACGGATCGAGTGAGAGGCGGTCGGCAGCCGCCTGGAAGAACCCCTCGACGGCCTCGTACGCACCCATCGTGCATCTCCCTTCCACGGATCGACGAACGGCCAAGACTGTGCGGGCAGCCGGATGATGTCACGGGTGGTGGCAAGCGCGGAGAGGGCCGTGATGGCCCTCTCCGCCCGATGCGATGTGCCGGAGCGTCCCTAGACGACGCCCCTACACGACACCCTGGTCGATCATCGCCTCGGCGACCTTGATGAAGCCGGCGATGTTCGCGCCGTTGACGTAGTTGCCCGGCGTCCCGTACTCGGAGGCCGTCTCGTACGCCTGCTTGTGGATCGCCTTCATGATGTCCTTCAGGCGGTGGTCGACCTCCTCGCGGCTCCAGCTGAGTCGCTCGGAGTCCTGCGTCATCTCCAGGCCCGACACCGCGACGCCGCCGGCGTTCGCTGCCTTGCCGGGGCCGTACAGGATGCCGGCGCTCACGAACGCCTCGACGCCGTCGGGAACGGTCGGCATGTTCGCGCCCTCGCTCACGACGTACACGCCGTTGTTCAGCAGGTTGGCGGCGTCTTTGGCGTTGATCTCGTTCTGTGTGGCGCTCGGGAAGGCGCAGTCGGCCTTGACCTCCCAGAGCGGGTTGGAGTCGGCCTTCGGGTCCGCCGGCGTGAACGTCGCCTTCGGGTACCGATCGACGTACTCGGCGATCCGACCACGCTGCACGTTCTTGAGCGCCATCACCCACGCGAGCTTCTCGTGGTCGATCCCGTCGGGGTCGTACACGAACCCGCCGGAGTCCGAGAACGTGAGCGGCTTGGCGCCCATGTGCAGGAGCTTCTCCGCCGTGTACTGCGCGACGTTGCCGCTGCCCGACACGATCGCGGTCTTGCCCTCCAGGGTCTCGTCGCGCGTGAGGAGCATCTCCTGCGCGAAGTACACGGCGCCGTACCCGGTCGCCTCGGGTCGTATCAGCGACCCGCCCCACTCGAGGCCCTTGCCGGTCAGCACGCCGGTGAACTCGTTCCTGATCCGCTTGTACTGCCCGAACAGGTATCCGATCTCGCGGCCGCCCACGCCGATGTCGCCGGCGGGGACGTCGGTGAACTGGCCGATGTGGCGCTGCAGCTCGGTCATGAACGACTGGCAGAAGTGC
>DATHSY010000024.1:0-26354 GCA_035463715.1 Actinomycetota bacterium | reverse complement strand
CGAGCCGCCTCCGGGAGCGGCTCCGCGCAGACCGCGCAGCTCATCGTCGTAGCCTAGGCGTCGAGGGTGGCATCGGTCCCTCCCTCCCTGCCAACCGGAAAGGGGGATCGGGTCTTCCCGTCACGTCACGCGGCCATGAAGGGGGCTGCGGGCGAAACTCACCGAGCGCCCGCGAGGCTCAGCGCTCGCGTGCAGCCGCGGTCTCGAACCTGCGGTGTCCACGTTCGCTGCGATGGGGGTCGGGCTCAACACGACGAAGAGCACCGTGCTCCAGACCGGCTCGAGGACGACGAGGGAGAGCGAGAGCAGGAGCGACATCGCGTCGAGGAAGTCCTGCCAGTGCACCATCAGGACGAGTGCGCACGCTGATCTGCGACGGCACGGAACAGGCCCACCCAGGTCTCGTTGGACGCGCCCCAGTCCCGCCCGTTGCGCACGATGACCGTCCCGGCGTCCGGCGCGATGTAGATGTACTGCCCATACCGCTCGAAGACGAGCCGATCGTCGTCGACGACGAGGAAGGCGATCGTGTCGGTCTGCCGCAGGAACCGGTCGAACGCCTCGCTTCCTTCCCCGGAGACCGTCGACACCGACGACAGATCCATCTCCCCGCCGGAGGGAAGGGCGCTCACCGCGCCACCTGCCGCGACGGTACGAGCCGGGAACCGATACCGATCGTCGACGTCTGCACCCATCCACACCACCGCCCTGGCGATCGACGACCGGTCGACGGATGCCCACGCCCACGCGTACACGGCCGCGGGTGGGGCGATCAACACGCAGGCAGACGCGATCACCCTGCGCGGCCACCGTCGCGCTCGTCGTGTCTCCGGTTCGAGCGCCGTCACGGTCGCTTCGCCGGGAGCGATCGAGCGTAGGTCGTGCCGAGCGCCACCCATTTCGCGAGCTGCCGCCTCGTTCGCAGATCGTCCGCCGAGACGCGCAGCCACCCCCGCATCTCCCGGCCGCGCATCTCCATCGGACGCGCGCTCGTGGTCGCGACGAGCCCGTCCGATCCCGCAGGGTCCACCCGAACGAGCACGCCGCCCTCCCCGCTCGCCGCGACGGCCATGTTGCCGCCGATGAGGAAGGCGAGCCCGCCGAACATCTTCTTCTCGGTCAGGCCGGGCTCGTCCGCGACCAGCTCACGGATCCGTGCGGCGAGCTCCTCGTCGTACACCACGAGGGCGATCGTACGCCCCGGGGGACCTCGGAACGCCCGTCACGATCCGTTAACGCGGCCTTCACGTACGGTTCGCTCGGCGCCCGGACGTGTGGCTAGACTGCCCTGCGAAGGGAGCCCGATGGACGAAGCCTCTGAGCAGCTGTTGCACGCGATCGAGCAGTTCGAGCAGGTCGCCGATGCCGCCACGCCCGACGAGGCGGCGACGGGGTTCGACGACGCCACGCTCCAGGTCTTCTGGCAGCGATGGCCGAACGTCAGCTCTTGGGCGGGCCAGCTGTGGCGTCGCCTGAACCACGACCTCGCGGACGCGGCCACGCCGGTCGACGACTCCGAGCATCACGAGATCGGCGGCGAAGGCGGATGACCGAGTCAAGGGAGGATCCATGCCGACGCTGAACGACATCATGTCGCGCGACGTCTTCACGGTCGCCGGCGACACCACCGTCGCGGAGGTGGCGCAGGCCATGCTGAAGGGCCGCGTGGGATCGGCCATCGTGATGGACGGCCGGTTCCTCGCCGGGATCTTCACCGAACGCGACGTGGTACGCGCGGCAGCGTCGGGCCGCGACCTCAGCACGGCACGGGTGACGGACTGGATGACGCCGGAACCCGTCACCGCACCCCCCGACACCGACGTCGACGACGCCGCCGCGATGATGATGGGACAGGGGTTCCGTCACCTGCCGGTCGAAGACGGCAATGACCTCATCGGGATCGTCAGCCTGCGCGACATCCTGCGGACGCGCGTCCGCCGCGTCGGCTAGATCGCCGGGCGCTCCCCCGACCACGGCCGAACGCGTTCGTACGCCGCGCCCGCGCGGAACACCGCGACGTCGTCGTAGGTCTTGCCGACGATCTGGATCCCGGTCGGGACGCCGTTCGACGCGAACCCCGACGGGACGGCGAGGACCGGCGAACGGTTGCAGATGTTGAACGCGTACGTGATGAACGCGTCGTCCACGTCCGTGTGCTCGACGCCGTCGATCTCGTACCCGTGGTCGACGTAGTCGTCCCCCGCCACGAAGCCGGTGACCGCGATCGACGGACAGATCAGGACGTCGTACCGGTCGAGCACCTCGCCGATCGACCCGGAGATCTTCGCCTCGAGCTCGAGCCCCTCGTAGACCGAGGTCTCGCGTGCGACGGCCGCGCACTTCTCGGCCACGTCCCACGCGTACGCCGTGTACTCGTCACGACGCTCGGGATGCGCCAGCATCTCGGCGACGAACATCTGCGCCCAATGCGTGTACGCCGCGCGGCGGAGGTCGGCGAACCGCCACCGCAGTTCGATCTCCTCCACGACGGCGCCGGCCTCCCGGAACGCGTCGGCGGCCGTCCGCGTGTTGGCGACGACCTCTGGGTCGACGTCGAAGCACCCGAGGTCGATCGACAGCGCGACGCGCCAGCCCTCGATCCCGTCGAACGCCTCGGGGAGGACCGGGGCCGGCCTGACCGTTGCGCCGTCGCGGGGGTACGGACCCGAGAGCTGGTTCTGGAACATGGCGACGTCGGCGACGGTGCGACCCATCGGTCCGTCGGAGCAGTAGGTGTCGAGGTTCCACGGCGGGTCGCCGGGGTTGCGGCCGAACGGCGGCTTGAATCCGACGATCCCGCAGAACGAGGCCGGGATCCTGATCGAGCCGCCGATGTCGGAGCCGCTCGCGAGCGTCGTGGACCCCGCGGCGAGCGCGGCGCCGGACCCTCCCGAGGACCCACCCGGAGTGAACTCCACGTTCCATGGGTTGCGCGTGATGCCCCAGAGCTTCGAGTGGGTCCATCCGGCCGTCGAGAACTCGGGCGTCGTCGAGCGCGCATGGACGATCCCCCCGGCGGCGAAGATCCGTTCGGCGACCGGCGCCGTGTGGTCGGCGACGGCGCCCTTCATCGTGAGCGAGGCGTTCTCCCAGGGCCACCCCTGGACGGCGACCTCGTCCTTGAGCGCGACCGGGATCCCCTCGAGCGGACGTGGCGCCGGACCGTCGCCGGCGTACCGCTTCTCGGCCTCCTTGGCTCGCTCGAGCGCCTCGTCGAAGCGCGTGTACGTGAACGCGTTGACCACCGGCTCTACGCGCTCGGCCCGCGCGATCACGGCATCGACGAGCTCCACCGGCGAGAGCTCGCGGCTGCGGAACCTGGCGATCGCGTCGGTCGCCGAGAGATAGTGCAGCTCGTCGTCAGGCATCGCTGAGCACCGCTGCGTCCTCCTCGTCCCACGACAGGACCACGCGGTCGCCTTCCCTGACCGCGGTCGCGGAGTCGTCCGACAGGCGGTGGGCGACCAGCCTGGCGCCGAGCGACGTGTCGACGTGGAACTGAGTCAGCGTCCCGAGGTAGACGATCAGCGCGACCGTGCCCTGCACCGCGGAGCCGCTGCCGGAGGTCGCCGCCTCGGCGGCCCGCCGGATCCGTACGCGCTCCGGACGGACGGCCGCCATCAGCGTCTGCCCGGTGGTCGCGCCGGTCGGGACCGGGACGACGACGCGCTCGCCATCACCGATCCGCATCGTCGCCGTGAGGTCGCCGACCTCGTCGACCCGGATCTCGAGCGCGTTCAGCACACCGACGAAGTCCGCGACGAACGGCGTGACCGGGTGCTCGTAGATCTCTCGTGGGGTGCCGAGCTGCTCGATCAGGCCGTCGTTCATGACCGCGATCCTGTCCGACATCGACAGCGCTTCCTCCTGATCGTGCGTCACGTAGACGAACGTCGTCCCGAGCTCGTTCTGGATCCGCTTGAGCTCGAGCTGCATCTGCTTGCGGAGCTTCACGTCGAGCGCGCCCAGCGGCTCGTCGAGGAGCAGCGCTGCCGGTCGGTTCACCAACGCCCGTGCGAGCGCGACACGCTGCTGCTGGCCCCCCGAGAGCTGCGAGGGCGAACGCCGCTGCATCCCGCTCAGTCGGACGATCTCGAGCATCTCCCCCACGAGCCGCTTCCGTTCTTCCTTCGCGACCTTCCGCAGCTTCAGCCCGTACGCGACGTTGTCCTCGACGTTCATGTGCGGGAACAGCGCGTAGTGCTGGAACACCATGTTCACGGCTCGCCGGTTCGGCGGGTCGCCGACGACGTCGCGGCCCCGCAGGTAGATCTGGCCCTCGTCCGGCTCCTCGAAGCCAGCGATCATCCGCATCGTCGTTGTCTTGCCGCAGCCGGACGGACCCAGCAAGGTCAAGAATTCGCTCTCGTACACGTCGAGTGAGATGCCACGGACCGCCTCCACCCGGCCGAACGACTTGCGGACGCCGTCCAGCGTGATCGCCGAGTCGCGCAGGTCGCTCATGCGATCGCCTCCTCGCCTTCGACCAGCGCGATCTGTCGCTCGAGCCGGTGGTTCGCGATGCGCCGCCACACCTCGGAGGCCACCACGAGGATGCCGGAGGCGAGCATCACGACGACCGCGACGGCGATCACCTGCGGGAGGCGGCTCGGGAGACGCAGCTGCGAGAACAGGTACAGCGGGAACGTCGGCTCGTCGCCGGCGATGAACGACGCGATGACCACCTCGTCGAACGAGATCACGAAACTGATCAGGAACGACGAGACGATCGCCGGTGTCATCAGCGGCAGCGTGATCGAGCGGAACGCCGTCATCGCGCTCGCCCCGAGGTCACGCGACGCCTCCTCGAGGTACGCCGGGATCCGCTCGAGCCGCGGAACCAGCGTGAGAACCGCGAACGGCAGCGCGATCACGATGTGCCCGACCGCCACCGTCCAGGGCGAGAGCGGGACCGCGAGGGTGTTGAACAGGATCAGGAGGGCGATGCCGAACACGACGAGCGGGATCACGAGCGGCGACAGCACCAACGCCGAGACGAACGGCTTCCCGAAGAACCGCCTCCGCACGAACAGGACCGACGCCGGGATCGCGAGGGCAACCGTGACGATCGCGGTGACCGTCGCGATCATCGCGCTGGTGCGGAGCGCTAGCAGCAACGCGGAGTTCTGCATGAACGTCCTGTACCACCGCAGCGTGAACCCCTGCCACGGGAACGAGACCAAGGTCCGGTCGTTCACGGAGAACATGATCAGGATCACGATCGGCGCGTACAGGAACACCACGAGGAACCCGAACAGTCCCCAGAGCGTCCGGCGCCCGCCCTTCGAGACGGCGACGTTCATTCGCTCACCGTGCGGACGTTGAGGTACCGGCCGAAGATCGCGATCAGCGCCATGACCACGAGCACCAGGAACATCGACATCGCCGAGCCGAACTGCCAGTCGAACCCGGCGAGGAACGCGCCCTGGATCGCGTTGCCGAACATGAAGTTGTCCGGCCCGCCGACCAGGAGCGGGGTGATGTACTCCCCTATCGTCGGGATGAACACGAAGATGAACGCCCCGATCACACCGGGCATCGACAGCGGCAGCGTGACGGACCGGAACGTCCGCCATCGGCTGGCCCCGAGGTCGCTCGACGCCTCCAGCAACGCAAGGTCGAGGTTGTCGAGCGCCACGAAGATCGGCAGCGCGACGAACGGGATCCAGACGTAGATCAGGACGAAATACACGGCGAACCGGCTGTTGTAGAGCCACCCGATCGACTGGTCCGCCCCGAGGGCCCCGATCGTCCGCAGGAACGAGTTGACCACACCCTCCTCCTGCAGGATCACGCGCAGTGCAAGCACGCGGAGCAGGTAGCTCGTGAGGAACGGCGCGATGATCAGGAGCAGGAGCGTGTACTTCCGTCCGCCGGCCACGAGCGCCAGTACGTAAGCGATCGGGTACGCGAGCAGCACCGCACCGACCGACACGATCAGCGCCATCTGCACCGAGCGCCAGAACACCCCCAGGTAGATCGACCCGAACAACAGGTCGCGCCACGGTTGGAGCGAGAGGTACTCGTCCTTCGGCAGCAGTGTCAGAGCACCAACGCTGTACATAGCGACGAGGATCACGGGCACGAGGAAGAACAGGACGAGGTAGCCGACCGGTGATGACGCGAGCCCGAGCGTCGAGGCACGGGCGCGGCGGCGGGCGCGCCGGGCCTCCTCCGACAGATGAGCCCGCTCGTGTGCCTCGACCGCCGTGCTGGTCGCGGTCAGGACGCCTTGACCTCGTCCCACGCGCGGTTGTAGGAGTCTCGGTTCGGCAGGTGGCGGAAGATCAGGCTGTTGGGCTCGGACAGCGCGGCGATCGGGTCGTCGAGCCCGAACACCTCGACGAGGTCCTGATCCAGATCGCTGAGGTCGATCTGCGTGTTCGCATGTCCGTATCCCCACGAGTTCGTCATGCGCGTACCGACCTCGGGCGAGGCCCACGCGTCAGCGTACTCGTGGGCATGGTGGTAGTTCTGGCTGTCGGCGTACAGGATCAGGCCCTCCGCCCAGGACAGGACGCCTTCCTTCGGCTTGATGTACTGGACCGGGACCTCCTCACGGAGCCAGGCGTACGTGTCCTGCCACGAGTACGCCGCCCACACGTTGTCCTGCCGGACGTCGTCCCACATCTGCGTGTAGTCGACCCAGATGCTGTGCAGGTTCTTCTTCTTCTCGATGCAGTACTCCTTGCACGTTTGCAGGTCCTCGGCGGACATGTCCCAGATCGACGACTCGATCGCGAGCACGAGTCCCGCCTGTTGGAGGATCGCCGGCGTGTCGAACCAGGAGATGCGGCCCTCGAGGTCGTCATCGAACAGGTACGAGTACGAGTTGATCGACGGGTCCACGTGGTCCGTACGGATGATCACGCCCGAGTAGCCCCAGTCCAGCACGATGTTGTACTGCTCCCCTTCGAACTGGCCGTGCTCCTCGAGCGCGGGATTCAGGTCGACGAAGTTCGGGATCAGCGAGGTGTCCCACGGCTGGATCAGCCCGAGCTCGACGTAATCCTGGACGTACTCCGTCTCGGGGTGGGAGATGTCCCACGTGTACCCGCCGGCCGTCTTCGCGATCGCCTGCTCGGTGTTGGTGAAGAACGCGAACTTCGGATCGTCGAAGCCGTCCTGCGCGTAGTCACGCCAGATCCACTTGGCGTCGTAGCCGGCCCACTCGAAGACCTTGAGGTCGCCCGGCTCCTCGTCGATCGGCGGGCGCGACGTCGGCTGGTCGCCGGCGGTCCGGGGCCTGGCCTCCCGGCGGCACGCCGCCAGGACCCCCGACCCTCCGAGCAGCGCGGTCGCACCCATGTACTTCAGGAGCGCGCGCCGGCCAAGCGGCGTTCGCATCAGTCCGTCGAGCTCGTACCGCATGTGCGCCCTCCATCCCCTGCGAGTAGGCCCGGATGCTATGGCGCGCTCCGGAAGGGCGCAAGGCACGTTCCGGCGCAACCGCCGGCCGGGGACGATCAGGCGACGACGGTGGCCTGGAGCGAACCGTCGCGTTCCGGGTCGCGGGCGCCGGGCACGAACAGGAACGCGATCGTGACGAGCGCACCGGCGACGCCGGAGACGACGAGCGTTGTGTCGACGCCGAACGCCGCCGCGGCCGGCCCCACGATCGCGAAGGACAGGGGGACCCCGGCGGTCGATATCAGCCAGTCGAGGCTGCTGACGCGCCCGAGCAGATCGGCCGGGACGAGCCGCTGCACCATCGTGATCCAGATCACGATCAGCAAGGTGATGTTCGTCTCGGCGATCAGCGCGACGAGCATCGCCTGCCACAGGCCCGTCACGATCCCGAACCCCGCCGTCATCAGCATGCCGATCGCCCACGACAGATAGAGCACCGTGATCGGGCGGTGCGGCAGCCGGCCGAGCTGTCCCATCGCGAACGCTGCGGCGACGGCGCCGACACCTCCGGCGCCGTAGACCAGACCTAGCGCGCCCGCCGATCCTCGAAGGTCGTTCCGCACCACGTACGGAACCAGGACCTCCCACGGTCCCCACGTGACGAGCAGGCTGACGGTCGCCGCCACCATCGCGGCCCACAACCACGCACGCTGTCGCACGTACCGGAACCCGACCGTCAGATCGTGCCATGCGCTGCTGCGGTCCTGCTCGCCGGTGCGGGCGCGGCGGACGCGCATCAGCGCGATCGTCACGGCGGAGACGGCGAACGTCGCAGCGTCGGCGATGAACGCCCACCCCGTTCCGAACGCCTCGATGACCAGCCCGCCGACGAGTGGGCCGATCAAGGTGAGCGCGACCGGGCGGACGAACTGCGCGAGCGAGTTCGCCTCGACGAGGAGATCGTCGGGGACGATCGTCGGGACGATCGAGCTGAAGGCCGGCCCGAAGATCGCCTGACCGGCCCCGTACACCACCACGAGCGCGATCAGCCGCGACGGCGTCAGCCGGTCGGCGAGCGACAGCAGGCCTACGGTCGCGATCGAGACACCACGGACGACGTCGCCGGCGATCATCAGATGACGCCGGTCCATCCGGTCGGCGAGCACGCCGCTCGCGAGCAACAGCACGACCTGCGGCAGGCTCCACGCGAGCCCGACCATCGCGAGCAACGTGGGTGAGTCGGACAGGTCGTACGCCTGCCATGCGACGGCGATCAGGTAGACGCCGTCGCCGATCATCGACACCGTCATCCCCGTCCACATCAACGCGAAGTCGCGGATCCGTAGCGGACGCAGGATCCCCAGCCGGTCGACGAGGTCGCGGGCGGCGGACACGAGCCCGAGGATATGCGGGCCGCCCGACGGGCCGGGCAGTCCTGGGCGGTCAGAGATCCACGCCCGCTAGGCAGGGCGGGGCGTCCCTCAAGGCGGCCCCCAGCCAGCCCGAAACCTTGAGGGACGTCACCCGCGAGGAACGACCCGGCGATGGATGCTGCCGATCTGCTGCGCTACGCGGTCGAACGAGGTGCGAGCGACCTGCACCTCTCGGCCGGCAACGTGCCATTCATCCGCGTCGACGGTGAGCTCCTGCCGGCTGCGTTCCCGGTCCTGGACGGCGGGCAGACGCAGGCGATCGCTCAGTCGTTGATGCCTCTGCACAAGCGCGACGAGTTCACGCGGACCAACGACGCCGACTTCGCCTACACGCTCGAGGGGGTGGGCCGGTTCCGCGTGAACGTCCTTCGCCAGCGGGGTGCGGTGTCCCTCGCGATCAGGCAGGTCGCGAGCGAGGGCCAGACCTTCTCGGAGCTCCAGCTCCCGCCGGTCGTGCAGACGCTCTGCGAGTCCAAACGCGGGCTGGTGCTGGTGACCGGCCCGACCGGCGCCGGCAAGACGACCACGATCGCCGCGATGATCGGATTCATCAACAGGACCCGTCGGGCGCACATCGTGACGATCGAGGACCCGATCGAGGTCGTTCACTCCGATGACCTGTCGGTGATCTGGCAGCGCGAGGTGGGTTCGGACACAGAATCCTTCGCCGCGGCCCTGAAGCAGGTGCTGCGGCAGGACCCCGACGTGATCTTCGTCGGCGAGATCCGCGATGCTGATTCGGCCATGTCAGCCATCCAGGCCGCGCAGACCGGGCACCTCGTGCTCTCCACGATGCACACGACCGACGCGACCGAGACGGTCCGTCGTTTCGTCGAGCTGTTCCCGAACCGCGAGCAGGACGCTGTCCGCGCGGCCCTCGCCGGGGCGCTCCGCGGGATCGTGTCCCAGCGGCTGCTCGAGCGGCTCGACGCGCGCGGGCGTGTCCCGGCCGTCGAGATCCTGATCAACAACGGCCGCGTGACGGACCGGATCGTCGATCCCGAGACGGGAGACCTGCAGGACGTGATCGCGGAGGGGCGGTACGACGGCATGCAGACGTTCGACCAAGCGCTGATCGAGATGATACAGACGGGGATCGTCGCGGAAGACGACGCGCGGGCCGCCGCGTCGAACCCGCACGACCTCTCGCTCGCGCTGTCGGGCAGCCAGTGGGTCGCGCCGGTCCCTCAGGGAGCCTGAGCCGATGCCGCAAGAGCCCGGCCCAGAGACCAGCGAAGAGACCAGCCAGGAGACCAGCGAAGAGACCAGCCACCAGACCGGCCACGAGACCATCTGGAACGGCGACGGCGGCAGCGACGGCGGCAGCTACGACACTGGCGAGACGCCCTTGCCCGGCATCGCGGCGCTGGTGTGTGAGCTTCGGCCGGCAGACGATCTCGTCGAGGTCTCGACGCAGCTGCGGGACCGGGTCGTCGAGATCCTGCGATCGCAGGGGGGCGAGGTGGACCCCGTTCAGGGCAACCCCGACGCGACGGCGGCGCTGTTCGGTCCGGACGACGGAGATGGTGCGGCCGCATGGAGTGCGGTCGTCGCTGCCGCCCGGGTCCGTGACGCGGTCGCCGAGGTGTTCGGCGAGACGACCGTCCGCATCGGCGTGGCAGCGTCCGGCGTGGACCCCGATCCCGCGAGCCTTGGGCTCTGGCGGACGCACGTCGTCGATCTCGCGACGTGGCTGCAACGAACGGCCGCGGCCGACGAGGCGATCCTCAACGCCCGGACCCACGACGTGGTCGGGACGTGGGTCGAGGTCGAGGCAGCACAGACCGATGACACGCGAGGGGAAACGTTCCGACTGCTGGGCATCGCCCCCGCACCAGGCGGGGACGCCAGCGCCTATGTCGAGGTGCCGTCCTTGCAGGTCGAGGTCGGCGATGGCACCGGAGCAGAGGGGTGGGAGCTTGACGCAACCGATCCAGATGATCCCGACGTCGGCTGGCCCGAGCTCGCGATCGCGCCACTCGAGGACACCGGCGAGTGGTTCGCCGATGAGCAGGCGCCCACGGCCGCGGACCCGGAAGCCGTGCCGGAAGCGTCCGAGCCCGCGACGGAGCTCCCTCAGCCCGACCACCTCACGTGGCCGGACCTGACCGCCGACGAGGCTGCACAGGATGAGGCGGACGGAGGAGGGCCGGCACCCCAAGCGGGGTGGCGCCTCGTCGGACGAGAGGCCGAGCTCGATGCGTTGCGCTCGGCGTTCGCCGCCGTCGCCGGGAAGGGACGCCCCGTCACCGTGTCGCTCCACGGACCAGACGGCATCGGCAAGACGGCGGTGGTGGCGACGTTCGCCTCGGAGCTGACGAACGCCTTCGTGATCCCGCTCGAGTCCCCGCCGCTCGAGCTGGGCGGTGCGACGCGCCCGCTCGTGTCGCTGATCGAGACCCTGGCTGCGGTCGAGCCGACGCAAGATGCCGACGCCATCCGCGACGCGATCCGGCCGCTCCTCGGCGAGGGCCCGGACACCGACGCCGAACGCCTGGCCGCCCTCGTGACCGGCGACGGCCGGGCGCTGGCCGCCGAGGTGCGCCCGGCGCTCACCCGGCTCCTGCGGGAGTCGGCGCGGCACGCGCCCGTGGTGATCGTCGTCGACGAGGCGACCAACCTCACCCGTGGCGCGATGCGGGCGCTCGAGGACATCCTCCGCGACGCCGACGCCGCCGTCCTGATCGTGATGGTGCACGACGGCACCGTCGCGATGCGCGCGGATCACGACGTGGCGGTGTCCTCGCTCCCCGCCGAGGCGATCGGGGCGATCGCCGACACGATGGTCGGCCACGGGGGACTCGCCGCTGAGGCTCGCGACGCGATCGTCCGGGCCGTGGCGGGGAACGCCCTCGCGGCGGAGCAGATGGTTGCGATGCTGCTCGACGATGGCTTCCTCAGATGGGAGTACGGGCGCTGGGTGGCGACCGCCGAACTCGAAACGCTCTCGCTCCCGGCCGACGTCCGGTCGCTCGTCGACGCCCGGATCGACCGGCTCGAGCCGGCGGACCGCGACCTCCTCGCCGCGGCCGCCGCGTTCGGTGACAGGTTCCCGGTCGAGGGCGTCGCGCCGGACGGCGCCGCCCCGGAGCGGATGCGGCTCGACGCGCTGGTCGAACGGCGGTTCCTGGCCGTCGTCGACGAACACGAGATGGCGTTCGCGCATGCGCTCGTGCGTCGGATGGCCACGACGCCGCTGGCCGATCGTTACGTGCGCGCGGCTGAGTGGATGGACGGAGCTGGACGCGGTCGCGGGCCCTCCGGCGCCGAGCTCATCGGCTCCCGGCTCGCGATCGCGGCGCGGGCGGAGTGGGACCCCGACGTCGCACGGCGCGCCGCGGCCTTGCTCGCCCTCGCGGCCGAGGGGACGGCGGCGCTCGGCGACGACGACGCCTCGCTTCAGCTGCTCCGAAGCGCCACGTCGTTGCTGGTATACGACGACCCGACGCGGACGGACCTGCTGCTCGAGGCTGGGCTGCGGATCGCGCAGCGCGGCGACACGTTCGCGGCCGAGCGGGTCCTCGCCGAAGCCGCGTTCGCCGCAAGAGAGGGCGATGACCCCCGCGGCGAGGCGCGCGCGAACGTGCTCCGCGCGGCGGCGAGAGCGAGTGGTGGCTCGAGCGAGGAGGCGCTCCAGGTGCTGCGGGATGCTGCGGACGCCGCGATCGCGCTCGGCGAGCCGTCCAACGACGAGACCGGTCTCGCCTGGGCGTGGGGCGCACGCGCCTCGGTCCATCGCCGACGGGGTCACTGGGCCGCGACCGCGGATGCAGCCGAGCGCGCCGCGACGCACGCGGCCGCCGCCGGACGGCGGAGCGAGGAGATCTCGGCGCTGCTCGACGCGGGCAGGGCGGTGATCGATGGACCCACGCCCGTGGCCGAGTCACGGGAGCGGTGCGAACGGATCGCCGCTCGGCTCCGCGGGTCGACGCCTGCCGAGCAGGAGGTCGAGGCGATCGCCGCCGTGCTGCTGGCGCGCGAGGGCAGTGCCGAAGAGGCGCGAGACCGAGCCGACGCCGCCGTCGCAGCGCTCGAGGACGGACCGCATCGCGGCGCGCTCGCCCGGTGCCTGTGGCTGCGCGCGCAGGTCGAGATCGTGGCCCGCGACGGCCACGCCGCGGAACCGTTCCTCCGCCGATCGATCGAGACGAGCAACGACGCTAAGGACTCGGCGACGCGAGCCCGCGCCGCCGCTACGCTCGCGAACGTCCTGGTGGACCTCGGGACGACCGATGGCCTCGAGTCTCTGATCGCACTCGCCCGCGACGGCACGGCGCGCGACGACATCTTCGCGCAGGTCGCCTGGCGCTGCGCCCGCGCGAAGCAGCGTGCCGCCGAAGGGCGTAGCGTAGAGGCGCGGGGGCACGTCCGTACGGCCGTGCGGATCGCGGATCAGACGGACCTGATCGAGCTTCGCGCCGCGACGCTCCTGGATCATGCCGAGGTGATGCGTCTGCTCGGCCGGCCGAACGAGGCGCAGCCTTCGGCGTACAAAGCTCTGCGTTCACTCGAACGCCGTGGGGCCGCATCCTCCGCGGAGCGTGCCCGCGCCATGATCGACCTCCTGCAGCGCCGACTGCCCGAGCCTTCGGACGAGACGCCGAGGGACGATGCGCCGACCGGAGGGTCATCCGGCGATGAAGACATGGAGCCCGAAGAGGAGCCGCCATCGGACGAGGACGGGACGCCGCCCCTACTATCGCCGCAGAGCCGCGAGCCGATCGGCGCGACGCCCGAGACCGGTGCCGGTCCCGTCGAACCCGAGCGGCGCGAGCGACGCTGGTTCTGGTGAGCCGGTAGGCTGACCGACGTGGCTCAACGCAAGAGCACCGCGTACACGCTCGGGGCGGCCGTCGCACGGCTCGCGGATCGCGCCCCGGCGGCCGCCAAGGTCGTCGCCGACAACGCCCCCGCGATCGCCGCGACCGTCGCATCGAGGGCGCCGGCCGTCGCGAACCGCGTGACCGCGCATTCGTCGCCGAAGGTGCGCGCTGCGGCCCGGTGGGCCGCGACGCAGACCGCGACACGCGTCCCCGCGATCGCGCGCGTGCTCGCGGAGAACGCGCCGAAGGTCGCCGACACCGTGCAGAAGCGAGCTCGCCGGGTCAGAGACCCGGGCCGGTGATCCGGCGGTCGCCCTTCGTCGTCAGCACGAACACCTGCCAGTTGTAGTACGTGTAGTACGCGCGCGGGTCTCGCATCATCGTGCGCGCGTACAGCGTCACGGCGCGGACGTACTCGTCGACCGGGTTGTAGCGGTACAGCGCCTGCCGGTAGTCGCGCGGTGCACCCGACGCACGGAGGTAGTTCGCGGCGCCCATGATCGCGTCCCTCGGATCGTGGATGTCGCCGCCGAGGCCGTACGCCTGCCACGTCGACGGCAGGAACTGCATCGGTCCCTGTGCGCCCGCGGAACTGCTCGACACCACGCGCCCGAACTTCGTCTCGGTGTACGCGACCGCGGCGAGCACCTCCCACGAGACGCCGAACCGTTCCTCTGCCCGCTCGAGGTACCGGCGCAGCACGTCGGGCGGCTCCGGCCGCCGCGTGCGCATCGTGTACGAGGGCGGGACCGGGTTCGCGTGCGCGAAGATCTGCGCCGTCGCCTCGGTGTTCGCGCGCGCCTCCCACGCGACGGACGCCGGCAGTCGCGACAGCACCTCGACCGCGAGCCGTTCGTCTCGAGCGATCAGCCGGTAGATCCGCTGCTGGTAGAGCGTCTGGAGCACCAGGGTGCGCGGCGGCGGCCAGGTCGACGGCCCGCCCTCGGCAACCCAGTCGTCGATCGAGCTGCGAACCTCGCGCGTCACCAGGGTGAGGTCGTCGGCGAGCTCGACGGGTCGCGCGGGGATCCGCGCGTCCGGCGCCGGGGCGAACGTCGTCCCGGTGGCGACGGATGGCGGGGACGGCGCCATCGTCGCCCCGCCGACCGAGTCGGCCGCCGTCGGTGACTCGGCCGAGGTCGATGGGGTCGTCGACGACGGCGCTCGCCCGGCCTCAGCCCCGCAGGCGGTGAGCGGCAGCAGCATGAGACACGCCGCGACGATCCGTCGCATCACGCGATGCTGCCACGCCGGCAGCGAAGCGACACCCGACGGCGTGGACGGTTAGCCTGTCGCCGTGCGGCGCGATGGTGGCATGCCCGAGGGCGGCGGCGCGGCCGGCGGGATCGCCGGCGCGCTCACCACCTTCTTCGTGCTTCTGCCGTTCGTGCTGGTCGTCGTCCTGTATCTCTTCTTCACCGTGGTCACGATGGTGCACGGGACCGACCTGCGCGGGAGCACCGTGAACGTCCCGTTGATGATGGCCGGCGTGTCCGTCATCACGGCCGCGCTCGTCGCGCTGGTCTCCGTCGGGGTTCACTTCATCGGCCGGTCGTTGACGCCGGCCAAGCGCCGCGGCGACGCCTGAGCTGGTCGCCGGAACGCGCCGCGACCCCTACTCGCTAGGCGGTCGGGATCGGGGGCGGGTCCGGCTGTGGCGGGGGCTCGGGGACCGGCGACGGCGGCGCCGGCGGTTCCGGCGGCTCGGGTCTCGGCCCCGGCTGCGGCTCCCGGAGCTCGCTTCGCAGATCGGGAAGGAGGGCGGACCCGGACGTCGTCATGTGCATCTCCGCAGGCGACTACCCGCGCGCCCGACCGGGCAAACGCCGGAAGAAGGTCCCGGACGGACATCCTGACCCGGGTTGGCACGCGGCGGGCCTGGGTATATCGGGCGCCGACCACCAGCCTTGGACGGACCCGGACGGAAAGGACTGCCATGCCCGCCCATGTGAACGTGGTGAGGGCCCGCCGGCGCCTGGAGGAGGAGCACGACCGGCTGATCCGGATCCGTGGGGGGCTCAGCGGCGAGGCCGTCAACGGCACGCTCGACGGCGACGCGTTGTCGGAGCTGTCGCTCGGCGACCAGCATCCGGCCGACCTGGGGACCGAGATGTTCGAGCGAGAGAAGGACATGTCGATCCTCGACCGGGTCGACACGGCGCTCACCGATGTCGAACGTGCGCTGAAGCGGCTGGAGGAGGGCGCCTACGGCGCGTGCGAGGCATGCGGACGTGACATCCCGACCGCACGGCTCGAGATCAAGCCGGAGGCGCGCTTCTGCGTCGACGACCAGGCCCGAGCCGAACGCGAGGCCCGCGCGAGCTAGCGACCGGACGAAGAAGACGACTACGTCGCGGAGGCCGGTTACGTGAAGGGGGCAACCGTCGAGGACGCCCTGGAAAGCGCGAGGGACTACCTCGCGTCGGATCGAGGCCGTCGGGCTCGGGCGATGCTCGCGGCAGGGATGATCGCCGCGGCGCCGATCGTGATGCGGATCCCCGCCGTCCGGGCGCACCCGGTCGGACGCCTCCTCGCGTTCGTCGGCGGCGCGGCGGTCGTCGTCAAGGCTGCCGAGCTGATCCGCGACTGGGAACCAAACCTCCCGGTCGACGCCTCCTAATCGGTCAGGTCTCGGAAGGTCTCCTTGACCTTGTCGGCCGCGTCCTTGAGGTGACCCTTCGCCTGCTCGGCTCGGCCGCGCACCTGGTCCGTCTCGCCTTCGCGCTCCATCTCCTCGTTGTCCGTCGCGTCGCCGGCGGCCTCCTTGACCTTGCCCTTGGTCTCGTCCCAGCGCCCCTTGGCGCGATCCTCGGTCCCGTCACTCATCACGCACCTCCGTCTCGGTCGGCGGCTCTGTCCTGGGGTACATCCTTCCCAAAGACGGGCGCCGTGAACCCGACCCGCTTCCGCGAAGTCCGAGCGCCGGGATATCCTCGGATGGCCGGCGCAGCAGCGCGCCCAGGACCAGACGAGGAGTGAGCACCAGAGCATGGCCGATCGCTTCGTCGTGCTCCCCGAGGAGCGGGAGGCGTTGTACCGCGAGCTGTTCGCCAGGACGCTCGACGCGATCCTGGTCGCCGACGAGGATGGCGCGTGGGTCGAGGCGAACGAAGGCGCTCTCGGCCTGCTCGGCTTCGAGCGGGACGAGCTCCTGTCGCTCGCAGTCACCGACGTCGTGGCCGGCAAGCCCGCCTGGATCGGCGACCTCTTGGACCGCGACGGCGAATGGCGGGGCCGCCTCGAGCTGCGGCGCAAGAACGGGACGACCGTCCACGCCGAGGGCCGGGCGTTCGTCCTGCGCGAGGCGCCCCCGCGGCTGTTCGCGGCGATCCTCCGCGAGCCGGCCTCGCAGAAGCCCGGCTCGCTCGTCGAGGCGGAGTTCACGGCGATCGTCGAGGGTTCGTACGACGCCATCTTCAGCAAGTCGCTCGACGGGATCATCCGTTCGTGGAACCCCGGGGCCGAGCGGATCTACGGCTACGCGCCGGAGGAGGTCGTCGGGCGACACGTCTCGATGCTCGCGCCGGAGGACCGCAAGGACGAGATCACGCAGATCATGCAGCGGCTACGTCGCGGCCAGGCCGTCCGCGACCTTCGGACCAAGCGGTTGACGCGGGCTGGCGAGGAGGTGGACATCTGGCTGTCGATCTCGCCGGTCCGCGATCCGGACGGCCGGATCGTGGGCGCCGCGACCATCGCCCGCGACATCACGGCACACGTCCGCATCGAGGAGGAGCTTCGCAAGGCCCGGGACCAGCTGGGCATCATCACGCGCGCGAGCGCGGACGGGCTCACGATCCAGGACGCCTCCGGCAGGGTGGTCTACGCGAACGACAGCGCGGCCCGGCTGTCGGGCTACCCGGACGCGGAGACGTTCCTGGCCGCACCGATCGAGGAGATCCTCGGCCGGTTCCGGATCCTCGACGGGTCGGGTGAGCCGTTCCCACCCGACCGTCTGCCGGGCCGTCGTGTGCTCGCCGGTGAGCCGAGCGCCGAGGAGATGCTACTCGTACGCGACCTGCGGACCGGTGAGGAGGGCTGGCGACTGGTTCGCTCCTCCCCGCTGCTCGACGAGAACGGCAACGTCCGGTTCGTCGTGAACGTGTTCCACGACCTCACCGCGCTGAAGCACGCCGAGGACCAGCTCCGGTTCCAGGCAGTGCTGCTTGAGACACAGGCGGACGCCTCTGACGAGGGGATCTTGGTCGTCTCGACGCGCGGAGACGTCATCTCGACCAACGGCCGGTTCGCGGAGATGTGGGGACTCACCGAGGAGGTCCTCGAGACCGGGGCGAGTGACGCGCTGCTCGACGCGGTGGCCAGCGCCGTGGCCGACCCCGAGGCGTTCCTCGTGTCGGTCCATCCCCTCTGGGACGAACCCCACGAGTCGCGCGACGACATCCCGCTCCGCGACGGGCGGATCTTCGAGCGCTACACGCGACCGCTTCAGGACGCGAGCGACCGGCTCTACGGACGGATCATCTTCTTCCGCGACGTCACCGCGGAGCGCCAACGCGAGCGGCGGCAACGGTTCCTGGCAGAGTCGAGCAGGGAGCTGATGCTGACGCTCGACTACGAAGGCACGATCTCACGCGTGGCGAGGATGGCGGTCCCCGGTCTCGCCGACTGGTGCGGCGTCGACGTCCTCGAGGCCGACGGATCGGTTCGGCAGATCGCCGCCGCGCACGTCGACCAGACGAAGATCGACTGGGCCAAGGAGTACCGGCGGCGCTTCCCCCTCGACATGAGCGCGCCGCAGGGCCTTGCGAACGTGATCCGGACCGGGAAGCCCGAGCTGTACCCCTACATCTCATCCGAGATGGCCGAGGCGGCGGCGCGGACGCCCGAGCAGCTCGAGGCGGTCCGGGTGCTCCAACTGAACTCGGTGATGATCGTCCCCCTGATCGCTCGCGGTCGGACGCTCGGCGCCATGACCTTCGTATGGGCGGAGTCGGGCCGGACGTATGACGACGACGACCTGCTCCTCGCGGAGGACGTCGCGGCCCGCGCGGCCCTCGCTCTGGACAACGCGCGGCTGTACCGAGAACGGGACACGGTGGCGAAGACGTTGCAGAAGAGCCTGCTGCCCGGGCCGCTCCCGGACATCGCGGGGCTCGCGCTCTCCGCTCGATACCGCGCGGCGGGCGAGGGGATCGAGGTCGGCGGCGACTTCTACGACGTGTTCGAATCGGCCCCGGACACGTGGTCGTTCGTGATCGGTGACGTCTGCGGGAAGGGGCCGCGGGCCGCCACGCTCATGTCGGGAGCGCGCCACACCATCCGGACGGCGGCGATGCGCGCGCGCCGCCCAAGCGACGTCCTGCGGACCCTGAACACCGCGCTGCAGCGACACGGCGAGGACCAGTGGTTCTGCACCGTGTGCTTCGCGAGCGTGCGCCGTGACGGCGACGGGATGCGGCTGACGCTGTGCCTGGGCGGCCACCCGCTCCCGATCGTGATACGCGCGGATGGCTCCGCCGACCTGGTCGGCAGGCCCGGCACGTTGCTCGGGGTGTTCGAGGACGTCGATGTGGCCGACGTTGCGGTCGACCTCGCGCCGGGTGACACGATCGTCCTGTACACGGACGGCGTTACGGATGAGCAGCACGAGGGCGTCGAGTTCGGCGAGCAACGGCTGCTCGAGGTCGCGCGTGGCGCCGCCGGTCGCTCACCCGAGGACATCGCCGAGGCGATCGAATCCGCCGTCCGGTCGTTCCGCCCGGGCGATCCGGCCGACGACATCGCTCTCCTGATCGCTCGTGTGGAGGGTGCCGGGTGAACGTGGACGTGCAGCGTCGCGACGGCACCGCGGTCGTCTCGCTCTCGGGCGAGCTGGACCTCGCGTCGGCCCCGCGGCTCGACGAGGCACTGTTCGAGTGCGAGGACGGGGCTCCCACCATCCTTCTCGATCTCCGCGGGCTCACGTTCATGGACTCGAGCGGACTGCGCGTGATCCTCGCTGCGGACGCGCGCGCGAGGAGTCGTGGAGGAAGGCTGATGCTCGTGCCGGGCCCGCCGAGCGTGCAGCGAGTGTTCCAGCTGACGCTGCTCGACACCCGGCTCGAGTTCGTCGACGACGCCTCAGCGGTGTGAAGGGGAGCATCCCGACCTTGGACCTCCGGCTCCGCTCGGATCCCACGGCGATCGCCGATGCGCGACACGCGCTGGAGGCGATCCGCCATGTCCTGCCGTCGCACACCTTCGACGATGTCCGGCTCCTCGTGAGCGAGCTCGTGACGAACAGCATCCGGCACGCCGCCGATCACGCGGCGGACGAGATCGACGTATCCGTGCGCGTCACCGGGCGGACCGTGCATGGGGAGATCACCGACCGTGGGCCCGGCTTCTCCGTGCCGTCGCCCCGAGCGCCGGCAACCATCTCGGGTTCCGGTTGGGGCCTTTACCTCCTGGACCGGATCGCGGACCGTTGGGGAACGCGTTCGGTGAACGGGCGGTCGAGCGTGTGGTTCGACATCGACCTCTGACCAGGCGAGCGGCCGTAGCAGGGCGTTTCCGTGCGGATCCCATCGGGTACCGCCTGGCCATGAACCGGTGCCCTGGCTGCGGCTCGCTCCGAGTGATCGTCACGATCGAAGGAGCGCACGGCTTCTGCACGCGCTGCCGGCGCCGGCTCGCGGCCGAGGAGATCAGGCCGCTGTTCACGATGGTCGCGGTGCTCGGCGAACGCCTGCCGCGCGACCACGACCCGCAATCTGTTGCGTGATCTCGGTCCGCTACCCAACCTCGCGGTCGGACGGCCGCGCCGTCGAGCGATGGTCGGTGCTGATCGCCTCGAACAGCTCCTCGACGGCCCACGTAGGCACCACCTGGTCGTTCGACTGCGCGTACAGCAGCAGGCTGAGGACGCGACGCGCCCCGTGCTGCCGCGCCCGCCGCAGGAGGTAGTCCCAATCGAGCTCCGAGCTGTTCGCCGTGATCGCCAGCGCGTCGTACCAGTACCGCGGCGTGTCCTCGCCCGAGGCGATCGCCTTCATGACCAGGACGTCTTCGGGAGGAGCGATCGGCAGGGTGCGTCCCCGGAAATCGAGCAGCAGGGCGCGACGGATCATCTCGTCGTCCATAAGGATGTCGCGCGTCGATCGAAAGATGACGTCGACGAGCACGTCGTCCTTGAAGGCCTTGTACAACCAGTGCGGGTACTCCTCTGTCGCGGCGAACCCCGCGTCGGCCAGTGCGTCCAGCACGGTCCGCGCGTCCTCGGGCCGGACGAAGAAGTCGATGTCGTGCGTCCACCGTGCGCGTCCCCACACGCACGACGCGATGCCGCCGATCGACATGTACGGCACGCCGATGCGCTCGATCACCTCGTGCGCCTCGTCGAGGACGCGGAGGAACGTCTCCTCGTCCCCGCGGGCGTTCGGTGCGGATGCCACTGGCTGGGCGGGCGTGACGGACCTCCCTGGGTCGGGGTCAGCGCCCTATCTACCCGTCGGTTCGCCCGGTCGAACGTGCCCCGACCCGGGCCTTAGAGGACCTCCCCTGGCCCGTCTGTCGTAGCCGACGGTGATGTCCTGCCGAGGCGTCCGCTCCTGCTCCTTGGCCTGTTCGGCGAACGACCGTTCGTCGGCTTCGCGCAACCGTAGGTGCGTGATGCTCCGCGGCCACAGTCCCTTCTTGAGGACCACGTTCACCTCCGCGGTGAACAGCGTGATCTGGGAAGCGAGGTAGAGCCAGGACAGCAGTCCGATCACGACGGCGAACGCCCCGTACGTGTCCTCGGCACCCTGGATCCGGGTCCGGACGAACCACTGTCCGATGAGCAGGAGCAGCGTCCAGGCGAGTGCCGCGAGCGCGGCCCCCGGAGCGACGTCGCGCCACGAGACGTCGGCCTCGGTGAGGATCCGGAACGCCGATGCGAAGAGCACGAGGTTGACGATCACCGAGGCGAGGATCGACGCCGCTTGTGCGGGCGACACACCGGACCCCGCCTGACCGACGCCCGACAGGAAGCCCGACAGGACGAGGAGGGCCGCCGCGACCACCAACATCAGCAGTCCGCGCAGCGTCCGCTTCAGGATGTTCGGGCGATCGACCTTCGGTACGTCCCAGACCGCGTTCATCGCGCTCTGCGCCGCGTTCACCACGCCGAGGCCCGCCCACAGCGCTCCGAACAGACCGATCGTCAGCGCGAACCAGCTGCCGTCCAGTGACTCTTGCTTCAACTGCCCGCCGATCACGGGGAACTGCTGCAACGCCGAGTCGCGGATGCTGTCCCGCAGCTGCTCGTTGTTCCCGAGCACGAAGCCGAGGATCGTCGTGAGCGCCAGCATCAACGGGAAGATCGAGAAGAACCCGTAGTAGGCGACGAGCGCGGCAAGCTTCCCGGCGTCGTCATCGCCGAACTTCTTCACCACCGCGACCGGAAACGATGTGACTGGGAACCTCGCCTGGGCATCGTCGACCCATCGTAGGGACCTCTCGAGCGGGCCGCCGTCGCGACGCTGACGTTCGGCCTCGGCGTTCGCCTGGTCCCGCGAACGGGGCCCGTCGTCGTTCCGCCGATCGCCGGGGGTCTCGGTCCTAGACACGACCCACCCTCCGGACGGATCGGGCGGCGGGTCGCCTCCGGCGTACCAGCCGACGCGTCTGAGTCGCCGTCACGGCTACCCGGCCTCCATAGCGTCGGAACACCGCGACCTCCTTTCCTCCCGCCGGCTCCCGCCGTCGCTTCGACGGCGAACCGCGCGGTGTCGCTGGTCTACCGCAGGTCAGGACCGCATGTCATGTCGCCGATAGGCCCGACGGATCGAGGACCGGAGGAAAGGGGCTCCGGCCGCCGCGTCGGCGGCGGCCGGAGCGGGGGGGCCTTCGCGATGCTCCATCGGACGCCGCACCGGGCGGAGCCGGGGCGCCCCGTACATCGCCCGAGGTGCCTTCCCCGGCCGTGGGGCGCCCAAACACCCTTTCGCGCGCTTTTCTCGGCACGCTCTGCCGCCTTCTCCGGGTGGGGACGACCGGCCATGCGCTAGGCCGCGCGGCGCTCCCGTCTGACGTGCTCGCGGACGGAGCGGCGGCGGTCGGCGGCACGCCGGGCGGCCGCGAGACACGGCCACGACGATCGACCCCTCTGCCCCGACCGACGACCAGGCGCGTCAGGAGCGATCACGCTCTGGGTCCGCCGTGTAGGACGGCGGGTCGCTCGCGGGGAACGACTCGTCCGACGCCTCGTCGACGCGCCCGTCGTCGGCGGCGCCCGGCGCCTCGGCTGCGGCCACGGCGGGGGGAAACGCGTTCCCGCCCCCGTGGTCGTGTCCGTCGGCGAGATGCTCCCGAGCGACGTCGATCAGTTCGAGCGCCAGCTCGTCGTACGCCGGCGCCTCGGGCGACACCAGTTGCATCCGGACGGCGGCGTCATCGATCGCCCGGTGCTGTCCTGGCTCGGCGCCCGCGGCGTGCCGGGCAAGCGCACCGCCGATGTCGCGGACCAGGAGCCGCTTGTCCTCGAAGGCGTCTCCCGCCGGCAGCTCCTCGAACCGCCGGAACGCCGCCTCCAGCCGCTCGAGACCACCTTCACCCGATCCGGTCGCCACGTGATGGCCATTCCCCGGATGCCGGGCCCTAATCGAGCCCTTCGGGGATCCGCAGCGTCGTCGAAGACCGGCGTGCTCGAGCGGGGCTGATCGGCGCAGGGTTCGGCCCTAGGGGCGTGGGTATGACTCCTGCGGACCGGCGGCGGCCGGCCAGCGAACCAGACAGGACGCGTACACAGGACGCGGAGGGGACGACATGCACATCGGCGAGATCGTGCGCGAGGTGGAGGTCGTGCCGGCGGCCGAGCCGGTCTTCGAGCAGCCCGTCGAGGAGCCGCACGAGGTACCGGTGACCGAGCCGGTCCTGGAGCCCGCCGGCCGGTGATCCAGGACTTCGGCCGCGACATCGCGGTCGGTGGGTTCCGCGGGTACCGGTGGTGGCGTGCCGCTCGAGGCGGTTGGCTCGAATCGCCCTGGTACGGACGCGCGCGATGGGACCCGCACGAGAACCGGGCACGATGCCTGGTCCTCCACCGACCACGGCGCTGGATCCGCCGGCGGCAGCCCGTGGACCACGCCGAGGGGCCGCCGGTGCTCGGGTGCGACTGCGGGTTCTACGCGTTGCACGAACCACCGACGCAGGCGCCACGCGAGACGCAGCAGATCTTCCCGTGGCAGACGAGCCCCGAGCTCTCCGGCCGCGGCCCGCTCGTGTTCGGCGTCGGCGAAGCATGGGGTCGGGTACTCCTGGGCACGCACGGCTGGCGGAGCGAGTACTGCCGCGCCATCGCGTTGTTCGTCCCGAAGGATGCCGCGCTGCCGTTCACGGACGAGCACTCGATCGCCGCGCGGTACCAGATCCCGATCATCAGAGACCTCGACGCGATGCTCGCCGAGTGGGCCCCCGAACGGCCGAACGTGCTGCGCTCGGCCTGACGCGCCGCGACCGTTCGGTCGACTCCTCAGCGACCGGCGGCCGTGTGTGAGGCCGTCGAGAACCGCGTCACCGTCGTCCGCTCGTCGTCGAGCCGCTCCGCGTCGCCGAACAGCGTGCGGACGAGCGCCGATCGGTCCAGCAGCGCGCCGTCGATCGACGGTTGCTCGGGCTCCGTCCACGGCGCCGAGCGCACCTCGAGGCGCAACGCGCCCCCATCGTCGGTGACGGCGAGATCGATGTCGCCGGAAACACCGGCGTCGATCGGCCCGGCGCACGCCTCGGAGACCGCGAGCTTCACGTCCTCGATGACGTCCTCGTCGAAGCCGCACCGACGCGCGACCGCGCCCGCGAAGGCACGCACGGTCGTCATGTGCTCGGCCGTGGCCGGGACGCACAGGCTGAACGAGGCGTTGCGGCCGACGGTCGTCGCGAGCATCGCGCTAGGCGGCCGTGGCCTCGGCGACCGACCGGTGGATGGGGAAGACCTTGTCCAGGCCGGTGATCGTGAGGACCTTGTGGACGGAACCTTCGGGGCAGACGAGGGCGAGCGATCCGTCGCGCTCGCGGATCCGCTTCAGCGCCGTCACGAGCACGCCCAGCCCGCTCGAGTCCATGAACCCTACGCTCGTGAGGTCCAGGACGATCCGCTCGTGACCCTCCTCGATCATCCCGTTCACCGCATCGCGCAACTGCGGCGACGTGTAGAGGTCGACCTCGCCCTCAACGGCGAGGACTCCCCAACCGGACTCGGTCGTTCGTTCGAGTGCGAGATCGATCGGTCCCACCTCCCGTGCTCAGGTTGCGCCGTAGATCGTGCATACGTCCTGGGAACGCCCAAGTATAGGTACGCCCTGCATCGCGGCGTCGGGGGGAGCGTTTGGCGCCGACCGTTGGGAGGTAAGAGCAGCGACGATGTCCACCCTGGAACGAGCGACGCAGCGCGACGAGCCGGAGCGGCGCGAGAAGCAGGAACCCGAACGGGACGAGGACCCCAAGGAGCGCCGCGACCGCGAGCTGATGGAGCTGCTCAACGAGCTGCGCGTGGCGCTGCCGGGCGTGCAGGTCCTGTTCGCGTTCCTACTCACCGTGCCCTTCACGCAGCGCTTCAACCAGCTCACGAGCCTGCAGCGCGACGTCTTCTTCGCGGCGTTCATCGCCGCCGCGCTCGCGACCGCCCTGCTGATGGCGCCGACGTCGTTCCACCGGATCCGGTTCCGACAGGCCGACAAGGAGCGCCTGCTCCGCCTCGGCAACGCCTCCGCGATCGCGGGCCTGGTGACGCTCCTCATCGCGATCGCGACCAGCGTGTTCCTCATCACGGACGTGCTGTTCGAGGCGGCATGGGCGTCGCTCGTCATGGCGTTGCTCACGGGGTTCTACGTCTTCCTTTGGTTCGGCATCCCGCTATCGCGACGGATGCGCGACGGCATCCACGAGCGGGACGAGGAGAACGATGAGGATGAAGGGTGACCGCGCCCACGACCGGCCCGCGACCGGATGGATAGGCGTGGGCTCCGCCCAGGCGCGCCGTCGTCAGCCGGCCCGCTTGTCCTTACGTTCGATCTTCAGCACGAAGGGGTGCGCCTCCTCGTGCTGCCAGCAGAACGCGGAGGGGTTGTAGACCGACAGCACCGTGGTGCATGCGTTGGACGCGCACGTTCGCTTGGGCGCGTACGTCCGGGAGTGGCGCCTCGGCCGCGCGACGATCCCGCGCAACGCGAGACTCTCGCCACCGATGCTGACCTGTGCCGCCTCCATCCAGCCCCTCCTCGTGTGGGTCGGACCCGCCCAGTCGTGTCGCTGCCCTGATCCGCGAGGGCGCGGTACCCGGGGTCGGCTGCACTCAAACATCCGCGGCCGATCCTGGGGCGCCGCCCACGCGGAAGCTGTTTCGCCGCAGGGCGCTGCGGGTAACCCCACGTGCGGTCCGAGCTAGGACGCCTGGGGACGAGGCCGAGAGACGCTCCCCTGCATCCTGAAGTCGCTCACACACAGGCGGACGGTAGGGTGAACGTGATGCAGCTTCCGGCCGAGTCCCCCGTCGTCGTGACCGCGCCCGCGCGCCCGGAGATGGTGCACGTGCTGCGAGCGGTGGCATCGAGCGTTGCTGCGCGCCTGGACTTCCCGTACGACGACATCGACGACCTCCGGATCTCGATCGACGAGGCGTGCGCGCAGCTACTCACCGTCGGCGGCGAGGACGACACGCTCACGCTCCGACTCAGCACCGCGAAGGGGGGCATCGAGGCCGTCGTGTCGCTCGACGGCGACGCGCGAGCGGCGTGGCCGCCCTCGTCGCTGGAGGACTCGCTCGCCTGGA
>DATHSY010000023.1:0-4682 GCA_035463715.1 Actinomycetota bacterium | reverse complement strand
TTGTGGCGGATGTGCCAGATGGTGAAAGTGTTGAAGATGAGTAAATCGAGGTTCTTGGGAAAGGCGCAGGTGGATGGGTAAGCGGCGGCCGCTCGTGGGTGATCGGCTCCTCACCGTCGGCGAGGTGGCGGCGACGATGCGCGTCTCGAACATGACGGTGTACCGGCTGATCAAGAGCGGACAGCTCGCCGCGATCCGGGTGGGGAAGAACTACCGGATCCGCGAGTCCGAGATCGATCGCTACCTGTCCGAGCGCTCGGTCCGGAGCGAGGGCGACTGAGATGGCTCTGTCGGGGGCCCGCGGCTTCGGCTCCGACCGCCTGATGACGGTGGCGGAGGTCGCCGCGACGATGCGCGTGTCCAACATGACGGTCTACCGCCTGATCAAGTCAGGAGACCTGCCGGCCCTTCGGGTCGGCAGGAGCTACCGGGTCCGCGAGTCCGACGTCGAGAAGTACCTCTCGACGCGGTCGGTGTAGCGGGAGGCGAGTAGTGGCCAAGACGAGGGTCGGCGTGGACATCGGGTCGACCGCCGTGCGCGCAGCCGAGGTCGTGCCCGGCGACAAGGCCGTCCTCGTGCGTGCCGCCCAGGTCCCGCTGCCGCCCGGCGCCGTCGAGAACGGTGAGGTCCGCCGTCCCGAGCTCGTCGGGGAGGCGCTCCAGGAGCTCTGGACCCGAGGCAGGTTCAAGGCGAAGCAGGTCCAGCTGGGTGTCGGCAACCAGCGGGTCGTGGTCCGGGAGATCGCGTTGCCCTGGCTCCCGGAGAAGGAGCTGCGGAGCTCCCTCTCGTTCCAGGTGCAGGAGTTCATCCCGATGTCGGTCGATGAGGCCGTCCTGGACTACGACCCGATCGGAGAGATCCAGCAGGAGGGGCGCCGGCTGCTGCGGATCCTGCTCGTCGCGGCCCAGCGAGGCATGATCGGCACGCTCGTCAGCGCCGTTCAGGCTGCCAGGCTCGAGCCGATTGGGATCGACCTCACTCCGTTCGCGCTCGTGCGCGCCGTCGGTTCGGCGGACGGTCTCGACCTCGACGTCGAGGGTGACGAGGCCGTGATCGACATCGGGGCGCACGTCACGAACATCTGCGTGCACGACCGCGGCCTGACCCGGTTCGTCCGGATCCTGCCCTCGGGTGGCCGCGACATCACGCTCGCGATCGCGCGCGGCCTCGGCATCGAGGACGAGGTCGCCGAGAGGCTGAAGCGCGGCGAGATGACCGAGGGCGGACCCGAGCTCACCGACGCGCGTCGCGTAGCGATCCAACGAGCCGCGACCTTCGTTGACGAGATCCGCTCGTCGCTCGAGTTCTACACGGCCCAGGTTCCCGGCGCGCGGATCGGGCGCGTCGTGATCACCGGTGGGGGGTCCAAGCTCGAGGGTTTCCTCGACCTGCTGCGCGAGCGGATCCCGGTGGGGATCGACCGCGGGCACGTGTTCGAGCGCGTCCGGTCGCAGCTCGGCGTCTCGGAAGAGGAGCAAGAGGAAGCGGAGCCGCTCCTGGCCGTGGCGATCGGGCTGGCGATGGGGAGGAAGGCATGACGCAGGTCAACCTCCTTCCCCCCGAGCTCCGCCAGCGACAGGCGACGCAGCGGACGACGCTGTTCGTCGGGCTCCTCGGTGCTGCGGCCCTCGCCTTGGTGCTGGTGTTCTCCTTCACGCAGTCGGCCCAGCTCCAGCAGGCCGAGGACGACCTCGCGCAGCAGCAGGACGCGAACGCCCGCGTGAGCGGGCAGATCACCCAGCTCCAGGAGTTCGGCGATCTGCAGCAGGAGCTGGCGACGAAGCAGCAGCTGATGGGCCAGGTCTACCGCAACGAGGTGTCCTGGTCCGGCGTCCTGCTCGATCTGTCGCGCGTGATCCCGAGCGAGGCGTACCTCACGAACCTCACCGGCACGATCTCGAGCACGGAAGCCGTCGGGGAGGGGACCGCTGCCGGGATCGTCGGCTCGCTCAGCTTCACGGGCGCCGTCAGGGGTGCCGACACCCTGGCCGAATGGCTGAACAGGCTCGAGCAGGTGGACGGCTGGGCCAACGCCTGGGCGAGCTCGGCAAGCGAGACGGGACCCTTCACGCGGATCTACCAGTTCCAGAGTGGCGTCGACCTGAGCGGGGACGTCCTAACCAGGCGCGGGCGAGGGGAGGTCCAGGCGTGAGCCGTCGCGCTCCCATCATCGCCGGAGCCGTCAGCGCCGTTCTCGTCGTCCTGGCCGTCGTGTTCATGGTGCTGCCGAAGATGTCCGCCGTCAGCGAGAAGAAGGAGGAGGTCGTCCAGGCGCAGGCCGAGGAGGAGCAGCTGCTCGTCCAGCTGCGCGCGCTCCAGGACGCGCAGGCGCAGGCGCCCCAGACGCGTCGCCAGATCTCCGCGGTTGAGAACAAGGTCCCGCCGGTGGCGGACCTGCCCGGGCTGATCCGGCTGCTCCGGGACGCCGCCGATCGCGCGACGGTCGACCTGTTCCAGTTCTCGCCGAACGCCCCCGTGCTCGACCCGACGGGGCAGTTCTCGACGATCAGCACGGCCGTGAACGTGACCGGCAGCTACTTCTCGGTCGACGCGTTCCTGTTCCGGCTCGAAACGCTGACGCGTGCCGCCAAGGTGACGAACGTCTCGATCTCGCCACAGGGCGCGGGCGAGGGCCTCGCCTCGGACACGCTGTCGATGCAGCTGACGGTGGAGTTCTACACGTCCGATCTGTCCGCCGGTCCGGGCTCCGAGCCCGAGCCTTCGAGCTGAGGACCAGAGGAGGGTTGAGATGGCGATGACCTCCCGCGACAAGCGCGCGCTGATGATCCTCGGCGGCGTTGCGGGTGTGGCCGTCGTCTTCTACCTCCTGACCTCCGTCCTGGGGGGTGGGGGCGGCGACGAGGCCGCCGAACCGCCGCCCACGGTGACGACCGCACCACAGCCGGTGCCGTCGCCGACCCCGAGTCCGACGCCCCGCGAGACCCTGCCGCCCGTGGTGATGGCCGGCGTTCGGGACCCGTTCTCGATACCGCCGACGCTCCAGAGCCCGGGCGGCGGGGTCAGCCCCACAGGGGCCCCGACGATCCCGGGGACGAGCCCGACGCAGGCCCCGACCGGGACCCCGACCCAGGGGCCGACCCAGAGTCCGACCCAGGCCCCGACGGCGCCGGGGAGCGGCGCGAGCTCGGCCATCGGCGGCCACGTCGTCGTGCTCCTGGACGTCTTCGACAACGGCACGAAGGCGCAGATCGAGGTCGACGGCACGGTCTACACGGTCGACGAGGGGTCGAGGTTCGACGACAACTTCCGCCTGAACTCGATCCAAGGCGGCTGCGCGAACATCGTCTACGGCGACGAGTCGTTCACGCTCTGCGTGAACGCGCCGAAGTAGCTCCGGCGATCCGCGCCACGGGGGGAGCGGTCGCCGGTTCGAGGGGGGTCCCGTGACCGGGACCCCCCTCACCGACGTCGGGGAAGATGCCCCCAGGAAGATGCCCCAGGAAGATGGGCGGCCAGGTGGCACGAGGGGGGATCCTATGATGGGGAGCCATGCTTCGGCAGCTCACGGCGGGTGAATCGCACGGCAGGGGCCTCGTCGCGATCGTCGAGGGCCTGCCGGCCGGCGTGCCGGTCTCGCGCAAGGAGCTGGCCGGCGAGCTCGCCCGCCGGCGCCATGGGTACGGCCGCAGTGGCAGGCAGAAGCTCGAGGCCGACCGGTTCGAGATCGTCTCGGGGGTCCGGCATGGGCGCACGCTCGGCAGCCCCATCTCGGTGACGATCGAGAACGCCGAGTGGGAGCAGAAGTACTCACGGCTGATGGCGGTCGAGGGCGAGCCGGACCCGCGCGAGCGACTGACCAAGCCGCGCCCGGGCCACGCGGACCTCGCCGGCGTCCAGAAGTACGGGTTCGACGACGTTCGCAACGTCCTCGAACGCGCGAGCGCCCGCGAGACCGCGGCGCGCGTCGCGGCCGGGTTCTTCGCGAAGGCGTTTCTGGCCGAGCTCGGGATCCACGTCGTGTCGCACGTAGTCCGGATCGGCCGGGTCGCGTCCCGCGGTGGTCGCCTGCCGACACCCGCCGACCTCGACGCCGTCGACGCCTCGCTGGTGCGGTGCCTCGATCCCGAGGTCTCGCGGCGGATGGTCGCGGAGATCGACGCTCTGCGGAAGGTGCGCGACACGGTCGGCGGCGTGTTCGAGGTCCTGGCGTACGGGTGTCCGCCGGGACTCGGGTCGTACGTCCAGGCCGACCGCAAGCTCGACGCGCGCCTCGCGCTCGCGCTGATGAGCATCCAGTCGGTCAAGGGCGTCGAGGTCGGCGACGGGTTCGCGACCGCCGCTCGTCCGGGCTCGAAGGCCCACGACGAGATCGTGGTTCGCAGGGGCCGGCTCGACCGCAAGACCGCTCGTGCGGGCGGGGTCGAGGGCGGCATGACGACGGGGCAGCCGGTCCGGGTCCGCGCCGCCATGAAGCCGTTCTCTACGGTCCCGCAGCCGCTCGCGACGGTCGACCTCGCGACGGGCCGCGCCGACACGGCGATCAAGCAGCGAACCGACGTGTGCGCAGTGCCGGCCGGCGGCGTCGTCGGGGAGGCAGCGGTCGCGTTCGTCCTGGCCGACGCGGTGCTCGAGAAGTTCGGAGGCGATTCGCTCCGCGAGACCGAGCGGAACCTCCGCGCGTACGTCGACTCCCTGGGGGAGCCCGGGTGATCGTCTACCT
>DATHSY010000022.1:0-14051 GCA_035463715.1 Actinomycetota bacterium | reverse complement strand
CGAGTACAGGATCAGCGAGCCGTACAGCGTCGAGGTGTCGAACACGCTCCCACGACGCCATCCCCCCTTGATCCCGATGAGCACGCCGAGCACCGTGGCGAGGAGCGTCCCGACCCCCACGAGGAGCGCGGTCGGCCAGACACGCTCACCGACCAGGGTCGAGACAGGGACCGCCGTCCGCAGGGAGACGCCGAGGTCTCCACGGGCGACGTCCCCGAGGTAGCCCACGAACTGCCGTGGCATCGGCTCGTCGAGGCCGTAGGCGGTGCGGAGCTCGGCGACGTCCGCGTCGGTCAGGCGCTCGCTACGGGTGAGCAGGCCGATCGGGTCGCCGGGCATCACGCGGAACAGGAAGAAGTTGAAGGCCAGCACGCCGAACAGCGTCAGGGCTGCGTGCAGCACCTTCCGCGTCAGGTACCGACGCGACATCCGCCGTCGTCCTCGCCCTGCGACGCTCGCAGGATCATGCGACGTCGCGCCTGCGACGTCCCCGCACCACCGTGCCGGCAACGATCGCGGCGATCACGGCCGCGGCCGCCAACCACACCCACGCCGGCAGCCCCGGCGACGACCCCGCCGACGAGGTGCCGCCGACCGGCCGGACCGTCACCACCGACGTGTAGTTGTACGTGGGAAGCAGGTACCCGTTGGCGCCCGGCGCCGGCGTCCAGTTGGTGAACCGGTCGGTCCGGTACGCCTCGAGCCACTTCGGGTACGCGAGCACGATCGCCGGTATCTCGTCGTACAGGTAGCGCTGCATCTCATACACGATCTCGCGTCGCTGCTCGCGGTCGAACGTCGCGCGCTGCTCCTCGTACATCTCGTCGAACCGCGGATCGCTCCAGCACCCATCGCTCCAGACCGCGCACAACCCTGCCGTGAACACCGAGAGCTGGTAGTCGGGGTCCGGATCCCCGCTCCAGTACCAGATGTACATGTCGAAGTCGCCCGCCCCCCAGTGGTCGTTCATCTTGGCGTCGGACGCGGGCTGCAGGTTCACCTCGATGCCGACATCGCCCAGGTAGCCGACGATCAGCTGGCCAGCCTCGACGGCCCCGGTCGTCTCGTCGCTCGCGGGCATGCGGATCCGCAGCGCCTCCCCGGTGCTTGGGTCTTCGCGGATCCCGTCGCCGTCAGTGTCCGCGTACCCGGCCTGGTCGAGGAGCGCGTTGGCGCCCTCGGGGTCGTACGGGATCTCTTCGTCGCTCGGGATGTCGAGGTGCCAGTACGCCGACGCCTGTCTGACGATCGTGTCGCCGGGATCGGCGTAGCCGAGGTACGCCTTGTCGACGATCTCCTGTTTGTCGATCGCCATCGCGATCGCCTCGCGGACGTCGTGGTCCTCGAGCGCCGGGAGGGGGTCGGCGTCCGGGCCCTGGCCGCCGAAGTTGAACGCGAGGTTCAGCCACCAGTCCGACACGACCTCCTGCGTCGCGATGTCGGGGAGGCCCTCGAGGGAGCGGAACACCGACGGCTGGATCGCGTCGGCGATGTCGATCTCGCCGTTCTTGAGCGCCTGGACCATCGCCTCCTGGTTGTCGAAGACGCGGTACTCGATCCGGTCGATGGCCGGGCGCTCCCCCCAGAAGTGTGGGTTGCGCTCCATCGTCCAGCCCTGCCCGCGGCGCCAGTCGGTCAGCACGAAAGGCCCGCTACCGACCGCAGGGATGATCGAGGCGCTGCGGATCTCCTTGCGGTCCCGGCCGTCGTAGGGCGCCCACACATGCTCGGGAACGATGTAGACCCACGGCGGCAGGTCGGGCGCGAAGGTCGGCTCCTGCGACTTCCAGATCAGCGTGGTGTCGTTCGGCGTCTCGAAGGTCGGAGCGTAGGGGAAGTAGTTGCGATAGGCCGGGATCTTGTTGTCGATGATGAACCGGAACGTGAACGCGATGTCGCTCGACGTGAGCGGCGTGCCGTCGCTCCACGTGACGTCGTCGCGGATCGAGCACGTCCACGTCATGTGATCGGTACTCGGCTCACACCCGGTCGCGAGCCCGGGCGAGGGCGAGAGGTCTTCGTCGGAGAACTTGAGCAGCATGTCGTACTCGGTCGTGGCGACGCCCCAGTCGGCGCCTCCGACGACGCCGAACGGGTTGTCGTTGGCCAGGTCCTGGACGGTGCCGACGCGAAGGACGACCTCGGACGCGTCGTCCGTCTGGGCCGATGCGCCCATCGCCGGCGCCAGGACGGTCACCAACAGCGAGCCGAGGACCACGAACCGCGCAACGTCTCGCATCCGTCCCTCCATATCCGAAGCCATATCCGAAGCCCGGGCGCGAAGCCGTGGCCGAAGCCCTTTTCCGGCGGACGCTAGCGTCATCGAGCGCCCGCACAAGCGCGCTGTTGCCGACCGGGCAACGGGCCTCGGATGTTCACGCCTCCGTCACCAGCCCGGCGACCAAGGCGATCGCCTCGTCGTGGATCCGGCCGTTGGTCACGAGGAGATCGCCTCCCGGCGACGGCGGGCCCCCGCTCGTGGTCGAGACCCGGCCCCCGGCCTCCTCGAGGATGACGCTCGTCGCGGCCCAGTCCCACTCGTAGCACGGCGCATGCTCGACGAGGAGGTCGGCCGAACCCCTGGCGACCAGGAGCTGTCCCCACGCGTCGCTGAGCCCGCGGGTCGATCGAGCGTTCCCCGCGATGCGCAGCAGCGAGTCGACGCCCGCCCCGGCGATCCATTCGTCGAGCGGGGCGTGGACGACGAACGCCTCAGCGACCCGTCCGACCTCAGACACGTGCACCCGGTGTCCGTCGCGCCAGGCTCCCGCACCGCGGGTCGCGTGGTACCGCTCGCCGAGCGCGGGCGCGTCCGCCACGCCGAGGATGACCTCGTCCTCCTCCCGGAGCGCGATCAGCGTCGCCCACAGAGGGATCCCCTCGGCGTAGAGCTTCGTTCCGTCCAGGGGGTCGAGGATCCAGGTGCGCGAGCTGCTCCCGGCCGTGCCCCCGGCCTCTTCGCCCAGCATGCCGTCGTCCGGGTGTGCCGACGCGATCTCCGCGAAGAGCGCTCGCTCGACCGCTACATCCACGTCGGTCACGGGCGTGGCGTCGCCCTTGTGCCTGACCGCCATCCGCCTCCCGAACGCCGGCAGGGTGAGCGCGGCCGCGACGTCGGCGAGGTGGTGCGCGAACGCGAGGTCCTGGCCTAGATCGCGTTGGACCACGCGCGCCTCCCCCCGGCGTCCTCGACCACGATCCGTCGGTAGGGGAGCTCCATCGGCGGGGTGAAGCGTGCGCGGACCACGAGACCCCGGTCGTCCGCCTCCAGGATCCTGGCGTCCTCCAACCGCGAGCGGTGATCTGCGCGCACCGCCCATCCCGTCTCGTACCGCGACATCAGTGTGATCGAGCGCGCCGGGCTGCACCTGACCTCGACCGCCGGCCCGTCGAGCTCGACGCCGAGGATCGAGGGACCGGCGGAGGCGTACGTGAGGCCGTGACGGAGCGCGTCCAGGACCGCCTCCTCTGAGCGCTCCCCGGCACGGACCATCGTCCATGCGTCGCCGATGTCGAAGCCCGGGTAGTGGCAGTCGTCGGTCGCGAACCCGTACGGGCGCCTGCCCGTCTCGAGCATCAGGTCGTACATGTAGGAGGAGTCGCCGCGTCCGTTCTCTCGCTCGGCCGAGCTGTTGAACAGCTCGATGCCGTCCACGGGCTCGGCCTCCAGCAGGACGTCGAGTGGCAGGCCGCTCCAGTAGGGATGCGCCACGAACGAGACGCCGCCCTGCTCGGCGATGTAGGTGCCTGCGGCCGAGAGATCCGGGAACGTCTTGAAGTCGTACGCATCGATCCGTCGCCAATGACGCCGGTCGCCACCTGGGTCCTCCGGGATGTCGAGGATCCCGATCGCGAGGATCTCCGTGTATCGGCCATCTCCGATCGGATCCGCCGCGAGCTCCGCCCCGGTCAGCACCAGGCAGTGCTGCGTGGAGGACTCCTTCGTCAGCTTCCAGTGGTCGGTGATCGCGCAGATGTCGAAGCCCATCCACTCGTGATGCCGCACGTGGGCGGCCGGTTCCAGGTCGCCGTCGGAGCGGATCGTGTGCGTGTGCAGGGCCGCCTTCAACCAGATGCCATCATCGAGAGAGAACGGGTTGCCGTCGCCGGCCATCGGATCTCGCCTCCAGAAGGGTGCGGGTGGCGAGCGGACGGTAGCGACCCCCAGGGCGCGGGGCAAGGGGGAGGTGCCGTGGCGGCAACCTTCGCCGGGTCCGTGTAGCCTGCCGCCCAGATGCCGTCCGGGAGCCGACGCCCGCGGTGAGGGTCACGGATTCGGTAGAGCGCGTCGCGGCGAGCCTCGAGCTCATCGGGACGGCCGCGGACGGGGTGAGCGTGACCGAGGTCGCCACCGCGCTCGACGTGCACAAGGCCACGGCCTCGCGCATGCTCGGGACGCTCGCGCGACGCGGCTTGGTCGAGCGCGACGCGGGGACGATGCGGTACCGGGTCGGCCCTCGGCTGGTGAGCCTGGCGGGTGGCGCGGTCGCGAGGCTACCGATCGTCAGCCAGGCCCGGGCCGAACTCGAGAAGCTCACGCGGCGCACTTCGGAGACCTCGAACCTCGCGGTGCTCGACCGGTTCCACGTCGTGTACGTCGACCAGGTGACGCCGACGAACGCCGTCGTGATGGCGAGCTGGGTCGGCAGGAGGAGCCCGGCACACGCGAGCTCGAGCGGCAAGGTGATGCTCGCCTTCGGTGACGAGGCCGAGCGCACGGAGCTCATGTCACGACCGCTCGAGGCGCTGACCCCGGCCACCGTGACCGATCCGGTCCGCCTGGCGGAGATCTTCGGAGCTGTCCGACGGCAGGGGTTCGCAAGGAGCATCGGGGAGCTCGAGGACGGGCTCGTGACGATCGCCGCGCCGGTGCTCTCGGAGGGACGGTCGGTGGCCGCCGTCAGCTGCTCGGGTCCGACGTTCCGGCTCCCGGAGCGGGACCACCCCCGGCTCGCGCGGCTCGTCGTCGACGCGGCCGCGGCGATCGGGCACCGGGTTTCCGGTCTGGCCGACGGGTGAGGGCCCCGGTCTGGCGGACGGGTGAGGGCCCCGGCCGACCAACCGGGCTTGCCAATCCGCCGCTGCCCTGGCTACGATGCGCTAGCACTCTCCTACCGAGAGTGCTAGCAGCCGGAGCCGAAGGCTAACAGGCATAGGAGGGCAGGGGATGGCACCGAAGCTCATCAGCTTCGACGAGGACGCCCGGCGGGCGCTCGAGCGCGGCATGGACCAGCTGGCCAACGCCGTCAAGATCACGCTCGGGCCGAAGGGCCGCAACGTCGTCCTCGAGAAGAAATGGGGCGCGCCGACGATCACGAACGACGGCGTGTCGATCGCGAAGGAGATCGAGCTCGAGGACCCGATGGAGAAGATCGGGGCCGAGCTCGTCAAGGAGGTCGCCAAGAAGACCGACGACGTCGCCGGCGACGGGACGACCACGGCGACCGTCCTGGCTCAGGCGATCGTGAAGGAGGGCCTGCGCAACGTCGCGGCGGGAGCCAACCCGATGGCGCTCAAGCGCGGCATAGAGCGCTCGGTCGAGCTCGCTGTCGAGGCGATCAAGAACCAGTCGAAGGACGTCGAGTCCAAGGACGACGTCGCGCATGTCGGCGCGATCTCGGCCGCGGACCCGGAGATCGGCGAGCAGATCGCCGAGGCCGTCGACAAGGTCGGCAAGGACGGCGTCATCACGGTCGAGGAGTCGAACACCTTCGGGATGGAGCTGGACCTCGTCGAGGGCATGCGCTTCGACAAGGGCTACATCTCTGCGTACTTCATCACCGACGCCGAGCGGATGGAGACGGTCGTCGAGGAGCCGTACATCCTGATCGCCAACTCGAAGATCTCGGCGGTCAAGGACCTGCTGCCGGTGCTGGAGAAGGTCATGCAGACGGGCAAGCCGCTGCTCGTGATCGCCGAGGATGTCGAGGGCGAGGCGCTCGCCACGCTCGTCGTGAACAAGGTTCGCGGTACGTTCCGCAGCGCCGCCGTCAAGGCACCCGGGTTCGGCGACCGCCGTAAGGCGATGCTGCAGGACATCGCGATCCTCACGGGCGGCCAGGTCATCTCCGAGGAGGTCGGCCTCAAGCTCGAGAACACGACCCTCGACCTGCTCGGCCAGGCGCGCAAGGTGATGATCACCAAGGACGATACGACGCTCGTCGAGGGTGCCGGCGGCGAGGACGACATCAAGGGCCGCATCAACCAGATCAAGGCCGAGATCGAGAAGACGGACTCGGACTACGACCGCGAGAAGCTCCAGGAGCGTCTGGCGCGCCTGTCGGGTGGCGTCGCGGTGATCAAGGTTGGCGCGGCCACCGAGGTCGAGCTGAAGGAGAAGAAGCACCGGATCGAGGATGCGGTGCAGTCCACGAAGGCGGCCGTCGAGGAGGGTGTCGTGCCGGGCGGTGGCGTCGCGCTGCTGAACGCCCAGACGACACTGGACAAGGTCGACCTCGACGGCGACGAGGCGACGGGCGCCGCGATCGTGCGCAAGGCGCTCGAGGAGCCCCTGAAGCAGATCGCTCACAACGCCGGCCTCGAGGGCGGCGTCATCGTCGAGAAGGTGCGCTCGCTCGACACCGGCTGGGGCCTGAACGCCGCCACCGGTGAGTACGAGGACATGTTCAAGGCCGGGATCATCGACCCGACCAAGGTCACGCGCTCCGCGCTGCAGAACGCGGCGTCGATCGCGGCACTGTTCCTCACGACCGAGGCCGTCGTGGCCGAGAAGCCGGAGAAGGAGAAGGCGCCGGCCATGCCGGGCGGCGGCGGCGACATGGACTTCTAGTCGCCGCGTCAATACGTCAGTCGAAGGGCCCCGGGTCGATCCCGGGGCCTTTCGCTCACCGGGGACGCGCGGGCGGTGCTCCGCATGGCCAGTCCCCGCCCAACCCCCACGCTCCGCACCGCCCGCGCTCTCGCCGTGACAGAATCCGGCGCGTGCTTGAGGAGAAGGTGCGCGGGCTGCATTCGTGGTTCGGCGCGTTCGATGGGGTGGTGGTCGCCTACTCCGGGGGGGCGGATTCGACGTTGGTGGCTGTGGTGGCGTCGCGGGCGCTGGGGGATCGGGCGCTTGCGGTCACTGCGGTGTCGCCGTCGCTCGCTCCAGGGGAGGCGGAGGGGGCGCGCGAGGTGGCCACGCAGCTCGGGATCCGGCATCGGACGGTGCGGACGCGGGAGGTCGAGAAGCCGGCGTACCTCGCGAACGGGGTCGATCGTTGTTACCACTGCAAGACGGAGCTGTACAACGTGCTCGAAGCGGTCGCGCGCGAGGCCGGAGCCGACACCGTCGTCTCCGGTGCGAACGTCGACGACCTGGGCGACTACCGGCCGGGGCTTAAGGCTGCCGATGAGCACGGGGTTCGGCATCCGCTGGTCGAGGTGGGATTCTCGAAGATCGACGTGCGGGAGGCGGCCCGGCAGCTCGGCGTGCCGACGTGGGACAAGCCGGCGTCGGCGTGCCTGTCGTCGAGGTTCGCGTACGGGGTGACGATCTCGGTGGAGGAGCTGTCGAAGGTCGGCCGGGCGGAGCGGGTCCTGAGGGAGCTCGGCTTCCGCCAGTGTCGCGTTCGGGTGCACGGCGACGTGGTCCGGATCGAGGTGGAGCCGGGCGAAGTCGCGCGCCTCTGCGAGCCCGCGACCCGCGACACCGTCCTCGCCGAGCTGAAGCGGCTCGGCTACCGGTACGTGACGGTGGATCTCGAGGGGTTCCGGTCCGGGAGTATGAACCCGTGACCACGCGCCGGCTCCATCTCACCTTCCCCGAGCACCTGATCGACGAGCCCGTGATCCACACGCTCGGCAAGGACTTCGGACTCGTGACGAACATCCGGCGCGCGAACGTCGACGAGCGGTTCGCGTGGGTGATCCTGGAGGTCGACGGGGAGCCGAACGTCGTCGAGGACGCCGTCCGATGGCTGGCCGATCGGGGCGTGCAGGTGGACCGGATCGAGGACTGACGTGCTCGAGGAACGGATCCGGATCCGGTGGCGCGACATGGACGCATACGGCCACGTCAACAACGCCGTGTACCTGAACTACCTGGAAGAGGCCCGTGATCGCTGGGTCCAGAAGGTGCTCGGGCCGGTGAGCGACACGTGGCACTTCGTGCTCGCGAGGGTCGCGGTCGACTTCCGGAGCGAGCTCACGCAGGACGACGAGGAGATCATCGTGCGGTGCCGGCTCGATTCGATCGGGCGCGCGAGCGTCCGGACGCGCGAGGAGATCCTGAAGCGGGACGGCACCGTGTCGGCCGAGTCGGAGTCGGTGATCGTGGCGCGCGATCCCAACTCCGGGCGCTCGCGTCCGCTGACGGACGAGGAGCGAGCGACACTCGAGGAAGAGCTCGGTTCGGCCGAGTAGCGGTCGCTACGGCTGCGTCTGTGTCTTCGCGGGGATGATCCGGCGCGCGTGCGCGAAGTTGTCGAAGTACCAGCCGGATCCGACCCACATGATCGTCAGGCCGCCCTGTCCGCTCGACGAATCGATCGCCCAACCGTTGCCGATCGAGACGTTCACGTGGTCGACGCGGCCGTCGTGGTCGCCGTCGTAGAAGAGGAGGTCGCCGGCGCCGACCTCCTCCCACGTGAGCTTCGGCCTCACCGACGCCATGGCGGCGGAGGTGCGTTCGGGCAGCTGCCATCCCGTGTACGGCCGCGGCGGCGCGTTGCTCCACACCTGTGTCGAGGACCTCATCACCCACCACGCGGCCCCCGAGCAGTCGAAGCCGCCGATGGGCTGGGCGCCGCAGCAGTAGGCCTTGCCGGTCGCCTTGTCCCACTCGCCGCCCCACACGTACGGGTAGCCCACGTAGTCGATGGCCCACTGCACGATCGGCACCTTGCGCGAGCCGAGGTTCGGCAGCTCGATGTCGGCGTACGGCGCGAGGAAGGATGGGACCCAGGTCGGCATCGTCGCCGCTCGATACAGCGACCACGCGACCTCCGACCGCGGGAGCGCTGTGGTCGGGAGCACGTCGAGGACCTCGTCGCGGTGGTTGTAGCGGAACCCGGCCCGCATCCCGATCAGCGTCTCGCCGAAGCCGTCGGGAACCTCGAACGTCGAGCCGTTGCGCAGATGGACCCCCTCCGCCGCGGTCGCGAGCTCGCTCATCCCCACGGCCGCAAGCAGCGCATGGTGGACGTCGATCGTCGACACGGTGCCGGTCGGCACGAAGGTGCCGTCGGGGTCCGTCGCGAGCCACCCGAGCTTCACGGCGATGTTCGCGAACCGGAAGAAACGGTCCGTCTCCGCAAGGTCGGGGAACGTGATCGTGGGGTCGGTCGTCTCCGCGCTCGCGAAGGCTCGCACGAGGGCGCGGGCGAACAGGCGGCGCGTCTCGAGCTTGTCTGGTTTGAACGGGACCGTGCCGTCGTCGCTCGCGCGGAAGTCCCGCATCCACGTATACGTCCTGGCCACGTGGTCGATCGCGGCCTTCGCCCAGTGGCCCTTCGTCACGTCGGACCACGCGATGCTGTCGCCGGCACGGGCGGCGGCCGTGATCCGGAGGGGCACGGCGGGCATGCCGGATCCCCGCTCGCCGAGCACGCGGCCCCGCCCGGGGGAAGGACCGGCGCCGGCGGGGACCGCCTGCGCGCTCACCCAGAGCACGAAGGCCGCCACGCTGAGGGCGGCGAACAGCCGCCGCAGGGGCCGCGACGATGGCATCTTCAGGCTCCTCGGCCCGAGGCCAGGCCCTCTTGAGCGGGCGGGCCGGCGGCCGAGGCCGCCGAACCTAGCACCCTGCTTCCCCGTCGTGATGTCCGCCGTTTCGCCTACAGACATCTAGGAAGGGCACGGGCGTGACGCTACCCTTCGGCACCGTGTGCCGGGAGGGGCCGGCGGAGGAGGCAAGGCCCGCGATGTTCGGGTGGACCTATCACGACGGGTCGGGCGAGGAGCTCGGCTCGTCGCAGCGCTTCCCCGACGCGGAGGCGGCCGAGGAGTGGATGGGCACCTGCTGGCAGGACCTGCTCGCGAATGGGGTCGAGGAGGTCGTCCTGCACGATCACGCGCGCGGCGCGCAGATGTACCGGATGGGGCTCGGCGCCGAGTGAGCCGTCTCGCGGTGCGCTAGTCGCGCGGGCCCTCGCCCCGGACCTTCTGGACCTCCGATAACGCGTCCCTGAGGTCCCTCAGCCAGTCGTCCTGGCGCTCCGCGACGAGCCGGACGCACCAGGCGAGAGCGTGGCTCCTCGAGCGCGCGACCCCGGACTCGACGAGCGTGTCGAGGACGGCGCGCTCCGGCATCCGCAGGCGCGTCATCGCCGGCACGCTCAGCGTGGTGAACAGCGTCCGGACGTCCCCACAGCTCGCCCCCCACGACACCTTCCGGCCGAACTTCCGCTGTGCCTCGTCGGCGATCCGCATCCGTCGTGCCCGAGTGTCCTCGCGGAACCCCTCGATCCGCGCGCGCCGAGCGACGCCGACCGCCTCCGGACCCGTCTCGCCCTCCAGCTTCGGCTCGGAGAGGTCGCCGACGACCAGGATCTCCTCCCGGTCGAGCGTGATCTCCGGTGTGCCGGTGAACCAATCCTCGGGCAGCCTGCCCGCGAACCATGCCCTGACCTCTTCCGCGCCCATCGAGCCCACCCCTTCGAGTCGGTCAGGCGCGATGATTACACGTAATCAGGTAAGTGACAAGGCGTTCGCGAGCCCGGGCGAGCGCCCTTGGCTCGACCGACGAGAGATCTGAAGACAGCGTCAGCCGACGTATGCCGTCGGATCCTCGGCGAAGTCCTGCATGCATCCCTTCGCGCAGAAGTAGTACGTCTTGCCGGCGTACTCGAACGTCCACTCCGCCGTGGCGGGGTCGACCTCCATGCCGCAGACCGGATCGATCTCCATGCTGGTGCCCCCGTTGGCTCGTCCTGCTTCGGTACTTTTCGGTACTTAAGGATACGGAGGGACGCCGGGGCCACCGAGATAGGGTGGCGCGGTGAGGACGGCGGAGCTCCGGCTCGACACGCGCGGGCGTCGCGTGGTGGACGTGACGGACGAGGTGGCGTCGTTCGTAGCGCAGGGCGACGAGAGCGGGCTCTTGCACGTCTTCGTCCCGCATGCGACGGCGGGCGTCGCGCTGATGGAGACGGGATCGGGCTCCGAAGGCGATCTCGAGGAGGTCCTGGAGCGGCTGCTGCCGCGTGACGATCGGTACGCCCACCGGCACGGCTCCGTCGGCCATGGCGGCGACCACCTCCTGCCGGTGTTCGTCTCCCCGTCCCTCGTGCTGCGGGTCGAGGGGGGTGAGGTCGCCCTCGGGACGTGGCAGCGGATCGTCATCGTGGATCCGAACCGCGAGAACGACCGCCGGCGGCTTCAGCTGGCCCTGCTGGCCGGCTGACTACAGGTACTGGCCGGGCGTGCGCTCCGCGCCCTCGGCCGGCGACGCGACGGCCTGGACGTCGCGTTCGCGGAGCAACAGGTACTCCGCGCCGTCGACCTCGATCTCGAGACCGGCCTGCGGCAGGAACAACACGCGGTCGCCGATGCGGACGCCCCGCACGTCGGGGCCGACGAGGACGACGCGCGACCAGACGCACCGCTTGGGCGCCGTCGTCGCTGTCGCAGGGATCAGCAGGCCACCGCGTGAGGTCCGTTCGCCGTTGTCGGGGTTCTCGACCACCAGACGGTCGGCCGTCAGGCGAACGCCGGCGAGGTCGGGCTGCTTGCGTCTGCGACGCGACGACGATGCGCCGGTGGTGGTCTTGGCCATCCCGGCCGATTCTAGCCGTCGATCGTTGACCGATCGCCCGTGCGGATCGCGGCGACGCGGATAGGATGCGCAGCCGTGAGAGCCGCCCAGCTGTTGGACCGCGCCGTCGAGACGCTGAAGGCTTCGCCGTCGCTCGATCACTGGCAGAAGGATCGCGACCTGATCGAGGCCGAGGACCTTCTGATGTACGCGCTCGACATCGACGACGTCGACGACATCGACCCCGACGAGGAGGTCCCCTCGAAGGTCCGTCGCCGGTTCGAGCGGATGATCGCCCGGCGGGTGACCGGCGAGCCGACGCAGTTCATCAAGGGGTACGCCGAGTTCCGCGGTCTCCGATTGATCGCGAAGCCCGGCGTGTTCGTCCCGCGCGATTCGACGGAGTTCCTCGCCGAGCAGGCGGTCCGTCGGCTGCGCCGGCGGCCGCGCGGCGCCGTAGCCGTGGACCTGGCCACGGGCGGCGGGACCGTCGCGCTGGCCATCGCGAACGAGACGAAGGGCGTGCGCGTGTACGGGAGCGACGTGTCGGGCGACGCCGTGCGGATCGCGCGCGCGAACGCCAAGCGCCTCGGGCTCCGCGCGACGTTCGTGACCGGCGACCTGTTCGGCGCCCTCCCCGGGAGGTTGTTCGGCGAGGTCGACGTCATCACGCTGCACCCGCCGTACGTCGCGAGGGGGGAGCTGAAGCACCTGCCGGACGAGATCCGGAACTTCGAGCCGGTTCACACGCTGACCGACCACAGCGTCGACGGGCTCGGGCTCGTCGAGCGCACGGTCGGCGAGGCGCCCGGGTGGCTGCGCCGCGGCGGCTGGCTGCTCATCGAGGTGGCGCCGGATCGAGCGCGAACCGTCGCGTCGCTGATGCGCCGCGGCGGCCTTCGCGACGTCCGCAGCACGATGGGCGGCGAGCTGAAGGTCACGCGCGTCGTCGTCGGGCGGCGCTGACGTGGCCGAGGTCGCGCCGTCCGGAACCTGGCGCTCTCCGATCACCGCGGCGATGGTCGCGACCGCCGGCGTCAGCGTATACGAGCCGTGGATCGCGCCGGACGCCGTCTACTGGCTCGAACTGCGGCCGGCCGATGAGGGACGCAACGTCATCGTCCGCGGTGATCCGTACGGCTCGCCCGCCGACATCACGCCCCAGGGTTTCGACGTCCGCACGCGGGTCCACGAGTACGGCGGCGGGTCGTACCTCGTGCACGACGCGACCGTGTTCTTCTCGAACTTCGAGGATCAGCGCCTGTACCGGCAGGAGCTCGCCGCGGCGCCGGTCCCGATCACGCCGGAGACTGCGGAGCGCGCAGCCATCCGATACGCCGACGGACGGGTGACGCCGGACGGTCGATGGATCTTCTGCGTCCGCGAACGGCACGAGGCCGGCGCGGTGGTGAACGAGCTCGTGTCGCTCCCGACGGACGGGTCCGCCGATCCCGTCGTCGTCGATCACGGGGCGGACTTCTTCGCGTTCCCGCGCCTGTCCCCGGACGCGGCGACGCTGGCCTGGATCCGCTGGGACCAGCCGCGGATGCCATGGGACGGCACGGAGCTCTGGCTCGCCGACGTCGACGGCGGCGAGCTGCGAAGACATCGGCTGGTCGCGGGAGGCCCGCGGGAGTCGATCTTCCAGCCCGGCTGGAGCCCCGATGGGGTGCTGCACTTCGTCTCCGACCGGACCGGTTGGTGGAACCTGTTCCGAGGCGAGGGCGACGATGGGCTCACTCCGCGCGAGGCGGAGTTCGGCGTCCCGATGTGGGAGTTCGGGTACTCGACGTACGCGTTCCTGTCCGACGGGCGGATCGCATGCACGTTCCGCGCGGGCGGGGTGCACCACCTCGGTGTGCTCGATCCGACGACGGGCGAGCTCCTGGATCTCGACCTCCCGTACTCGTCGTTCGACCCGCCGTACGTGCGGGCGCTCGGGACGCAGGTCGTGTTCGTCGGCGCCGGCCCCGCCGCACCGTCGCAGGTCGTGTCCGTCGACTTCGCGAGCCGTTCGGTCGACGTGCTGCGTGTCAGCAAGGAGGTCGACGTCGACCCCGCGATGTTCTCGATGCCGGAGCCGATCGAGTTCCCCTCGGAGGGCGGGAGAACCGCGTTCGCGTACTTCTACCCGCCGGCGAACCCCGCGTACGAGGGACCCCATGGCGAGCGGCCTCCGTTGATCGTCGAGAGCCACGGCGGCCCGACCGGCGAATTCACCCCCGAGCTGTCGCTCGAGACCCAGTTCTTCACGAGCCGTGGGTTCGGCGTCGTGTCGGTGAACTACGGTGGCAGCAGCGGTTTCGGCCGCGACTACCGCGAACGGCTGTATGGGCAGTGGGGCGTCGTCGACCTC
>DATHSY010000021.1:0-4365 GCA_035463715.1 Actinomycetota bacterium | reverse complement strand
GACGCGCCGTGGGACTTCGGACCGGCCGCCGAAGGCCTCGGAGCGCTGCGGGAGGCGGGCCTGCAGCTCGTCGCCGCGGCGATGCAGGTCGCGCGCGCCGGCTCCAAGGACCAGCGCGAGAAGACCGCGGAGATCCTCGCGGAGGCTCGTCGGAAGATCTACGAGGTCCTCGCCAAGTAGCGCCCGGGCCGGCGCGTGACCCCAGGTCACGGGGCGGGACGACCGCCGTCCCGGCACGTGACTATCCTCGCCGCACTCGGACGTCGGGGGTGCGGCGATGGCGAAGGGGATCCTGGAACGGCTCGGATCGGGTCGGGTCCTGGGCGACGGTGGGTACCTGCTCGAGCTCGAGAAGCGCGGGTACGTGCAGGCAGGGCCCTTTACGCCCGAGGTCGTGATCGAGCATCCGGATGCGCTGGCGCAGCTCCATCGCGAGTTCCTCCGCGCCGGCGCCGAGGTCCTGCAGACGATGACTTTCTACGCGAGCGACGACAAGCTCGCGACGGTCGGCCTCGCCGGCAAGGTGGACGACATCAACCGCGACGCGGTTCGGATCGCGCGCGAGGTCGCGTCCGAGGGCGACGCGCTCGTGGCCGGGAACCTGTCGCTCACGTGGGCGTACCTGCCCGAGGATCCACCGTCCTCCGATCGCGTCCGGGCGCTGTTCGACAGGCAGCTCCAGGACCAGCTCGATGCGGGTCCGCCTGACTTCTGGATCGGCGAGACGTTCAGCTACGTCGGGGAGGCGCTGCTGTTCGTCGAGCGCGCGAAGGCGACCGGCTTGCCCGTCATGGTCACGATGTCGTTCGAGCAGCGCGAGCCGCGCTCGTACGAGGGAGAGACGCCGGGGGAGTGCGCGAGGCGTCTGGCGGAGGCCGGTGCGGACATCGTGGGCGTGAACTGCCTGAACGGACCCGAGCAGCAGCTGCGGATCGCGACCCAGATGCGCGAGGCCGTCGATGGCGTGTTCGTCGCGTCGCAACCCGTCGCGTACGCGACGACCGACGATGCGCCGGACTTCACCGCGTGGCCGAACTTCCCGTACGAGCTCGATCCGCTCCAGGTGTCTCGCAAGGCGATGGCCGGGTTCGCGCGGAAGGCCGACGAGGCCGGGATCGACTACATCGGCTCGTGCTGCGGCTCGATCCAGGCGCACGTCCGAGCGATGGCGAAGGTCCTCGGCAAGGTTCCGACGCAGGAACGCGAGTGGCGTTCCCAGACAGGCCGCCCGATGTCGGGCTACGAGTACCGCCAGCACTCCGAGACCGAGGTCTGACCGGGCACTACCGCGGGGCCGGCCGGCGCATCTCGAGCTCGTCGAGCGTGGGATCCGACGGCAGCGGCTGGCGCCGGCCGGTGAATGCGAAGCCGCAACGTTCGTAGAGCTCCCGAGCCGGGCGGTTCGTCTCGGTCACCCACAGCTCGACCGTCACAGCGTCGTTCCGAGCGGCCCAGTCGATCACCCTGTCGACGAGCGTCCGGCCGATCCCCTCTCGGCGAGCCTCGGGCGAGACCCACATCGACACGAGGTGCGCCCGCCGGACGTCCTCGAAGAACACGGATACGAGACCCACGGAACGGCCCTCGTCGGTGGCCAGGAACGTGGCTCCTCCGGGGTTCGCGAGCCGCTCGCGCCACAGCGCCTCCGGCCTCTCGCGCTCCTGTTCGAACGTCGAGCCGAACGCGAACGGCGCGTCTGCGAGCGCGCGCAGGCGGATCTCGCGATAACGCTCCCAGTCCCCGGTGGTCGCCTGAACGATCGTCGGCATCGCCGAAGGGTAGGGCGTCGGGTGTCCGCGGGTCACGTTGATGCTTCGGTCCGGAGCGGACCCGCCGATACACTCACGCCGGGTCGCCACGAGCGCCGGGGGAACGATGAGGGATCGGTACGAGGTCGTCGTGATCGGCGGCGGCATCGTAGGGGTCAGCGTCGCGTATCACCTCGCCGCGCGCGGCATCACCGATGTCGTGCTGATCGAACGCCGCCAGCTCACCGCGGGGTCGACGTGGCACGCGGCCGGCGGCTTCCACGCCATCAACGCCGACACCCGGGTCGCCGAGCTCATGCACTACACGATCGGGATGTATCCGACGATCGAGCAGGAGAGCGGCCAGAACGTCGGGCTCCATCTGAGCGGAGGGCTCGAGCTGGCCGGCACCGAGGAACGCTGGCGCTGGCTGAGGTCCGAGCTCGCCTGGGTCCGGACGCAGGGCACCGACGCGTACCTGGTCACCCCCGAGGAGGCCGCCGAGATGGTGCCGATCCTCGACCCGAGTGGGTTCGTCGGTGCGCTGTTCGACCCGCAGGAGGGCAACCTCGATCCGAACGGAGCCACACAGGCGTACGCGATCGCGGCGCGCAGGCGCGGCGTGGAGATCGTCGAGCACGACCGAGTGACCGGACTGACGCCGCTGTCGAACGGAGAGTGGCGCGTCGACACGGAACAGGGGCCGGTCGGGTGTGCGCACGTGGTGAACGCCGCAGGGCTGTGGGCGCGGCGCGTCGGTCGCATGGCCGGCGTCGACCATCCGATCGCGCTGATGCCGCACCACTTCCTGGTCACCGAGGACATCCCGGCGATCGCCGCGATCGCCGGCGACATGGCGGCGGTCACGGATCTCGAGGGCTTCACCTACCTCCAGAAGGAGGGCAACGGCGTCTTGCTCGGCGTGTACGAGCAGAACCCGCGCCACTGGACCACCGATGGCGCGCCCTGGGACTACGGCATGGACCTGTTCCCCGAGGAGGTCGACCGGATCATGCCGGAGCTGTCGATCGGCTTCGAGCGGTTCCCGGTGCTGGCCGAGACCGGGATCCGGCGTTGGGTGCACGGCGCGATGACGTTCACGCCGGACGGCAACCCGCTGGTCGGGCCGGTCGAGGGCATCCCGAACTACTGGGCGGCGAGTGGCTGCATGGCCGGCTTCTCCCAGTGTGCGGGGATCGGCGTCGCCGTCGCGAACTGGATCGTCGACGGCGACCCCGGATACGACGTCTTCGGGATGGACGTCACGCGGTTCGGGCCGTACGCGACGAACGACCGGTACCTGCGCGAGACGACTCGCCAGTTCTACGCGCGTCGGTTCGTGATGGCGTACCCGAACGAGGAACTGCCCGCCGGGCGCCCGCTGAAGACGACACCCTGCTACGACGCGTTCGCCGCGGCGAACGCGCGTTTCACCGTGAACTGGGGGCTCGAGGCGCCGCTGTACTTCGCGCCCTCGTCCGACTTCGAGGAGACCGATACGCTCGGCCGTTCGAACGCCGAGCCCGTCGTCGCCGAGGAGGTCGAAGCCGTCCGGATCGCCGCAGGCGCCTACGAGATCGCGCAGTACGCGCGGTACGAGGTCACTGGCTCAGACGCCGAGGCGTGGCTCGACCGGCTGGTCGCGTCCCGGATCCCGGACGTCGGCCGGATCCGGCTGGCGCCGATGCTGAACCACCGCGGCCACCTGATGGGCGACCTGTCGGTGTCGCGCCTCGACGAGCGGCGGTTCTGGCTCACGGGTTCGTACTACCTCCAGGACTTCCACATGCGGTGGTTCCGCCAGCAGCTCCCTCCTGACGGGGTCGACGTCCGCAACGTCACCGAGGACTGGATGGGGTTCTCGGTCTCGGGACCCGAGTCGCGGTTGATCTTGGAGGGGCTCAGCAGCGCTGACGTCTCGAACGAGACGCTCCCGTTCATGGCGGTCCGTGAGATGGACGTCGGTTCCGCCCGTGCGGTGGTCGGGCGGATCTCGCTGACCGGTGAGCTGGGGTACGAGATCGTCGTCCCGACCGCGCACCATCGGAGGCTGCTCGACGAGCTGCGTGAGGCGGGCGCGCCGCACGGCCTGCGTTTGATCGGGGACCGCGCGCTCGACAGCCTGCGGCTGGAGAAGGGCTACGGCATCTGGTCGGCCGAGTACCGGCAGGACTGCACGCCCGGCATGTCGGGGCTCGACCGATACGTCGCGTTCGACGAGGGTGACTTCATCGGGCGCGAGGCCGCGCTCGCCGAGCGCGACAGGGGTGCGGCGTGGCGCCTCGTGCTCCTCGACGTCGATGCCGCCGATGCCGACGCGTCGACCGACGAGGGGATCTGGATCGGCGATCGACGTGTCGGCATGGTCACGTCCGGCGCCTACGGCCACCACGTGAACCAGAGTCTCGCGCTCGCGTACCTGAAGACCGACGTTGCCGAGGCGGCGCCCGAGCTCACGGTGTTCGTCGTCGGCGAGGAACGCACGGCACGCATCCTGCCCGAGCCGCCGTTCGACCCGACAGGCGAGCGGCTGCGAGAGGTGCTTCCCGTCGCGGGTTCGGCCGCCTGAGGGCTGCGTCTCGCGTCCGGAGCGACCGGAGTACCATCGCGGCGATGA
>DATHSY010000020.1:0-3689 GCA_035463715.1 Actinomycetota bacterium | reverse complement strand
GCCTCGCTTCGTGATCTCGTGCGGCTTGCGCCTGCGCGTCCCCGGCGGGAAGAACCTGCCGGTCGTGAGGAGCGGCTCTGCTGCGAACTCGACGACGCCGGACGTGGGAGCGAGCACCCCCGTCACGACGTTGAAGAACGTCGTCTTGCCGGCTCCGTTCGGTCCGATCAGCGCGACGATCTCCCCCTCGTCGACGTGCAGGTCGACGTCTCGCAACGCGGCCAGGCCGCCGAAGACTCGCCCGACGCGCTTCGCGTCGAGGAGCCGAGTCATCAGCCCGTCTCCGGTCCGCCGGCCCTCGCCACGTCCGGCAGCCTGTCCTCGGCGAGCCCACCTCGGAGCTCGAGCGTCCGCCGGCGCGACGGCCAGAGTCCCTGCGGCCGGAACGCCATCACCGCGACGAGCGCGACACCGAAGACGAAGTAGCGGTACTCGTTGAACTCTCGGAACATCTCGGGCAGCAGTGTCACGGCGATCGCTCCCAGGATCGCCCCGGGGATGGACCCCATCCCTCCGATCACGACCATGCTGAGGATCAGGATCGACTGGAGTACGCTGAAGGTCGGAGGGTTCACGAAGTTGACCTGCTCGGCGTAGATCACGCCGCCGACGCCTGCCGTGCACGCACCGATCGCGAATGCCGCGAGCTTCATGCGCACAACGGGGACACCCATCGCGCCGGCTGCGACCTCGTCTTCTCGGATGGCGACCCAAGCACGTCCGATCCTCGACCGGTTCAGGAACGAGATCGCGACGATCCACAGCACCACGAAGAACAGCAGCAGATAGTAGTACTTGACGTCGGTGAGCACCCCCCATTCCAGAGAGACGGGACCCGCCTCGATCGCTGGGTGTGGGATCGAAGTGATCCCTTGTGGTCCGAGCGTGATCGAGTCGAGGTTGTTCGCCGTGATCCGGACGATCTCGCCGAACCCGAGCGTGACGATCGCCAGGTAATCGCCACGTAGGCGGAGCGTGGGAGACCCGAGGATGACGCCCGCCACGACGGACACGCCGATCGCCGCGAGCAAGATGAGCCACATCCAGGCTGCCCACTCTGGCTTGTCGGCGACGGTGACAGCGCCGGCGCGCAGCGCCCGCGTGTAGTCGGCGCCGCCTGTAAGGATCGCGGCGGTGTACGCACCGATCGCCCAGAAGGCGACGTACCCGAGGTCGAGGAGGCCCGCGAAGCCGACGACGACGTTCAGGCCGAGCGCGAACAGCACGAACAGCGCCGCCTTCGCGAGCGCGGAACTGCTGATCGCCTGTTCGATGAACGAGGGAAGCACCAGCCACCCCGGCAGGTGCGGCAGGACGAGCACGAACGCGAGGACCGCCGCATACAGCGCGATGAACGACCATGGCCGGCGGGCTTCGAGCCAGGGACGGATCATGCCGCGGAGACGCCACCGATCGCGCCCGTTCATGCGACTCCCCGCTCGCCGAGGAGTCCGGTCGGGCGGAACAGCAAGACGCCCACGAGCACGAGGAACGCGATGACGTTCGCCCAGTGTGGGGCCGTGCACGCGGTCCCGTAGGCCTCGACCAAGCCCAGCAGGAGACCACCGAGCATCGCGCCGCGGAGGTTCCCGATGCCGCCGAGAACGGCGGCCGTGAACGCCTTGATACCCGGGATGAAGCCGATGTTCCATGCCGTGACATTGAACCGGATCGCATACAGCAGGCCGGCTGCTCCGGCCATCAATCCGCCGATGAAGAACGTCGTGACGATCACGCGATCGATGTTCACGCCCATCAAGGAGGCGGTCTCGGGGTCCTGAGCGACGGACCGGATCCCGCGACCGAGCTTCGTCCCCCGCACGATCCTGTCGAGGACCACGAGCATCACTCCGGTCGCGACCAGGATCAGCACGTGCCGAGCCGTCCAGGGGGTCCCGAAGATCGTGAAGAGGGCGTCCGACGAGACGACGTCGGGGACGCTCCGCGGCGCCGCGCCGAGCACGTTCGGCAGACGTAGGAAGAGCAGGTAGTGCTGACCGTCCATCAGGTTGAACAGGTACGAGATCGCCAGCGATGCCCCGATGGCGCTGATGAGGAACGACAGACGGGGCGCGCGTCGGCGTCGCAGCGGACGGTACGCCAGGCGCTCGATAAGGACGGCCATGATGCCCGATGCGAGCATCGCGGGGATCAACGCTCCGATCAGTACGGCCGCGAGCGTCAGACCCGTCAGCGGCTCGTTCACGTCGAACCAGCGGCCGAACGAATAGAACGCTACGACCGTTGACACCATGAAGACCTCGGAGTGCGCGAAGTTGATCAGCTGCAACACCCCGTAGACCATCGTGTAGCCGAGGGCGATCATCGCGTAGATCGCCCCGAGCGTGAGACCGTTGCGCGTCTGCGCCCAGAACTGATCCGTGACGTTGCTCACGCACTCCATAACGGCCTCAGGTCCGTCCTGCGTACGAAGAGAGGGGGGCGAGCGATGCGCCCGCCCCCCTCACTCATCGTCTCAGCGATCAGGCTCCGAGGACCTCGGGAGCCGGCCCGAGGGCCGTCATCTCGCCACCCTCTACCAGGTAGAAGTAGTAGAGCGCGTCGGGGTCGGCCGACGTGAGGTTGTGGTTCTCGTCGAACGCGACCTCCTTCGAGACACCCTCGAACGGGTTGTCCACGGTCACCGTGTCGAGGTACTCCTTGATCCCGGCGCGGATCTCCTCGGCGGTCGAGGCACCGTTCTCCTCGATCGCGTAGCGGATCCCCTCGCCGACGACGCTCATCGCGTCGTACCCCTCGGCCGCGTAGATCGGCACGGCCGATGCCTCGCCGCCGTACTCCGCCTGGTACGTCTCGGTGAACCCGCCACCCAGGTTGCACGGGCAGATCAGGTGCGTGCCCTCGGCCTGGTCGCCGGCGAGCTCGAGGAACGTGCTCGACGTCGAGCCGTCGGCGGACATCATGTCGATGTCGAGGCCCGCGTCGCGTCCCTGCTTCACGATCTTGCCGAAGTCGGCGTCGTAGCCACCGAAGAACAGCGCGTCCGCACCCGACGCCTCGACGTCGGAGATGAACGCCGAGAAGTCGGTGGCGCCGGTCTCGATGCCCTCGTAGCCGGCGACGTCGATCCCCGCACCCTCGAGCGTGTCACGGACGACCTCGGCGAGGCCCTGCCCGTACGTGCCCTTGTCGTGCGAGACGAACACGCTCTGCGCGCCGATGATCTCGGCGAGATACTGGCCGGCCAGCGACCCCTGGCCGGCGTCGTCCGCGACGACGCGGTACCAGAAGTCCCAGCCCTTCTCGGCCAGTCCGGGGTTCGTCGCCGAGGGCGAGACGAACGGGATGCCGGCGTCGTTGTACGTGTCGCCGGAGGCCTCCGACTCACCCGAGAACGCCGGCCCGATGACCGCGACGGCGTTCGAGTCGCCCACGACCTTCTCGACCACGGGCGGCGCGTTGGCCGGGTCGCCCTGGGTGTCTTCCTGGACGACCTCGATGTTGGCCGGGAAGCCCTCGTCGGCCGAGAGCTCGTTGGCCCGCAGCAACGCGCCCTGATAGGCGGGGACGACCAGGTAGTTGTAGTCGCCCGTCAGTGCGCCCTGGAAGTGGACGGTGACGTCGACCTTCTCTACGGCGCCGTCTCCCCCGCCGCCGCCTCCGTCGCCGTCGTCCTCACAGGCGGCGGCGACCAGCGACAGCGCGGCGACGAGCACCAGCCACGACAG
>DATHSY010000019.1:0-1689 GCA_035463715.1 Actinomycetota bacterium | reverse complement strand
GAAGACGATGTCTCGTCGGGAGAGACCTCGTCCAGGACGATCCTCGCCTGGATCTCGAACCCGCGGGGAACCCACAGGCGCGCGCCGCCGATGGGGTAGGGGCCGTCGTCGGCCGACTTCATGAAGACCGGGATCCCCTCTGCCTCCAAGCGACCCTTGGCGAGGTGGCCCTCCGCCGCGGACGGGGCGGAGTAGACCAGGACGAGTCGGTCCCGATCGTCGCGCATGCGCCACATCCTCCCCGATGCCGAGGCGATCGGCCGCGAGGCATTGACATCCATCGATATATGTGCCACCCTTCCGCATCGAAGAACGTCGATAGACCCAGGTGGGAGGTCCGTTCTGATGGCCCGAGCGCTGCCCATGGCACAGCCGCCGGCGGTGTGCTGTTCGCCGCTCGCGGCGCCGGCGATGTCCTCCGAGGACGCCGAGGTGACCGCGACCGTCTTCAAGGCGCTCGCCGATCCGTCGCGCGTGCGGATCCTCAACCTGCTCTCGACCACGGGGCGACCCGCGTGCGTGTGCGACCTGACGCCGCAGCTCGGGCTGTCGCAGCCGACCGTCAGCTTCCACCTCAAGAAGCTCGTGGACGCCGGGCTGCTCGAACGAGAGCAACGCGGCGTGTGGGCGTACTTCTCCGTCCGTCGTGAGGCGTTGGACCGCCTCACGCAGGTGTTCGACCTGGAAGGGGTGCCGGCATGATCGAGGAGGTCAGGGACCGCGTGCGTCAGCACTACGCCGAGGCCGCTCGGAACGCGAGCGGGTGCTGCGACGGCGACTGCTGCGGCGTCGACGAGACCGCGGGGAGCGCGATCTACGGCATCGCCGAGCTCCGCGAGGTGCCGGACGCCGCCGCGCTCGCCAGCCTCGGCTGTGGCAACCCGATCGCCGTCGCCGAGCTCCGAGAGGGCGAGACCGTGCTCGACCTCGGCTCCGGCGGCGGGATCGACGTGATCCTGTCGGCCAGGCGCGTCGGGCCGACCGGCGCCGTGTACGGCCTCGACATGACCGACGACATGCTCGCGCTCGCGCGCCGCAACGCGGAGGACGCCGGAGTCGGCAACGTCACCTTCCTCAAGGGTTATATCGAGGAGATCCCGCTGCCCGACGAGAGCGTCGACGTCGTGATCTCGAACTGCGTGATCAACCTGTCGGCCGACAAGTCGCTCGTGTTCGCGGAGATCGCGCGCGTGCTTCGTCCGGGCGGCCGCGTCGGCGTCACCGACATCGTCGCCGAGGACCACCTCACATCGCAGGAACGCGAGGAGCGGGGGAGCTACGTCGGCTGCATCGCCGGCGCGCTGTCGTTCTCGGAGTTCCGGTCGTACCTGGAGAGCGTGGGGCTCGTCGACGTCGAGGTCGTCCCGACGCACGGCGTCGCGGATGGCATGCACTCGGCGATCGTCCGCGCCAGCAAGCCGTAAGCCGCCGCGTGTAGCCTGTGCCGCAATGGGTGCGCTCTTCGGGACCGACGGGGTCCGCGGTGTCTTCGGCGTCGACCTGACGACGCGGCTCGCGTTCGACCTGGGCCGGGCGGTCGTCGTGGTTCTGCGCCGGTACGAGGCCGGCGATCCCGTCATCGTGATCGCTCGCGACACGCGCGCCTCGGGCGAGCCGCTCGAGGAGGCGCTGGCCGACGGGATCCTTTCGGCGGGCGCGAGCGTCATCCTCGCCGGCATCGAGCCGACC
>DATHSY010000018.1:0-14982 GCA_035463715.1 Actinomycetota bacterium | reverse complement strand
TGTTGGGGTCCCAGTGCGGCATCGTCACGATCTTCGCGCCGACGCGCCCCGACGTCGGGGTGTCGACCTGGAGCTCGGTTCCGATGTCGGCATGCTCGACCGGCACCATCGCGAAGCCGATGTTCCGCTCGATGCGGGGCGAATAGCACGAAGAGGTCACGCGCCCGACCCTGCGACCGTCGCGGTAGACGGGGAAGAAGTCGAGCATCTCGTTGTCGATGTACGTACCGAGCGGCTCGCCCTCGATGTCGACGCCGACGAGCTTCTGCGTCACGCCCTCCTGCTTGATCCGCTTGAGGGCGGCCTTGCCCATGAAGTCGGCCTCCTGGTCGAGGTCGACCATCCAGCTGTAGTGGTACCCGACCTCGAAGGGGTTGTTCTCGTACCACATGTCCGCGCCGAACGCGAGGATGCCGCCCTCGATCCGGCGGATATGACACGGCCCGATCACCTCGAGCCCGTGCGGGCGTCCCGCCTCGAGCACCATGTTCCAGAGCTCCTCGCCGTGCTCCGAGGCGTCGTGCAAGTAGATCTCGTAGCCGACCTCGCCCGTGTAGCCGGTCCGCGAGATCACGACGCGCAGGCCCTGGAGCTCGGTCTGCATCAGGCCGTAGTAGGGGATGTCCAGCACCTGCTCGCCGAACAGCTCGACGAGCACCTGCTTGGCGTTCGGCCCCTGGATCTGCACGGGAGCGACGTCGATCTCTTGCACCGTCACGTCCATGCCCTTCGCCGCGGCGATGCCGAGCGCGTACAGGTTCACGTCGCTGTCGGCGAGCGAGAGCCAGAACTCGTCCTCCGCCACGCGAAGCAGAACGGGGTCGTTCAAGATCCCTCCGTCCGGTGCCGTGATGAACACGTACTTCGCCTGGTCGACCGCGCACTTGTGGAGGTCACGCGGCACGATCATGTTGGTCAGGTCGAAGGCGTCCGGGCCCTTGATCTGGATCTGCTTCTCGACGCCGACATCCCAGAGCGTGACCCCGGTGACCAGGTGCCAGTACTCCTTGACCGGGTCGCCGTAGTGTCGGGGATGGTACGTGTGGTTGTAGACGCTGTACCGCTGTACGCCGTGCTGGCGTGACGCGTAGAAGTACGGCGACTTGCGGATCCGCGTGTAGAGCAGGATCGCGGGGTTCTCGACGACCGCCAATCTCCTCTCCTTCCTGTCCATCGAGCGTTGCGAGAGCCGGCCTTCGTCGCCCGCTCACGCTCTCAGTCGCTCGCCCTTCGGATCGAACGACGGGTCGGCCGACACGGTCACGGGAAGCGGCGTGCCGAAGTACTCCACCTGCATCGGCGTTCCCTCCACGGCCAGATCGATCGGCAGGTACCCATATGCGATCCCGCGACCGATCGAGTAGCCGTAGTTCGCCGAGGTCACGTACGACACGACGCGACCCTCGTGAAGGACCGGTTCCTTGCCCATCACCACGACCGAGGGGTCGTCGAAGACCATGCACGACATGCGCCGCGACGGCCCGCCCGCGTCGCGGATCCGCTCGAGCGCCGCCTTGCCCTGGAAGTCCTTGTCCCACCGGACCGCGAACGCGAGGCCGGCCTCGAGCGGGTCGTGCTCGGTGTGGATGTCCTGGCCCCACAGCCGGTAGCCCTTCTCGAGCCGCAGCGAGTCGAACGCCCCGAGCCCGGCCGCGACGAGACCGTGCGCGTCGCCCGCCTCCCACAACAGCTCCCACGCCCGGTCGCCCATCGCGATCTGCCCGTACAGCTCCCACCCGAGCTCGCCCGCGTACGAGATCCGTTGCGCCCATACCGGCCCGACATCCCCGATGTTGAGGTACCTGGCCGTGAGGTACGGGAAGGCGTCGTTGCTCACGTCCTCGTCGGTCACGGCCCCGAGGATCTCCCGCGCCCTCGGACCCCAGAGCCCGAGCGCGAACAGCGACCCGGTGCGCTCCGTGATCGTCACCCGTTCGTCCTCTCGGATCTGCGCGCGCATCCACGCCAGGTCGTGCTGACCCGATCCGCCGCCCGTGACGACACGGAAGTGGTCCTCATCCTTGCGCGTGACGGTGAGATCGCAACGGATCCCACCCCTCGGCGTGAGCATCGCGGTATACACCACCGTGCCGACCGGCCGGTCGATCCGGTTCGCGCAGATCCGCTCGAGGTACGTCGGAGCGTCGGGTCCCCGTACGTCGAACTTCGCGAACGGCGTGATGTCGAACAGCCCCGCCGACGAGCGCGTGGCGAGATGCTCCGCGCCCTCGATCGGCGACCACAACCGCGCCGACCACTCGTCGCGCGTCTCCCAGCGTTGCATCGTGAGCAGCGAGCGGTTCGCTTCGAACCACTGCGGCCGCTCCCAGCCCGCGCCCGTCACGAACGAGGCGCCGAGCTGCTCCTGACGGGTGAAGAACGGCGACAGCCGGATCTTCCGCGGGCGCGCGATCTGCTGGCGCGGATGGATGATGTCGTAGACCTCGCGGTACTGCTGTCTGCCGCGTTCGAGCACGTACGGAGGGGTCGTCTGGTACGGGTAGAAACGGTTGGCGTCCGCCTCGGCCATGTCGTACGAGGGCTCGCCCGCAATCATCCACTCCGCGACCTGCCGTCCCATCCCGCCGGCATGCGTGACCCACACCGCCTCACAGACCCAGACGCCGCGGACCGCCGACGACTCGCCGACGATCGACCCGGCATCCGGGGTGAAGGAGAACATCCCGTTCAGCGATCGCGTCGGGTCGGCCGGCCGCATCATTCCTCGCAGGGCCGGGAGCAGCCGCGCGGCCTCCGCCTCGGCGACGTCAAAGTCGTCTGGCGTCCACGGCATCAGGGACGGCTGCATCGCGCCGCCGGGCCGGCGGAGGTCCGACTGCGCCGTGACGATCGGCTCGTGCTTGTAGTTGCCGACGGCATAGTGGTCCTCGCGGTGGCGGAAATACATCGCCATATCCTGATGGCGTAGGATCGGGTGGGCCACCTCGCGCGTCTCACCGGCGAGCTCCGGGATCGGGTCGGTCCAGACAAGCTGGTGCTGGACGGCGACGAGCGGGATCGGAACCCCGGCCATCGCGCCGACGGTCGGCCCCCAGATCCCGGCGCAGATCAGCACGCGCTCGCACCCGACGTCGCCCCGATCGGTGCGCACACGGTGAACGCGCCCGTCACGGACGTCGAACCCCGTCACGGTGACGCCGAACTCGAACCCGACGCCCTTGGCGGCGGCATCTCGGGCGAGCGCCTCGACGATCCGCACCGCCCTCGCTATCCCGTCCGTCGGCACGAGGTAGGCGCCGAGGATCCTGGCGGGATCGAGGAGCGGGATCCGTTCCGCCGTCTCCGCGGCCGTGAGCAACTCGGTGTCGGCCAAGCTGTAGGACCTCGCGAACCCCTGACGGCGCCTCAGCTCCTGCATCCGCTCGGGCGTCGTCGCGACCTCGACCCCGCCGACGCCGTACCAGCACGGTTGACCGTCGACGTCGAGCGACCGGTACAGCGCGACGGTGTCCTGCGCGATCCGGCACATCGTTCGAGAGCCGTTCGTCTGGAAGACCAAGCCGGGCGCGTGGGAGGTCGAACCGCCCGTCTCGAAGGACGCGCCTTGGTCGAGCACCAGCACGTCGCCGTCGCCCAGCTCCGCCAGGTGGGAGGCGGCACTGGCACCGACGATGCCGGCGCCGATGACGACGGTCCGCGCTCGGTCGCGCATCGGCTCATGGTCCCCGGTTCCGGTTGCGCGAGCAACGCGGGCGTTGCGTTCAGAGCAACGGGTGGGGCCTCAGCCGAGGTTGACGACGACGGTCTTGAGCTCCGTCAGGCGCTCCATCGAGAACCGACCGCCCACCCTGCCGACCCCGCTCTTCGACCCGGCTCGGCCGCCGAACGGCAGGTGCGACTCCCAGTAGTTCGTACCCTCGTTCACGTTCACCCACCCGGCGCGAACGGCCTCGGCATAGCGGAGCCCACGACGCAGGTCGCGCGTGAACACCGCCGACAGCAGCCCGTAGGGCGACCCGTTCACCAGCTCGATCGCCTCGGCCTCCGAGCCGATCGTCGAGACGGGCACCACCGGCCCGAACGTCTCCTCGCGCGCGATCTCCATCCGGTCCGTGACGCCGTCGACGACGGTCGCCTCGAAGAACAGGTCGCTGCCGTGGGCCGGCGCCCGCTTGCCGCCCACGACGACGGTCGCGCCGCTCTCCGCGGCCTGGGTCACGTGGCGCTCGGTCTTCGCTGCGGTCGGCTCGTTGTTGACCGGCCCCATCGTCGTCGCGTCATCGAACGGGTCGCCGAGGCGGATCCGGCCGGCGATCGCGGCGGCGAGAGCGGCGACGTACTCGTCCTTGACGTCCTCGTGCACCAGGATCCGCTCGCCCGCGGTGCAGCTCTGGCCGGCGTTCAGGAAGCACGCGGTCAGCGTCGCCTCGACCGCGGCGCCGATGTCGGCGTCCTCCAGGATCACGAGCGGCCCATTGCCGCCCATCTCGAGCAGCAGCTCCTTGCCGGCCGCGCGCTCGGCCACCCGGTGACCGGTCGCGATCGAGCCGATGAACCCGACGGCGTGCGTCCCTGCGTTCGCCGCGATCTCGTCGCCGACGACGGGACCCGGGCCGGTGACGAGGTTGAACACCCCGGGTGGCAGGTCCGCCTCGGCGATGCACTCCGCCAGCTTCACGGCGCAGACCGAGGTCGACGGCGCGGGAGCCAGCACGACGGCGTTCCCGTACGCGAGCGAGGGCGCGACGATCTCGGCCGGCATCGTGTACGGCCAGTTCCACGGGCTGATCACGGCGACGACGCCGCGCGGGACGCGGTAGATGAGCACCCGCTTGTCCGGGTCGACCGACGGCGCGAGCAGCCCATCGGCACGCGTCGCGTCCTCCGATGCCATGGAGAAGTAGGCGATCAGCTCCTCGACCTCTTCGTACGCCTCGGCCCTGAGCGGCTTGCCCTGGTCGAGCGTGAGCGTCCGGGCCAGGTCGTCGCGCGCCGCCTCCATCGCGGCGCCGATCCGGCGCATCGCCGACGCACGGTCGAACGCCGACAGCGCCGCCCACGCCGGCCATGCCTGGTTCGCCGCCGCGATCGCGCGCTGGGCGTCGGCGCGCGTGCCCTCCGGGACCGCCGCGAACACCTCTCCCGTGGAGGGGCTCGTGGCGTCGAAGACGACACCGGCCTCCGCGTCGACCCACCGCCCACCGACGAACATCTTCAGCCGCTCGGCCATCGCCCGCTCCCCGCGACGCTCGTCACCCGATGCGGGCGGGGCGGCCCGAAGGGCCGCCCCCGCCCAGCCGTCCTCTCAGCCGATCAGGCCGCCGGGAGCCAGGCGCTCCAGACGTCCTCGTGCTCGTCGATCCACACCTGCGCCGCCGCCTCCGGATCTTCTCCGTCGGAGATCGCGAGCGCGACGCCGTTCTGATCCTCGGCCGTCCACTGGAAGTTCGACAGGAACTCGAACGCGGCCGGGTCCTTGGTCTGGAGCTCCGAGCTGAACGCCTTGTACAGGACGTCCTCGGCGTAGTCGCAGTCGTAGCCCTTCGCGACGTCCGGGTCGTCGAGCGCGATCTGCTCGCACTCCTCGTCGAACGCCGGCAGCTCGACCTCGACCAGGTCGTACTTCGCGTTCGCCCAGTGCGGGCTCCACCAGTACATCAGGATCGGGTCCTGGTTCGCGGTGGCCTTGTCGAGCGCCGCGAGCGACGCGGTCTCCGATCCGCTGTACACGACCTCGAGGTCCAACCCGAGGCTGGCGATGATCGCTTCGTCGAAGATCGAGTACGTCGTGTCCGCGCCGAGGAACCGGCCCTTGTCGCCGGTCTCGGCCGTCGCGAACAGGTCGGCGTCGCCCTCGAACCCCTCCCACGTCGCGTACTCGGGGTTCTCCTCGACGACGTAGCTGGGCGTGAACCACCCGATGTTGCCGACGATGCCGAGCTCGCCGCCGTCGACGACGCCGGCGTCACCCTGGATGTACTGCTTGTAGTCCTTCGCGTGCCCCGAGGGCCACACCTCGAGCGTCGCGTCGACGTCGCCGGAGGCCATCGCCGGGAACTGTGCCGACTCGTTGATCTCCTGGAGCTCGACGGTGCAGCCCATCTCGCTCTCCATCAAGACCTTGACGACGTTGGCGTTCGCCTCGGCGCCCACCCACGGGTTCACCGCGATCACGATCGTCTCGTCGCCGCACTGAGCGACATCGGCGCCGCCGTCACCGCCGCCCGTGGTGTCGCCGCCGTCCTCTTCGACGTCGCTGCACGCCGCCGCGAGCAGGGACAGCATCGCTGCTACGGCCAGGAACCACCGCACCCCGCGTCCTCTCATCCGTCCCCCTCCCCTTCGTTCCGGTCCGTCTGCCTGCCCGCGATCGCCCTGACCCTCGGCCAGAACGCGAAGCCCATCTCGCCGACCGGCCCGCGCATCGTCCGCGGGGCGGTGCCCATCGCCTGGGTTATACGGTCGAGGACGATCGCGAGGAGCAGGATGCTCGCGCCCGCGACGACGCCCCGACCGATCTGCTGCTTGCCGAGCGCGAAGACGACCTCCTGGCCGAGCCCAGCGGCGCCGATCAGCCCGGCGATGATCACGACGGAAAGGACCATCATGATCGTCTGGTTGACGCCGAGCAGGATCGACGGCCTCGCGACGGGGAGCTGCACCTTGCGAAGCAGCTGGCCCGACGTCGAGCCGAACGCGCGTCCCGCCTCGACCAGCTCCTTCGGGACCTGCCGGATCCCCAGGTTCGTCAGCCGGATCCCGACCGGCAGGGCGTAGACGAACGACGCCACGATCGCAGGGACGCGGCCGGGCTCGAGCAGCAACAGCACTGGCACGAGGTACACGAACGCCGGCATCGTCTGCATAGCGTCGAGGAGCGGCTTGGAGATCCGTTCGAAGACATCGCTCCGCGCCGCGAGGATCCCGAGCGGGATCGCGACCGCGACCGTGATCAGGACGGCGACCATCACCTGGCTGAGCGTCGCCATCGCGAAGTCCCACATGCCGAGCAGCCCGAGCGCGACCAGGCATGCAGATACGCCGATGGCGAGCCGGACGCCTGAGACCCGGAGCGCGATCAAGGCGAACGCCCCGGCGAGGATCCACCATGGCACGCCCACGAAGAGCTCCTCGAGCGGGTCGAGGCCGTAGATGATCAGCGCGTCACTGAGCGCGCCGGTGACGCCGTCGAGGTTCGTCTGCGACCAGTCGACGATCGCGTTGGCCGGCGTCGCCACGGAGGTCTGGAGCGCCTCGGGGAAGTCTTGCTGCCGGATCACCTCCCGGCCGATCACGACCGCCGATACCGACGCGAGGACCGCGGCACCGATCACGATCCGGCGCGAGACGTCACGGCCTGCCCAGCGAAGCGACCACGTACGCGTCATGCGATCGCGCTGGCTCCACGCCGTCGTCACGCGGTCGAGCACGATCGCCATCACGACGATCGCGATGCCGCCGTTCAGCGCGCGGCCGACGTTCAGCTGCTGGAGCCCGTCGATCACGGCCTGTCCGAGACCGCCGGCGCCGACGAACGCCGCGATCACGACGATGCCGAGCGCCATCATGATCGTCTGGTTCACACCGAGCATGATCGACGCCTTGGCGAGCGGAACCTGCACCCGTCGCAGCTTCTGCCGCTCCGTCGACCCGAACGCGTCCGCCACCTCGAGGGAGGTCACCGGCACGCTCCGGATGCCGAGCGCCGTGAGACGGATCGCGGGCGGGAGGGCGAACGCGAGGGTCGCGAGCAGGGCCGGCGGTTCGCCGATCCCGAACAGCAGCACGAACGGGAGCAGGTACGAGTACGCGGGGATCGTCTGCATCGCATCGAGGATCGGCCGCAGCACGCGTTCGACCGACGGTCGTCGCCCGGCCCAGATCCCGAGCGGGATGCCGATCGCGAGCGCCAGCACGACCGAGACCGTCATCAGGGCGAGCGTCTCGATGCTCTGCTGCCACACGCCGAGCGCCCCGAAGCTGAAGACACCGGCGGCGGTCAGCACCGCCATCCTCCATCCCGCGACGACACCCGCGATCCCCGCCGCCGTCACGATCAACCCGATCCACGTGAGGCGCTCCAGCACGGCGACCGTCTGGTCGAAGACCGCCGAGATCGTGTCCTCGATCGGCGTGAGGAACCCGGTGAACAGCCAGTGCGTGGCCCGGTTCTCGATCGCCCAGTCGCGGAAGGCGTCGAACAAACCGGTCACGTCGATCAGCCAGCGTTCGGGGAAGCCGGGCGACAGCCACAGCAGCCCGACCGTAACCACCGCGACCCCGCCGAGCGCGATCGAGATCCGACGGACCCACGGACCCGGCGCCGCCGGTCCCGCCGACTCGACCGCGACCTTGACGCGGGCGCGCGGTCGAGCGACCGCCACTAGCGCTCCTCGACCAGCGCGCCGACGACAGCCCGCCGGTCCACCAGGCCGACGACCCGGTCCTCGTCGACGACCCTGATGACCTGATCGGAGTCGGCGACGAGCGGCAACAGCTCCTGGATCACGGTGTCGGGTGTGACCGTCGGCCCGTCGGACGGGGCGTTGCCGTTCGCCGGCGTCATGATCGTGCGCACCGTGAGCACGTGCGCACGCGGTACGTCGCGGGTGAAGTCCGCGACGTAGGAGTCGGCCGGACGCGCCACCACCTCCTCGGGCGTCCCCACCTGCACGAAGCGACCGTCCTTCATGATCGCGATCCGGTCGCCGAGCTTCAGCGCTTCCATCAGGTCGTGCGTGATGAAGATCATCGTCTTGCGGACCTCGCGCTGGAGCTTGATGACCTCGTCCTGCATGTCGCGGCGGATCAGCGGGTCGAGCGCGCTGAACGGCTCGTCGAACAGCATGATCTCGGGATCCGTGGCGAGCGCGCGCGCGAGCCCAACGCGCTGCTGCATCCCCCCGGACAGCTGGTCGGGGAACGCGTTCCCCATCCCGCCCAGCCCGACCACGTCGAGGACCTCGGTGGCGCGGCGCAGCCGTTCCTCGCGCTCCATGCCCTGGATCTCCAGACCGAACGCCACGTTGTCCACGACGCGACGGTGCGGCAGCAGCCCGAAGTGCTGGAACACCATGCTGATCTTGCGCCGCCGTAGGTCGCGGAGCCGGTCCTGGCCGAGCCTCACCACGTCCTCGCCGTCGATCAGCACCTGCCCCGCCGTCGGGTCGTGGAGCCGGTTGATCATCCGCACGAGCGTCGACTTCCCGCTGCCCGAGAGCCCCATCACGACGAAGACCTCGCCGGGCGCGACGTCGAACGAGACGCCGCGGACGGCGGCGACGCATCCGGTCTTCTCCAAGAGCTCGGCGCGCGGGAGCTCCGCTTCGGGCGAACCGACGACCCGCTCCGCCCGCGGACCGTAGACCTTCCACAGGTCGCGGCAGGAGACCCTGACCGACGTCGACTCGTCCACGCGCCCCCTCCGACCCGGGCCCGTACGGCCCGGCCGGCGGTCATCTTCGCCCCCCAACGGTCGCGGACGCAAGGTACCCGTCGCGGGATCGGCGATCGTGCGCGCCGGGCGCACCGAGGGCAGCGGCCGACCGACTGCGCCCGGGCGTCTGCAGCCATTAGCATCCGAACCCGTGATGCGCGAACGGTACGACTTCGTGATCGTCGGCGGTGGGTCCGCCGGCAGCTGCCTCGCCAACCGGCTCTCCACCGACGCCTCCACCAAGGTGCTGGTCCTCGAGGCCGGACGACCGGACTACCGCTGGGACGTCTTCATCCACATGCCGGCGGCGCTCACGTTCCCGATCGGCAGCCGCTTCTACGACTGGCGGTACGCGTCCGAGCCGGAGCCGTTCATGCACGGGCGCCGGATCTCGCACGCCCGAGGCAAGGTCCTCGGCGGTTCGAGCAGCATCAACGGGATGATCTTCCAACGCGGGAATCCCTTGGATTACGAGCGGTGGGCGGCCGACGCCGGCATGCAGGACTGGGACTACGCGCACTGCCTCCCGTACTTCAAGCGGATGGAGGACTGCCTGGCCGCGTCACCCGACGATCCGTTCCGGGGGCACGACGGGCCGCTCGTCCTGGAACGAGGACCTGCGACGAACCCGCTGTTCGGCGCGTTCTTCGACGCCGTGCAGCAGGCCGGGTACCGGCTCACCGACGACGTCAACGGGTACCGGCAGGAGGGGTTCGCCCCGTTCGACCGGAACGTTCACCGTGGCCGGCGCCTGTCGGCCGCGCGGGCGTACCTGCATCCGGTGATGCGCCGCCCCAACCTTCGTGTCGCGACGCGTGCGTTCGTGAACCGCGTGCGGTTCGAAGGCACGCGTGCCGTGGGCGTCGAGTACGTGCGCCGCGGGCAGACGCGCATCGCGGAGGCTGCCGATGTGATCCTTTGCGGCGGCGCCATCAACACGCCCCAGCTGCTCCAGCTCTCCGGGATCGGCGACGAGCGGCTTCTTCGCGAGGTCGGGGTCGAGGTGGTTCAACCGCTGTCGGGGGTCGGGCAGAACCTGCAGGACCACCTGGAGGTGTACGTCCAGTACGCATGCGAACAGCCGGTCTCTGTCGCGCCGTACATGAAGTACCGCTGGCGCCCCTGGGTCGGCTTCCTGTGGCTGTTCTTCCGGTCCGGACCGGGCGCGACGAACCACTTCGAGGGCGGCGGGTTCGCGCGGAGCAACGACGACGTTGCGTACCCGAACCTGATGTTCCACTTCCTGCCGATCGCCGTCCGCTACGACGGCTCGCAGCCGGCCGGAGCGCACGGGTACCAGGTCCACGTCGGCCCCATGTACTCGGACGCACGCGGAACCGTCACGATCAGGAGCAGCGATCCGCGCGCGCACCCCGAGCTCCGCTTCAACTACCTGTCCACCGAGCAGGACAGGAGCGAGTGGGTCGAGGCGATCCATGTCGCCAGGCACATCCTCAACCAGCCGGCGATGGCCCCGTTCAACGCGGGGGAGCTGTCGCCGGGGGACAAGGTCCGAACGGACGACGAGATCCTCGATTGGGTCGGCCACGAGGGTGAGACCGCGCTCCACCCCTCGTGCACGGCGAAGATGGGCACCGACGACCAGAGCGTCGTCGACCCCGCAACGATGAAGGTCCACGGCCTCGAAGGGCTCCGCGTCGTGGACGCGTCGGTGTTCCCGTACGTCACGAACGGCAATATCTACGCCCCGGTCATGATGGTCGCCGAGAAAGCCGCGGACCTCATCACGGGCGATACGCCGCTGCCGCCCCAGCGCGTCGAGTTCTACCGGCACGCGCGGCCGTAGCCCTCCTACGCCGCGAACCCGAGGGTCACGAGCCCGGCCACGACGAGCACGACGCCGAGTCCCTGCGACGGCGCAGGACGCTCGCCCAGCAGAGCGATCGCGCCCGCGAACGGGATCAGCGGGAAGGTCGCGGCGACCGCGGACGCGAGGGAGATCGAGGCGACCTCGGCGCCGCGCGAGAACGACACGATGCCGGTCATGTCCACGACGCCGACGAGCGCCACCGCAGCCCACACCGCCCCGGGGACCGGCTTCCCATCCCCGCGGAACCGGAACAGGATGAACGGCACGAGCGCCGCGACGGTGAACAGGCGTCCCAGCCCGACGGCGGGCAGCCACCCGACCTCCTGCGACGCGCGCCCCAGGACGAAGGTCGCCAGCCCGAACAGCAGCATCGACACCACGGCGTACGGGACCCCGGCCCGCGACATCCTGTCCACCTCTCCGAGCTTGCGCGGGTCGAGCGTGATCAGCACGACGCCGAGGATCGTGAACAGCGCACCCGCCACCAGCGCGGCGCCGAGCGGCTCGTCGAGGATGACGACCGCCATCACGATCGGGACCAGCGCGTACCCGGCCGTGAGCGGCGAGACCAAAGCGACCGGCCCGAGCTCCAGCGCTCGGTAGTGGATCGCGTACGCCGCGGCCACGATCACGCCGTTCGCGACCAGGTACCAGACCTCGATCGCGGAGCCCGTCCACTCCGGGCGAAGCAGGAGCGTGATCACCCCGATCGCGACCAGCCCGGACAGCTGCGTCACGACCACCGTCCGGAAGGACCCGATGCGGCGCGACGAGAGCGCCGCGCCGAAGTCGGCGACACCCCAACCGATCGCCGCAGCCAGGCCGAAGATCACTCGGCGGGCCGTGCCTCGGCGAGCGCGTCGACCGCGACGGCGCCGCGGTGGCCGACGATCAGCGGGTTCGCCTCGAGCGACGCCAGCCGGTCGCGCAGGTCGTGGGCGGCCCGGGCGATCGCGGCGACCCCGCGAGCGAGGGCGGGCAGGTCGTGGGCGTCGGCGACCAGCCCGCAGGCTGTCGCGTGGTCACGGACGAACACCGTCGCCTGCTTCGGGGACAGCGGCGCCGCGACGAAGTCCGCCGAGCCGGCCTCCGCGAGCGCGCCGCCCTGCCGCATCGTGACCGCCGCCCCAAACCGCTCGTCCACCACGGCGCCGACCAGGACCTCGGCGCCCGAGACCATCCGCTGCACGATCACGCGCGGACGCCGCGCCCCGGCGCGCATCGCCGCCTGCATCACCTCGGCGGCCGCGACCTCGACGTCGGTGGGGTTCGTCAGGCCGAGCCGGACGCCGCCGAGCTTCTCCTTGTGCGGAAGCTCCGGAGCGACGGCCTTGACGGCGACGGGGAACCCGAGCGTCCGGGCGGCACCGGCGGCTTTGGCCGGCGTGTCCACGGTCCGCTCCTTCGGCCGGGCGACCCCGTACAGCTCGAGCAGCCTCGCCGCCTGCGCCTCGTCCAGCGGTCCTGCCGCCCCCCTGAGCAGCCGCAGGCCCGCCGCGCGGTTCGCGTGCGGCGCGACCGACGGTACGACCCGGTCCTTCACCCCTTGCAACGAGACCAGCGCCGCCACCGCCGCCGCGGCTGCGCGGTGCCCCTGGAGGAACGGGATCCCGGCGGCCTCGACGAACGCCTTCGCGGCTTTCCCGTACGAGAGCGGGCTCATCGCGACCGACGCGAACGCGACCTTCGTTTTCTTCTCCAGCTCGCGGACGCGCTCAAGCAGGGGCTCCGCCCAGACGCCCTCGTCCGCGAGGCGCGGCGGGTAGGCGTCGAACGCGACGAACCCGACGTTCGGGTCGCCCGCGAGCGCCTCGAGCGCCCCGACGTACATCTGGGTCTCGACGGCCGCCTGCCCCGTCACGTCGAGCGGATTGTTCTGGCTCGCGAAGTGCGGCAGGGCCCTGCGTAGCCGTCGTCTGGTCTCCGCCTGGAACTCCGGGAGCCAAAGTCCCGCGGCTCCGGTCGCCTCGGCGAACAGCGTGCATGCGCCGCCCGACTGGAACGCGGCCGCGACGCCGTTCGTGCGGAGCTTCCGGTGGTAGGAGAGAAGCACCGCGGCCTCGAACATCTCGACGGGGTCGGCGATGAGGATCGCGCCGAGCCCGCTGAGCCACGCGTCGCGAAGCGCCGTGTTGCCGGCGAGCGCGCCCGTGTGCGCGACGATCGAGCGCCGTGCGGCCTCGCTCCGGCCCTCGGGCGCACAGACCAGGATCGGCTTCCGCGCGGCCCGAAGCGCCTCCAGACCGCGCGCGATCCCCTCGACGTCGCGCATCGTCTCGATGTAGGTCGTGACGAGCTTCGTGTGCGGATCTGCAGCCGCCCACTCGAACATGTCGCCCAGCCCCACGACGGCCTCGTTCCCGACGCCGAGGATGATGCGGAGCCCTACCCCACGGTCGGAGGCCATCTGGTTCATCGCCCACGCGACCGTGCCGCTCTGGCTGAGGACGCTGATCCCGCCGGGGATCGGATCCGGCGGCGGCGTCGTCCCGTACGGCGCGACCCGGTCCACGTAGTTCACGAACCCCTCGACGTTCGGTCCGAGGACGGGAAGGCCGTGGCGGGCCGCCTTCGCCGCGAGCGCCTCCTGGAGGGCGCGCCCCTCGTCGCCCGCCTCCGCGAACCCGCTGGAGACGACCATCGCGCCCCGCGCGCCCGCGCGACCGCAGTCGTCGACCATCCGCACGGCGAGACGCGCCGGCACGACGATCACCGCGAGGTCCACGGCGCCCTTGGGAAGATCGGTGACGGACGCAACGCACCGCCGGCCCCAGACCTCGTCGTATTTCGGGTTGACCGGGTACAGCTCACCCCCGAAGCCGATGTGCTGGAGGCTGCGGTAGATCTCCGGCGCCCACGACTCGGGCGACTCGGAGGCGCCGACCACGGCGATCGAACGGGGCGCGAGGACCGGCCCGAGGTCGAACCGGCTCATCGATCCGTCCCGCGGTGGCGGGCGTCGCGCCACGCGACGGCCTCGCGGAGGCCCTTCTCCTCGGTGATCCGGCGGAACTCGTCACGCTGCGGCAGGTTCGCAGCCTCGATCATCACGTCGATCTCGGTGTTCGCGTCGAGCGCCGCACGGAAGCCGGCGACCTCCCACGCCCGGTTGACCGAGCGCTTCGTGGCCTGCACGACGAACGGCTCGTTATTCACAATCTCCTGTGCCAGCGCGAGCGTCGCGTCGTCGAGCTCGTCCCGAGGCACGACACGGTTAACGAGCCCGATCCGCAGCGCCTCGTCGGCGGGGATCCGGTCCTCGCCCGTGAACAGCAGCTCCTTGGCCTTGCGGACGCCCACGACCCACGGCAGGAACATCGAGACGACGCCCGAGCCGAATCGGATGTCGACGTAGCCGAAGTACGCATCGTCGGCGGCGACGGCGAGGTCGCAGGCGAGCATCAGGTCCGTGCCGCCCGCCAGGCAGTAGCCGTGGACCTGGGCGATCACCGGCTTGGGGTGGTCGAAGAGCTCGAGCATCCGCTCGGTCGAGCGCTTGAGCTCGGCGTGCCAGGCGGCGCTGTCCATCACGCCGGCCGACGCATCCTCGTTCAGGTCGTACCCGGCCGAGAACGCCCGCCCGGCGCCACGTAGGATCACGACGGCAACGGCGTCGTCGTCTGCGGCCTCGGCCAGCCCCACCGAGAGAGCGTCCAGGAGCTCACCGTTCAGCGCGTTGAGCGCCTTCGGGCGGTTCATCGTCAGCCGCCGGACGGCGCCGATGTCCTCGATGAGCACGACGGGTTCGGTCGCT
>DATHSY010000017.1:0-3188 GCA_035463715.1 Actinomycetota bacterium | reverse complement strand
GGGGTGGAAGGTGTCGCCCGGCTGCACGAGATGGTGGCGGAACACGCCTCCGATCCGGGGGAAGTGGCGGTCGGCATCGAGCTCGATCGGGGGCTGCTCGTCGGGACGCTCCTTGCGTCGGGCTACGAGGTCTACGCCATCGCCGCTTGACACTTGGAGGCGTGGGGTGTCTACCCGACGTCGTTGTCCGACACCCGGGCACGGCGTACAGTCGCCGCCGCATGCCCAGACGAGCCGTGTACGACCTGCTGTACCGGATCGGGGCTGCAGGGGCGTCCCGCGGATGGGAGGTCGGCGTCGGCCCCGAGCTGATCCGGCTCGTCGAGGATGGCACGCTCTCGCCCGATGCCGTCGGCGGCGGCCGAGCGGTCGACCTCGGCTGCGGCAGCGGCGACAACACGATCTACCTTGCGCAGCATGGGTTCGACGCGGTCGGCGTCGACTTCTCCCCCGTCGCCGTCGAGCAGGCGCGCGCGAAGGCGCGCGACGCGGACGCCGAGAACGCGACGTTCGTGGTGGGCGACATCGCGGCCGAACGGATCGACGGGGTCGAGGGGCCGTTCGACCTCGTGGTGGTCTACAACGTGCTGCAGGACCTCCGCGGCGACAAGCGGACCGGGCTCGCCCGGAACATCACGGCGCTGACCCGACCCGGCGGTCGCGCCCTGCTCTGGTGCTGGTACGCGCCCGTGAAGAGCCTCCCGCTCGTGAGCTACCGAGGCCCGTCGCGTCTGGCGCCGTTCGTGATCGAACCCGGCGAGGAGCGAACGCTGTTCGGCGACACGTTCTCGTTCGAGCGTCTCGAGCCCGCTCCCGGTCCACGCAAGGCGTGCTTCGTGATGACCCGCGTGTAGCGGACGTCGAGCGTCAGCGCGTCAGCAACCCCGAGTCGCCGAACAACGTTTCGGAGATCTTGATCGCGCCGGGGCCCATGATCACGACGAGGAGCGCCGGCAGGATGCAGCAGATCATCGGGAACAGCAGTTTGACGGGGATCTTCATCGCCCGCTCCTCAGCATGCTGCCGCCGCTTGGTCCGCAGTTCGTGCGACTGCGCGCGCAGGACCGACGCGATGCTGACTCCGAACACGTCGGCCTGGATCATCGACAGGATGAATCCCTTCAGCTCCTCGACCTCGGTCCTCGCCGATAGATGCCGGAAGGCGTCCGAGCGCGAGACGCCGAGCTGGATCTCGTGGAGCATCCGACCGATCTCCTCCGAGAAAGGCCCCTTCATCGTGCGACGGACATGCAGCAGCGCCGCATCGAACGCGAGGCCGGCCTCGACACTGATCGTGAGCAGGTCGATCGTGTCGGGGAGCGATCGACGGATCGACTCCTGCCTCGCCGTGACCGCCGAAGTGAGCATCACCCCTGGCACCAGGTACCCGATCAGCCCGAGGATCGGCATCCAGAAGACGCCGAGCATATGGGGATCGCCTCGCGCGCCGAGGAGATAGCCGAGGAACACGCCGCCCGCGGCGGCCATGAACTTGGTGAGGATGAGCCGTTCAGCCGTCCATGTCGGCGGGCTGCCGGCGAGGACGAGCTTGCGCTCGGTCTTCTCGAGCCACCCGACCGGCGTGACCCGTCGAACCAGATCGGAGACCGCCCCGACCACGGGGGAGAGGATCCGCGCCCGGAACGGCCCATCCGTGCGGGGGCGCGGGACCTCGACGCCGGCGCTCTGCAGCTGCGCCTGCAGGACCTCGATCGGCCGGTGGTTCCGCCCCATCGCCACCCAGAGCGCGGCGAAGGACATCACGGACAGGAACGCACCGAGCGTTGCCACGATGAGATAGACAGAATCACGCATCGAGCTTCACGATCTTCCGCATCCAGACATATCCGACCCCCATCAAGGTGAGCGCACCGATGATCAGCAGAACCCCGATCGGCGTGCCGGTGAGCACCGCCAGGTACTCGGGGTTGACGGCCATCAGGTACAACGCGAGCAGGAACGGCAGCACCGTCAGGATCGTCACCGAGAGCCGACCCTCGGCCGAGAGCACCTTCACCTGACGACGCAGCGTCTCGCGCTCGCGGATCGTTCGCGCGACGGTCTCGAGCACCTCCGCGAGGTTGCCGCCGACCTTGCGCTGGATCTCGATCGCCGTGACCGCCCATCCGAGGTCCTGGCTGCCGATCCTCACTGCAAGCGCGTTGAGGGCGTCGCCGACGTTCCTGCCCAACCGGATCTCGGCGAGCGTGCGGCCGAGCTCGCCGGCCGCGGGGTCGCCGATCTCCTTGGTCGCCGTGTCGAGCGCCTGCAGGAAGCTGTGCCCGGCCCGCAGCGAGCTGGCCAGGATCATCAGCAGGTCGGGCAGCTGGGCCTCGATCTTCCCGATCCGCTTCGCTGCGAGCTTGGAGACGACCACCCACGGCACGATCGCAGCGAACACCGCGAAGATCGCCCCAAGCAGAGGACCCGCGATCACGGTCCCGACGAACGCCGCGATGCCGATGCCGATGACGACACCGGCCAGCAGCTCCCCCACCCGGATCGCGACGCCCGCGCGCTGCAGCTTCCTCGCGATCGCCGAGGCGATACCCGTGCCATCGGTTCCCTTCTCGACGATGTCGGCCAGCTGCTGCGGGATCAGGGACGAGCCGTGGTCCTCGCGAGAAGGACGCGCGGAAGGCGGCGCGGGGAGCCCGGCCCGCGAACGCAGGACCTGCGCTCTGCGCCGGCGGTAGCGGGCCTCGACGACCGTGGACATCAGGGTCAGCACCGCGAGGAACGTCAGGCCGACGGTGAGGACGACCCCGGTCGTCCCCGTGAACATGCGGAGCAGGAACGACCGGTCCGCTCCCCCGACCGCGATCGGCGAAGGCGTCACGAACGTCGCCGACGCCGTTCCGGAGGCGGTCTCGATATCGACGGTCACCGCGACGCCGTGGGGCGACCTCGACCGGTAGGTGACGACGAACTGCGTCGCCAGCTGGAGTGCGAGATCCTCGTACGCCGTTTCGAGCTTCGTCGGCGTAATGGCGGCGAAGGTCCCGCCCGTTCGCCGGGAGATCGCGTCCAGCGTCGCGGCGTCGATGTCGGGGCCCTCGAGGGCGATCGTGAACACGGTCGCGCCGGCCTCGCCCGCCGCGGCGACCGCCTCCTCCAGCCCGAGCGTCCCACTCCGGTCCCGGCCGTCGGTCAGCAGGATGATGTTGCGCTGACCCTCGCGGCGGAAC
>DATHSY010000016.1:0-3441 GCA_035463715.1 Actinomycetota bacterium | reverse complement strand
GCCTGGCAGGGTCTGCTGCACGACGTCACGGAGGTGAAGCAGCAGCAGGACGTGGTCCGCGAGTCGGAGGCTCGATACCGCGCGCTGATCGAGAACATCCCGGCGGTCGTGTACGTCGTCGCGCCCGACGACGACCGCAAGACGATCTACGTGAGCCCGCAGGTCGAGGGGGCGCTCGGCTACACGCAGCAGGAGTGGCTCGACCAGCCGGACATCTGGATGGAGCTCCTCCACCCCGAGGACAGGGAGGCGACGCTCGCCGCGCACGACCTGCACAACGAGACGGGGCGCCCCTGGAGCCGCGAGTATCGGCTGATCGCGAACGACGGACGGCCGCTGTGGTTCCGGGACGTCGCGACGCTCGTGCGCGACGCGGACGGCCGTCCTTTGTATTGGCAGGGCGTGCAGCTCGACATCACCGAGCTCAAGGAGGCCGAGGAGCTGCTGCGAGCGACCCGCGACGACCTGGAGCTCCGCGTGATGGAGCGGACGCACGAGCTCGAGGAAGCGAACGAGATGATGATGCTCGAGATCGCGGAGCGACGGCGCGTCGAACGCGAGCTCCGTGGGGCTCGCGAGCGGTACCGCGCGCTCGCCGAACGGATCCCGGGCGTCGTCTACGTCTGGGACACGTCACGCGAGGCGATCGACCCGCCCGCGTACACCAGCCCGCAGATCACGACGATCCTCGGCTTTTCCCAGGAGGAATGGCAGGAGCCGAACTTCTGGGAGTCCCGGCTGCACCCCGACGACCGCGACCGGGTCCTCACGTCGACCGAGCGGTCTCGCGCGACGGGCGAGCCGTTCAGCGAGGAGCTCCGGTACCTGGCCAAGGACGGGCACGTCGTCTGGGTGCTGGACGAGGCCATCGTGCTGGAGCGCGACGACCATGGGCGGCCCAAGATCTTCCACGGCGTGATGCTCGACATCACGGCGCGGAAGGAGGCGGAGGCCGCGGCGCGCGAGACGGAGCTGCGGTACCGGACGCTGACCGCGCAGGTTCCGGCCGTCACCTACACGTGGGAGCCGAACCGCTCGCCCGACGCGTTCCATCGGATGACGTACGTCAGTCCGCAGGTCGAGTCGATGCTCGGGCACCCGCAGCAGGACTGGATGATGACCGACCTGTGGGAGTCGTCCAAGCACCCGGATGACGCGGAGGGGGTGATGGACGTTGCGCGCCGCGTGGCGCAGACGGGCGATGACTACAGCCACGAGTACCGGATGCGACGCGCCGACGGGACGTACCTCTGGATCCGCGACGAAGGGCGCCTGCTCGCGCGTTCGAACGACGGCCGTCCGGGCGTCTTCCAGGGGATCATCTTGGACGTCACCCAGCAGAAGCGCATCGAGCAGGAGCTCCGCGACACCGAGCAGCACCTGCGCGCGCTGATCGAGCAGATCCCTGCGATCGTCTACATCGAGCTTCCCTCGACGCAGGCGGACGTCTCCCCGTTCATCTACGTGAGCCCGCAGGTCCAGGAGCTGCTCGGGTACTCGCCCGAGGAGCTGATGGCCGACCCGAAGCACCTCACCAGGCTCGTCCATCCCGAGGACGTGGAGGGCGTCGTCGAGGCGAACCGGGTCGCGGATGAGACGGGCACCTTCGATCACGAGTACCGCGTCTTGGCCAAGCACGGGCGGACCGTGTGGATGCATAGCCGTGCGGTCCTTCTTCGTGACGATCGTGGCGAGCCCACGTTCTGGCAGGGGGTCGCGCTCGACGTGACCGCCAGGCACGAGGCGGTTCAGGCGCTCCGCGATCTCGAGAGCCGCTACGGCGTCGTCCTCGGAGCCACCGACCGCGGACCGGACGGCACCGACTCCTAGCCGAAGGGCCGATACCCGACTTTAGGTACAACGGCCTATCGTCCAGGTACCTCCCGACACCGAAACCTAGGTAGCGATGCATACCGCGGATCTGGCCCTCGGCTCTCCAGCAACAGGCATCAGCCGCCGGGTCGAGGGGGTCCGGCGGCTGTTCCTGTCCTGCCTGGTGATGGGCGTGTTCGGGACGCTCGCGGTGCACGGCCTCCTCGGTGCGATCGACGCGTCGGCGGCGGCGTTCGCAGGAGGTTCGGACCCCGTGTCGGTCACGTCGTGGCCCGACCGACCGATGTTCGAGCTCGGCTCGCTCGAGCCCGGTCGCCTCGCGACGAGCTACGAGCGGGTGACGTACCGGGGCGCGGCGGTGGGTGAGATCCGGATGTTCGCGGACGTCGAGGACGCGGGGCTCGCCCGGCACCTCACCGTGACCGTCACGAGCGGAACCGGGCGGGGCGCCGGGTTCGTAGCCGATCAGGACGGCGTGCTCTTCTCCGGCCTACTCTCTCGATTCCCCACGGGGTGGGCCGACGGCATCACCGGCGACGAAGCATGGAACGCGGGCGAGACCCGGGCGTTCCGGTTCGAGGTCCGCCTGTCCGAGAACGTGACCCCCGGCGCGACGGCCGGCGCGACGTTCGCCTGGGAGGCTCGCCCGGCCTGAGCCCTTACCCCTCGGGCTTGCCTGGGGTGAGCACGCGGGCGTCCTCCGGAAGGTACGGGTGCAACGCCTCGGGCAGCTCGACCGAGCCGTCCGCGCGCTGGTGGTTCTCGAGGATCGCGATCAGCATGCGTCCGATCGCGGTCGCCGTCCCGTTCAACGTGTGGAGCGGTTCGACCGCCCCTTCCGAGCGTCGCACCCTCGCCTGCAGCCGGCGCGCCTGGTAGTCGGTGCAGTTCGAGCATGAGGTGAGCTCCCGATACCGCTGCTGTCCGGGAAGCCACACCTCGATGTCGTACTTCTTCGCCGCGCTGCCACCTAGGTCGCCGGCGGCGATGTTGACGACGCGGTAGTGCAGCCCGAGGTGGGAGACGATCTCCTCCTCGACCCCCACCATCATCTCGTGCTCGTCCCACGAGTCCTCGGGACGCGTGAAGCTGAACATCTCGACCTTGTCGAACTGGTGCACGCGAAACATGCCGCCCAGGTCCTTGCCGTACGACCCGGCCTCGCGCCTGAAGCAGGTCGAGTACCCGGCGTAGCGAAGCGGCAGGTCGCCCTCGTTCACGATCTCCGCCATGTGCAGCGCCGCCAGCGGGACCTCGGACGTGCCGACGAGGTACAACTCGTCATCCCGGGTCACGTAGAGGTTGACCTCGTCGGTCGGCAGGAAGCCCGTGCCGTACATCGCCTCCTCGCGGACGAGCACCGGCGGGATGACGGGTGTGAACCCGTGCGCCGTCAGGATGTCGAGCGCGTGCCGGACCAACGCGAACTGCACCAGCACGATCTCTCCGAGCAGATACACGAACCGCGAGCCGCTCGTTCGTGCCGCGCGTTCGGTGTCGAGCACGCCGAGGAGCTCGCCGAGCGCCGCGTGATCCCTCGGCTCGAACTCGAACGCAGGTGGATCGCCGTGGCGGCGCACCTCGACGGCGTCCTCGTCGGTGAACCCG
>DATHSY010000015.1:0-3783 GCA_035463715.1 Actinomycetota bacterium | reverse complement strand
CTGGAACCACGGACCCTCCGGCACGAGCTCAGGGTCCTTGGTGCGGACGGGGAGCCATCCGATCTCCGAGGTCGCCCGGAAGTTCTCACCGCCGAGGACCCGGGCGAGCAGCTGCCCCCCGAAGCACAACCCCAGGATCGGCACCTCGTCGGCCACCGCGCGTTCCATCAGCCTCGCCTCGCGTGGGAGGAACTCCTGCGAGTCGTCGAACGCGGCGAACTCCGAGCCGAGCGAGACGATCAGGTCGTAGTCGCGCGGCTCGACGTCGCGCTCGCCCAGGTCGATCCGGTAGACGTCTGCCTCGCCCCCGTGCTCGGCGAGCCAGTCGGTGACGTGGCCGGGCGGCGTCGGCTCTTCGTGCTGGAGGATCAGCGCGCGGACGCCCCGGCCGGTCCCGTTGCTCATCCCGTCCCTCCCGTGGTCGTTCGGTCCAACTCGGCCTCCACCTCGTCGCCGACCGCGCCGACGGCGTCGGCGAACCGCGACACCATCTCGCCGAGCTCGTCGTCGTTCGTGATGAACGGCGGCGCGAACAGCGTCTGGTCCCCGGCGAACCCGTCGCGCGTCGGCATCGTCGACAGCGTGATCAGATCGCGTTCGAACGCCGCCTGGTCGATCCGCCCCGCGGTGCGCAGCCCGGGCGGCAGGAGCGACGTCCCGTCGCGCGGGTCGACGTACTTCACGCCGAGCAGGTAGCCGCGGCCCTCGACGTCACGGACGATCGGGATCCCCTTCAGGGCGTCGGCCAGCTCCTCGCGCAGCTGCGCGCCGCGCTCGCGCACGTGCTCGACGAGACCCTCCCGCTTGAGCGCGTCGATCACCGCGAGTCCGACGGCGCACGACAGCGGTGCGCCGTCCCACGTGTGACCCAGCGTGAACCGTCGCGACCCGCGCGCGATCGCGTCGTACACGTGCTCGCGACACAGCACGGCACCGATCGCGACGTACCCGGCGCCGAGGCCCTTCGCCGTCGCGATGATGTCCGGCGTACACACCGTCTCCGAGCCGGCGAACCACCCGCCGGTCCGGCCCACGCCCGTGACGACCTCGTCGAAGCAGACCAGGAACCCGTGCCGCTCGCGCCGCGCCGCGAGCCCCTCCCAGAACAGCGCCGGCGGGGAGTAGCCCGGGAGCGCGGCCGAGCTGATCGGCTCGCAGAAGAACGCCGACACCGCATGCGGCCCGGCCTCGTCGAGCGCCACATCGAGCGCGTCGAGCGCGGCCTGCCCCGTGGGATCGAACCGCCATGTGCTCGGCGGGATGTGGAGGTGCCTCGGCATGTACGGCCCGAACGGTGCCTGCAGGCCCGGCCGCCCGGTGAGGGCGAGCGTCTCCATCGTAGGGCCGTGGTACGCCTGGGCGGGCGAGATGACCTGCCACCGCTCGGGCTCCCCGCGCTCGACGTGGTAGCTCCGTGCCAACTGGACCGCCATCTCGTTCGCGTCGGCGCCGCTGACCGTGAACCGCACGCGGGTGAACCCGGACGGCGCCACGTCGATCAGCTCACGCGCCAGGCGTTCTTGTGCCGGGTTCGTCAGACGCTCGTTGTGCACGAAGGGGAGCCGGTCGGCCTGTGCCCTCGCCGCGGCGATGATGTCGTGGCGGCCGTGCCCGAGCGTCAGCGCCATCGAGCCGCCGCTCATCGCGTCGAGGTACCGCCGGCCGTCCGAGTCCTCCACCCAGACGCCCTCGCCGCGGATCAGGACCGGGTAGCCGCGGTCGAGCTCGAGCGGGAGCACGCGAGACCGGCTGCTGTCGACGACCGAGCCGGACATCCGCCCTCCTTACGGACCCTGACCGCGGAGCTTACGTCAGCGATGCCGTTCGGCGCGCGCCGCCGCGCTCCCGGGCGACGCCGGCGAACCGGCGGAAGATCTCACGGCCGCGCTCCTCCTGGGCGGCCACGTACCGCGCGGCCTCGGAACGGATCTGCTCCGCCGACTTCCCCCAGACGGCGCGGATGTCGATCTCCGCGTCGGCGACGTCGAGCCACCAGTCGAGCTCGGTCGCGTCGACCTCGAAATGGAACTGCATCCCCCATGCCAGGTCGCCGACGCGGTAGGCCTGGACCGGCACGCGGTCGCCGGTCACGAGGAGGGTCGCCCCCGGAGGAAGCTCGTGCGTGTCCTCGTGCCACTGCATCACGTGCTCGTCATCGCCGAGGAACGACAGGAGCGGGTCCTCCTTCGCCACGGGCAGCGCACGTACGGGCTCGAAGCCGACCTCCTTCGGACCCTTCACGACCTCGACGTCGAGCGCCCGAGCGAGCAGCTGCGACCCGAGGCAGATCCCGAGGTGGGGGATGCCACGCACGACCGCCTCGCGCGTATACGCGCGGACGGCGCTCAGGTGTGGGTACCGCTCGGTCTGGTCGACGTTGACGGTGCCGCCGAACGTGATGAGGGCCGAGACGTCCTCGAGCGGGGGAAGCCCCGCGCCGGCCGGCATGTGCGCCGTGAGGACATCGGCGCCGGCCCTGGCCAGCGACGGCAGCGCGACGCCGAACGACTCGTACGGGTCGTTGCGGACGAGCAGGATCGGCTTCACGGAAGGCGAGTCTACGGTCCGGCGGGCCGCTCAGCCGCGCTCGAAGTACCGCTCGAGCTCCCAGTCCGTGACCGTCTGGTTGTCGAAGATGATCTGCTCCTGTTGCGCCGTGTTGAGCAGGTGCTCGAAGACGAAGTCGCCGAACGCCTCGCGGGCGACCTCGCTCTTCTCCATCTCGGCGATCGCCTCGTGGAGCGAACTCGGGACGCGGGGCACGTCCTTTGCCTCGTAGGCGTTCCCCACGAACATCTCGGGTGCCTCGATCTTGTTCTTGATCCCGTGCAGGCCGCCGGCGATCGTGGCTGCCATCCCCAGGTACGGGTTCATGTCTGCACCGGGCAGGCGCGACTCCACGCGATTGCCCTTGTGCTCGCCGATGATCCGGAAGCCACAGGTACGGTTGTCGTGGCTCCAGACGATCGCGGTCGGCGCCCACGAGCCGAGCTGATACCGCTTGTAGGAGTTCACGAAGGGCGCGAACATCCACGCCATCTCGCGCGCCGTCGCCATCAGGCCGCCGAGGAAGTCGCGGAACGTCTCGGTCATGTGGTGCGGGTCGTCGTCGTCCCACATCAGCGACTCGTTGCCCTCGGCGTTCCACACGCTCGAGTGCAGGTGGCACGAGGAGCCCGCCTCGGCCATGGTGTACTTCGACATGAAGGTCACGGCGGCACCGCCGAGCGCCGCGATCTCCTTCGCGCCGTGTTTGAAGATCGCGTGGTTGTCTGCCGTCTGGAGCGCGTCGCGATACGTGAAGTTGATCTCCTGCTGGCCCCTGCCGAACTCGCCCTTGGAGAACTCGATCGGGATGCCGGCGCCGGCGAGGTCGTTGCGCATCTTGCGGATCAGCCACTCGTCCTTGGTGGTCTGGAGCATGTGGTAGTCCATGATGTAGTTGGATGACGGCTGCAGCCCCTGGTACCGCTTCTGTGCGGCCTCGTCGAACGAGTCCTTGAACATGTAGAACTCGAGCTCCGAGCCGGTCTTGACCTGGTAGCCCTCGGTGGCCGCCCGCTCGACCTGACGCTTGAGGATCTGGCGCGGTGCGACCTCGACCGGCTCGTTCGTCTCCTCGTCGTGGACGTCGCAGATCACGAGCGCCGTCTTGTCGATCCACGGGACGAGGCGGAGCGTCGACAGGTCCGGCACCATCTTGAAGTCGCCGTAGCCCGTCTCCCAGCTGGCGTACTTGTACCCGGGGAGCGGCTCCATCTCCATGTCGATCGCCAGGAGGTA
>DATHSY010000014.1:0-4561 GCA_035463715.1 Actinomycetota bacterium | reverse complement strand
TCTGCGACAGGCGCGGGGCGCGGCCGGCAACATCCGGCAGCTCCTGCTCGACCACGGGATCGACGAGTGGGTGGACGCGGTCGTCGTGGCGGCGCGCGCGTCGGTTGCGAGGTCGCCGATGCGGTTCCGCAAGGCGTACGTGGTCTCGATCGACGACATCGTCGAATTCGTGATGGGCCGTGCGCGCTGGGTGAGCACCGCGACCGTCCTGCGGGCGACGGCGAGCCTCGTGGAACCGAGCGACCTCGTTCGCCCCGAGGGGCCGGGCGAGGCGTCACAGGCCCCGTGACCTTCGTGAACGCCGCGCACCGATGAACGCGGTCCGCGTCGGCGTCCAGCTCCCCGAGGTCGAGCGTCGCGTCGGGTGGCACGAGTACCTCGCGATCGCTCGCGCCGCGGAGGAGGTGGGTCTCGACTCGATCTGGATGGGCGACCATCTGCTCTACCGCGGCGACGGGCGTCCCGAGCGCGGACCCGTCGACGCGTGGACGATGCTCGCCGCGCTCGCCGCGTCGACCGCCCGCATGCGGCTCGGCCCGCTCGTGGCGTGCACCGCGTTCCATCCGCCCGGGATCCTGGCCCGGATGGCGTCGACGATCGACGCGATCGCGGGCGGACGCTTCGTTCTTGGGCTGGGGGCGGGCTGGAACGAGACGGAGTTCGAGGCGTTCGGGCTGCCGTTCGATGCGCGAGCATCTCGATTCGAGGAGGCGTTCGAGATCGTGCGGCGGCTCCTCGACGGAGAGCGAGTGACGTTCGCAGGTCGCTTCGACCACGTCGACGACGCGGTCTTGCTGCCGCGTCCGGACCGACGCCCGGAGCTCATGATCGGCAGCACCGGCCGCCGCGTCCTGGCCGTCACGCTCCCACACGTCGACGCGTGGAACACCTGGTACGACCTGTACGGGAACACTCCCCACGGCCTGCGACGCGAGATCGCGAAGGTGAACGAGGCGTGCGAGCGGGCGGGCCGCGACCCGCGCGATATCGCGAGGAGCGCCTGCGTCCTGGTCGTCTTCGACCGCTCGGCGGGAGAGCGCCCGGTGACCCAGGGTGTGGAGCCGCTCGAAGGCGGGTCCGGCCGGATCGCCGCCGGGATCGACGAGCTCTCCGAGGCCGGTGCCGACGAGGTCATCGTCGTCGCGAGCCCGATCACCGAGGCGACCGTGCGGATGCTTGGCGACGCGGTCGCGCTCCTGCGTGCCTGAGGCACTTCGGTGGTGGTCGCGGAGGTTTCTCGTACAGTGGATGCGATGCCGGATAGCTTCGGGAAGCGTCAGCGCCGCGACGCGAAGGCCAAGAAGGCCGTCGCGCGCGAGGAGCGCAGGCTCGCGCGGAACCAGCGCCGGGCCGACCGTGCCTCCGGCGTGCTCGAACCCGGCCCGCCCGTCGGGCCGCCCGAGCAGAGCGAGTTCCTCCCCTCCTCGCTCGAGCCCGAACCCGCCGAGGACCAGGCCTAACCCTTACCCGACGGCGTCTGGGCCGCCGAGCGGTGAGGGTGGCACGACCCCGTTCCCGACAGGCACGGCAACCGCGAGGCCGGTGCGCTCGAGCCCCCAGAACCCGGCCTCGACCGACGGACCGACCAGCAACGCCACCGCGATCGTGCCGACGCCGAACGTCCCGCCCAGAAGCGCGCCGGTGACGACGACGGTCACCTCGATCGCGCCGCGGACCACGGCGATCCGAACGCCGGTGCGTCGCGACAGGACCAGCATCAGCGAATCGCGAGGGCCGGCGCCGAGCCCGGCCCCGATGTACAGCGCGGATGCGACGCCGAACAACCCGATGCCGAGGATGAGCAGTACCACGCGAGTCGGGAGGGAACCCTGTGACAGGCGAGCGACGGCGTCGATGGCGCGGAAGACGTCCACGAGGGCGCCGATCACGATGGCGTTCGCGAGCGTCCCGAACCCCGGCGGCTGCCCGAGCGCCCACGCGCCGGCGAGCACGACGAGTCCGACGACGATCCCGGCCGTGCCGATCGTGAGCGCCGAGTGCGTGGCGATCCCGAGATGGAAGACGTCCCAGGGGGCGAGGCCGAGTCCGGACTCGAGCAGACTCACGATCGCCGCGGCGAACAATGTCAGTCCGGCGAACAGCACGACGACCCGGATCGCGAGCCCGCCCCGGATCCGTGGTGCCTGTCGCATATCCGCGCCTCCTCCGCGGCGCGAGCCTATCCGCCGACGTCCGGGTCGCCGGTACGCTGCGACGTGATGCAGCCAGACACGCCGGCGACCCGGGCGGCCTCCGACGCGGGCCTGACGTATCGGGTCGTTCGGACCGATCCCCCCTCGAGCGCCGAGGAGAGCGCCCGCCTGCAGGGCGTCGCGCTCGAGCAGTTGATCCGCACGATCGTCGTACGCCGCCGTCGCGACGACTACGTCTTCGTCCTGGTCCCCGGCGGTCGCCAGATCGACTGGTCGAAGCTACGCGCTCACCTCGGTGTAAGCCGACTGTCGTTGCCCGACAAGGATGAGGCGCGCGACGCCACCGGCTACGAGCGGGGGGCGATCACGCCGTTCGGGTCGGCGCGGGCCTGGCCGGTGATCGCCGACGCGTCGTTCGCCGCGGCGGACACGGTCGCGATCGGCGCGGGGGCCCGCGGCGTCAACCTGCATCTGTCGGCGGCGGACCTCGTGCGTGTGCTCGGAGCGGACGTCACGGACGTCACGAAGCCCGACGGTTCGCCGTAGGCGTCAGCCGCGCAGGATCGCGTCGGCGGCCAGGTCGCGGAAGACGGCGCGGGCGCGCTGGCCGAGGATCACGACGCTGCGACCGCCGATCGTCCTGCCGCTGCCCGAGACGACGGCGTTGCGGACCCGGTCCGCGTCGATCGAGCCCGACGCGAGCAGCAGCTCCAGGCTCTCGGCGAACGTCAGATCGGTGTCGAGGTACCGGGCGGCGGCGATCGTCCACCGGACCAGGTCGGCCGGGTCCTGCCGGAGGTCGCGTTGCAGCTCCCCGAGCGCCGCTGCCAGCAGACGTCCCTGGTTCAGCGAACGCCCGAAGTCCCCGCCCGGCGCGTCGTGGCGGTTGCGGCTGAACGCGAGGGCGCGCCGGCCGTTGAGCCGCGTCCGCCCGGGTCGCAGCGTCGGCATCGCCGGCTCGGACATCAGGTACGGCACGTTGACCGGGATGCCGCCCACGGCGGTGACGACCCGCTTGAACCCCTCGAACCCGGTCAGGACGTAGGCGTCGATCGGGATGCCGGCGAGCCGCTCGACCGTGGTGACCACCAGCTCCGGTCCGCCGCGGACGAGCGATGCGTTGATCTTGTCCGTGCCGTAGCCGGGGATCGCGACGAACGAGTCGCGAGGGATCCCGACGATCGACGCGCGGCCGAGCCGTGGGTTGATCCCGATGATGTGGAGCGAATCGGCGCGCGCCCGCGCCACCGGCTGCCCGGGTCGCGCGTCGCTCCCGATCACGAGCAGGAAGAGCAGATCGTTCGCCGGGACCTGCGGCGCCGACGCCGCCGCCCGCACCTTCCCGCGGACGTCCTGCGGCGTCGGGACGCGGCCGCGCACGTCGTACGCGACCACCCGCCACCGCGCGTCGACCTTGCGCAAGGTGTACTCGCCCTCGTGGCGCACCCGCAGCTCTGCGGGGCCGGCGATCGCCGTGCCCTCGAACGACGCGGTCGCGAACGCGGCAGCGGGCCGCTTGGCGGCATCGGTCAGGAACCGGACGTCGACGCGAGCGCGTTCCGGCCGCACGGCGTCCACGACCCGCGCCGCCGGACCGAGCGTCAGCGCGTCGAGGTCGTCGGGGACCGTCCCCCGCGCATCGCCGGCGAACGCATCGGCGAGGTCCGGGAACCGGCCGTCGTCCCACTCGGTCGGATCGACGAACCCGATCGAGTAGACGCGCTCGAGCGCGTCGCGCACCTGTCGCGCGGCCGACTTCAGTGATCGACGTCTGACGGGTCCGTCCGGTCCCCGACCCGCGTACCCGCGCAGATCCATCACCACCTCGAACGTCTCCGGCTCCGCCGTCGGCGATCCCGTCGGCGCGGATGGGGTGGGTCCTTCGGTCGCCTCGTCCGAGAACCATCCGCAGGCCGCGAGCAACGACGACGCGGTCGTGGCGACGAGCACGATGCGTACGAGGCGGACCACCGACCTCCCCTCCGGTCCGGGCGAGCCCCCGAGCCTAGCGGCGGAGGCCCGCGAGTGACCGCGTCGGTCGACCGGGCCGCGTTCGGCCGGTTCCGCGGCGCCGATCGGACGATCGACGGCGTGACGCCGCCCCGGCGCTCGGGTAGCCTGCCGCGCTCGACCTACGGGGGGCCGCCCGATCGCGACCAGACAACTCCTCGCTCGTGTGATCGTGACGCTCGCGGTCACGATGTCGGTCGCGTTCCCGGTGATCGGGGAAGGTGCGACGGCTCGCGCGCAGACCGCGGGGACCCTTCCGGGGATCGACGTCTCGCACTGGCAGGGCACGATCGACTGGACACAGGTCGCGGCGTCCGGCGTGCGGTTCGCGATCGCGAAGGCGACCGACGGTCGCGAAGGCGTCGATCCCCAGTATCTGACGAACAAGGCCGGCGCTG
>DATHSY010000013.1:0-10113 GCA_035463715.1 Actinomycetota bacterium | reverse complement strand
CCCCCACGCGGCGTCGCTGCGTCAGGCTTTCGCCCATTGCGCAAGATTCCCCACTGCTGCCTCCCGTAGGAGTCTGGGCCGTGTCTCAGTCCCAGTGTGGCTGGCCGTCCTCTCAGACCAGCTACCCGTCGTCGCCTTGGTAGGCCGTTACCCCACCAACAAGCTGATAGGCCGCGGGCCCATCCCAGACCGCCGGAGCTTTCCCGGTCAGACCATGCGATCCGATCGGAGTATCCGGTATTAGCCCCGGTTTCCCGGGGTTATCCCAGAGTCTGGGGCAGGTCGCCCACGTGTTACTCACCCGTTCGCCGCTCTCCCCTCAGGTGGGTTACCCCACCCGAGGTTCCCGCTCGACTTGCATGTGTTAGGCGCGCCGCCAGCGTTCGTCCTGAGCCAGGATCAAACTCTCCGTAGAGATGGACGAACCGGCCGAAGACGGCCGGCTTCGCTTCCTTCGTTGGAGTCGGCCTCACGGAGCTGGCATCGCCCGATCGGCCTTGCTCGGATCCTGACGGATCCAGTGTTCATATACGACCGTCTCGTGCCAGGACACGGCGAACCGCGCCCTCATCACTTGACGGGAACGCACTGGCTTTTGGCACACTGTTCAGTTCTCAAGGTGCGAGCGACGCGCAAACCCCAAGGAGGGATCCTCCGGAAGGGGGGTCGCGCCAACCACTTATGCTACGTCCGGCCGACGAGGGCGTCAACCGGTGCCGAGGCGACGCCTCAGGCGTATCCACTCGTTGACAACCGCAACAGGCCGGCCCATCCCGAGCCTCCTGTCCGCTCCCTCGGCTCGGCTCAGGCGAGCCGCACGAACCGTCTCCGTCCGACCTGCAGGACCCTGCCGCGAAGCGCCTCGGGCAGGAGCTCTGCCTGCGGGTCGTCGAGGACCTCGCCGTCCAGCCGGACGCCCCCCTGCTCGATCAGGCGGCGCGCCTCGGCGTTGGACGAGGCCAGACCGAGGGCGTGCATCAGCTTCGGCATCCAGATCCCGCCGTCGGCCGCGAGATCCGGCGGGATCGCGACCTCGGGCACGTCCGACGGTAGCTCGCGGTCTCGGTGAACCTGGTCGAACGCCGCCTCGGCCCGCTCCCCCGCCCCGGCGCCGTGGTACAGCTCCACGACGGCGCGCGCCATCCCGCGCTTGGCGACATCGGGGCGGAGCGATCCCCTCGCGATCGCGTCCTCGGTCGCCGCGATCTCGGCCGGCGACCGATCGGCGGCAAGGAGCAGGTACCTGCCGATCAGCTCGTCCGGTATCCGCATCAGCTTGCCGAACATCTCATCCGCGGGCTCGCCGATGCCGACGTAGTTCCCCGATGACTGGCTCATCTTCTGCACGCCGTCGAGCCCCTCGAGGAGCGGAACCGTGACCGCGACCTGCGGCTCTTGGCCCCACTCACGCTGGATGTCGCGGCCGACCAGCAGGTTGAACGTCTGGTCGGTTCCTCCCAGCTCGATGTCGCTCCCCACCGCGACCGAGTCGTACCCCTGCAAGAGCGGATACAGGAACTCCGTCACCGAGATCGGCCTGCCGCGCACGTACCGCTTCGCGAAGTCGTCTCGCTCCAGCATCCGGGCGACCGTGGTCGTTGCCGTGAGGCGGAGGACGTCCTCCATGCCGAGCGGCTCGAGCCACTCCGAGTTGTACCGGACCTCGGTCCGGTCGCGATCCAGGATCGCCCAGAACTGGTCGAGCAGGTGGTCCGCGTACGCCCGCACGACCTCCTTGTCGAGACGCGGCCGGGTCTCGGTCTTGCCCGAGGGATCGCCGACGCGAGCGGTGAAGTCACCGACGATCAGCACCGCGGTGTGGCCCGCGTCCTGGAAGTGCCGCAGCTTGCGGAGCACGACGGCCCAGCCGAGCGTGACGTCCGCGGCGGTCGGATCGAGTCCGAGCTTCACCCGCAACGCGCGTCCGAGGGCGAGCTTGCGGCCGAGCTCCTCGGCGGGGACGACTTCGGCGACGCCGGCGAGCAGGCGCGCGCGCACGTCGTCGGAGGCCATCGGAACGGCGATGCTACCAGCGCGATCTGCGCGCCGCCGTATCATCCGGACATGAGGGGAGCCGGTCGCCGCCCTCGCCTTGTCCCGTCGCTGATGGCCTTGGCCCTGCTGGCCGCGGCGTGCGATCTGCCGGATCTGGCCGAGGAGCGGGCGAACGCGCCGGCCCTTGCGCAGACCTCGTTCCTGTACGCGGCGGACGGCACGCTGATCACGCCGCTCCACGCCGAGGTCGACCGCGTGGTGATCCCGTCCTCGAGGATCCCGGATGTCCTTCGCAACGCCGTCATCGCGATCGAGGACAAGCGTTTCTACGATCATCGCGGGATCGACCTCAAGGCGCTGCTTCGGGCCGCGTACATCGATGCGACGTCGGGCCGGATCGTCGAGGGCGGCTCGACGATCACGCAGCAGTACGTGAAGCAGGCGTACGTGGGGGACGAGGAGACGCTCCAGCGCAAGCTGAAGGAGGCCGTCCTCGCCTGGCAGCTCGAGCACGAGCTGTCGAAGGATGAGATCCTGACGAGCTACCTCAACACCGTGTACTTCGGCAACGGCGCATACGGCATCCGGTCGGCTGCCGAGACGTACTTCAGCCGTCCCCCGAAGGAGCTCACGCTCGCCCAATCGGCGATGCTCGCCGGGTTGATCCGCGCGCCGAACGACTACGACCCGGTCGCGCATCCGAACGTCGCGGCGAAACGCCGCAACCACGTCCTCGGCGCGATGCTCGAGCTCGCCATGATCGACGACCAGCAGTACCTCCAGGCGTCGGGGAAGCGCGTCCGGCTGCAGCTCACGCGTGACACCGAGCAGCGGTACCCCTTCGCGTACTTCGTCGACTACTTCAAGCAGTGGTTCCTTTCGAATCCCAGGTTCGGGGAGACGATCAAGGAGCGATACGACCTGCTGTTCTACGGCGGCCTTCGGATCACGACGACGCTGGACCCGCAGATGCAGCGCGAGGCCGAGACCGCGGTGTCGTCGATCCTGCTCTACCCGAACGACCCGTACGGGGCGCTCACCGCGATCGACCCCCGGACCGGCTACATCCGAGCGATGGTCGGTGGTCGGAACTTCTGGGGCGAGGAGGACCGGTACGCGCGCGTGAACCTCGCGACCGGCGGGACGACGGGGCGTCAGGCAGGGTCTTCGTTCAAGATGTTCGCCCTCGTCGCCGCGCTCGAGCAGGGCATCTCCCCCCGGGCGAGCTTCAGCGGCTCGTCCGTGGCCGTCCCGCTCTCGGACGGGACGGTGTGGACGCCGGGGAACGCCGAGGGCGCGGGCTACGGCACGCTGTCGCTCGAGAGCGCCACCGTGAACTCGGTCAACGTGGCCTACGTGAACATCGAGAAGGCGATCGGCGACGGCAACATCTACCTCGGCGCACAGCGCATGATCGAGACCGCCGAACGGATGGGGATCCGGTGCTGCACCAGGACCACGTCGCCGGACGAGCCGCTGGCACCGGTCCCCTCGGCGGTGCTCGGCACGAACGAGGTGAACACGCTCGAGATGGCGGCCGCCTACGGAACGCTCGCGACCGGGGGGCAACGCCTCCAGCCGACACCCGCCGTCGAGATCCGCACCGCGACCGGCGAGATCCTCTACCGCGCGAAGCCCAACCCGAAGCTGGTGCTCGACCCCGCCGTGGCGACGGTTGCGAACGAGATCCTCCAGAAGGTCGTCCTGTACGGCACCGGCCAGAACGCGAACATCGGCCGACCGCAGATCGGCAAGACCGGCACCGCGCAGAACTACAGCGACGCGTGGTTCGTCGGCGCGATCCCCCAGCTATCGGTCGCCGTGTGGGCCGGCTTCCCGCAGGGCCAGATCCCGATGTGCTGCGGCCGCACGCGCATCAACCCGGTGTACGGAGGGACGTGGCCCGCGCAGATCTGGCGCGCGTTCATGGTGAAGGCGACCGAGAAGATGCCCGAGAAGAACTTCCCGACCTCGAGCGTCCGGTACGTCACGCTGCGGGTCGACGTGACCCGCGGCTGCTTGGCGAACCAGTACACGCAGCCGTCCGACATCGACATCCAGACGTTCATCGTCGGGACCGAGCCGAAGCTCAGGGTGTGCAAGGAGCCGACGTCTTACCCGATCCTGTCGGTGCCGTCCGTCGTGGGGCTGAAGGAGGGTCCCGCGACGGCGACCCTTCGCAACGCCGGCTTCAACGTCCGGGTCGTGTACGAAGAGCTCCCCGATCAGACCGAGGGCGTCGTGATCGGGCAGAACCCGGCGGGCGGCGAGCCCGCGACGATGACGACGATCGTCCGGATCACCGTCGCGACGAACGCCGAGGACGACACGGTCGCGGTCCCCGACGTCGTCGGTCTGCGACAGGGGGCGGCGAGGGCAAGGCTCCAGCGCGCGGGGTTCTCGGTATCCGTCGTCCTGGACGAGGAGTGTGACCCGGCCGACCAGACGTGTGACTACCGGCCCGGCATGGTCTGGGCGCAGTCGCCGTCCGCCGGTGTCGAGGCCGACGTCGGCCGGACCGTCACGATCGTCGTGAACCCGTAGCGGCGGGCGCTCGCGAGACGAACCCGTCGCCGCCCACCAGGAAGCGCCACGGGCGATCGGTCCCCTGCCGGATCCCGATCCGGGTCGTCGCCACGATCCGGTCGGTGGCGACGGGCGCCCCCTGCCCGATCCACAGCTCGCCCCGGCGCACGAGGTCCAGGCCGTTGTGTTCGCGCCCGATGCCCATCGCCTGCGCCAGCCGCGCGGGCCCGGAGCAGAGCAGCCGCTCCTCGCCGGTCCCGCGGAGCCGCCGCATCGTCTGGAGGCCGTCGAGCGGCTCGGCAGCGCGGAGCAGCACGGCGCTGCCCTCGCCGTCGTCGCCCGTGACGACGTTCATGCAGAAGTGCATCCCGTAGGTGAAGTACACGTACAGATGCCCCGGCGCGCGGAACATCACGTCGGTCCGCGCCGTCCGGCCACGGTACGAGTGGCTCGCCGGGTCGTCTTCCTGGTACGCCTCGGTCTCGACGATCCGCGCGGCGAGCCGCTCCCCCGACGGCAGACGCCGGACCAGCACGCGACCCAGCAGGTCTGGCGCCACGACGGGCGACGGACGCGCGAAGAACGGTCGAGTCAGCGCGCGGCCGGAAGGGCTCACCGCGCGGCGGCGGCGTCCTTGCGCAGGAACCGGCGGAGCTTCGCGATCGGCCAGGCGTTGATCACGTCGTCCTTCGTGAGCCAGCCGCGCTGTGCGGTCGCGACGCCGAAGCGCATGTTCGATAGGTGGACGGCCGCGTGCGAGTCCGTATCGACGGCGAACCGTACCCCGTGCCGCTTGGCCCACAGGACATGTTCGTCACGCAGGTCGAGCCGGTCGGGGAACCCGTTCACCTCGAGCGCCGTGCCGGTCCGCGCGGCCGCACGGAAGACCTCGTCCAGGTCGTACTCGATCGGCTGCCGCTTGCCGATCATCCGCGCCGTGGGATGGCCGATGATGTGGACGCACGGGTGCTCCATCGCGCGGACGATCCGGCGCGTCATGTCGTCCTTCGACTGGTTGAAGTGCGAGTGCACCGAGGCGACGAGGATGTCGAACCCGCGCAGGAACTCGTCCGGCCAGTCGACGTTCCCGTCGGGATCGATGTTCAGCTCGGAGCCGTGCAGCAGCGTCATCCTCGGATACCTCGGCTGCAGCCCGGACACGCGGGCGCGCTGCGCGAGGATCTTGTCGTCGGTCATCCTCTGCATGTACAGGTTCGGCGCGTGGTCCGTCACGGCGTAGTACGCGTACCGGCGTTCGGCCGCGGCCTCCAGCATCTCCTCGAGCGGCGCGAGCCCGTCGGTGAGGTTCGTGTGGGTGTGCAGGTCGCCCTTGATCTGGCCGAGCTCGAGGATCGACGGGAGCTCCCCCTCGAGCGCAGCCTCCACCTCCCCGCGGTCCTCGCGGAGCGTCGGCTCGATGTACGGCAGGCCGAGCCGCTCGTAGACGTCCTCCTCGGTCTCGGCCACGATCAGCTCACCGGAGGCGGCCTCGAACAGGCCGTACTCGGACAGCTTGAGCCCCTTGCGGACGGCCATCTCCCGGATCCGGATGTTGTGGGCCTTGGAGCCCGTGAAGTAGATCAGGGCAGCACCCCAGACGTCCGGGGCGATCACGCGCAGATCGACCTGCAGGCCCTTGCTGGTGGTCACCGACGACTTCGTCTCGCCGTGCGCCAGCACGCGCTCGACGACCGGCAACGTCGTGAACCGCTCCATCACCGGCGCAGGATCCTCACTCGCGACGAGCAGGTCGATGTCGCCGATCGACTCCGCCATCCGACGCAGCGACCCCGCGTACGACGCGCGCAGCACCTCGCGCATCGGCTCGAGCTCGGCCAGCAGCTCCTCTGCCAGGTCCATCGCGAGGCTGATCAGGACCCGGCCACCGGACTCGCGGACCTGACGGATGCCGCGGCGGACGTTCTCCTCGGTCTTCTCGCCGAAGCCACGCAGCTCGGCGAGCCGGTGGTCCTGCACCGCGTCCAACAGCTCGTCGACCGAGGCGATCCCAAGCTCGCGGTAGACGACCATCGCCTTCTTCGGACCGAGACCCGGGACGGACAGGAGCTGCCGGACCCCGTCCGGGATCTGCTCTCGAAGGTCCTCGAGGGCCTGGATCTGACCCGTCGTCAGGTACTCGTGGATCTTCTCGCCGATCGACTTCCCGACGTTCGGGATCGCGAGGATGCCCTTCAGATCCATCGTCGCCACGTCGGCGTGGTAGCCGCCGACGGCTCGCGCCGCCTTCTCGTACGCGCGGGCCTTGAAGGGGTCGTCCGAGGTGATCGACAGCAGGTCGGCGTACTCCACAAGCACGGCCTCGACGACGTCGTTCGCGCGCGGCACGGGAGCGATGCTAGCGGACGGCCCTCAGGCGGCGCCGAGCAGCCACAGGAGCAGCGCCTTCTGCGTGTGCAGGCGGTTCTCGGCCTGGTCCCAGACGGCCGAATGCGGACCGTCGATCACCTCGTCCGTGATCTCCTGGCCGCGGTGCGCCGGCAGGCAGTGCAGGACGGTGACGTCGTCCTTCGCGAGCGAGACCTTCCGCTGGTCGAGCTGGTACGCCGGGAAGATCAGCGCGCGCTCGTGGGCCTCGTCCTCCTGACCCATGCTCGCCCACACGTCGGTGTAGAGCACGTCGGCGCCATCGGACGCCGCGAGCGGGTCGTTGAGGACCTCGACCGAGCCGCCGGTCCGCCCGGCGATCTCCTTCGCGCGCTGCACCACCTGCGGGATCGGTTCGAACCCGGGCGGCGTCGCCGTGCGGACGTGCATCCCGGCCGCCGCACCGCCGAGCAGCAGCGAGTGCGTGACGTTGTTGCCGTCGCCGAGGTAGGTGAGGATACGTCCGGACAGATCGCCCTTGATCTCGCGGATCGTGAGCAGGTCGGCCAGGCACTGGCACGGGTGCTCGAAGTTCGACAGCGCGTTCACGACCGGTACCGAGGCCGCCCCGGCAAGGACCTCGAGCCGCTCCTGCTCGAACGTGCGCAGGACGATCGCGTGCACGTACCGCGACAACACGCGCCCGGTGTCTTCGATCGTCTCGCCGCGGCCGAGCTGCAGCTCCTGTGACGAGAGCGTGAGGGCATGTCCGCCCGCGGACTCGACCGCGACCTCGAACGAGACGCGCGTCCTGGTCGATGGCTTCTCGAAGATCAGCGCGACCATCTTGCCGCGCAGCCGCTCGGCGAAGTCCTCCGGCGTCGCCTTGACCTTGGCCGACAGGTCGAGCAGCGACGCGAGCTCCGCCGGGGACAGGTCGTCGATCGTCAGGAAGTCGCGCGTCACGAGCCGGGAGTCTATAAGGGGTCGGTTCCCGGCGCGCGCCGACGCTCACCCGGAGCGGAGCTCGGCCCCGAAGCCCTGCTTGGCCGCGGCCACGATCGTCGCGACGGCCGCGTCCGCATCGGCGTCCGTGAGGGTACGGTCCGCGGCGCGGAAGTCGACGGCGAACGCCAAGCTCTTGCGGCCCTCCGGCACGGGTGGCCCGGCGTGGACGTCGAACAGCACGCACCGGTCGACGAGGTCGCCGCCCGCCTTCACGATCGCCGAGCGCAGCGCCTCGGCGGGCAGCGTCGCGTCGACGACGAATGCGAGATCTCGCCGCAGCGGCGGGAACCTCGGCACGTCGGTGAACATCGGGAAGGCGCCGAGCTTCGGTCCGAGCGCGTCGACGTCGATCTCGAACAGCGCGACGCGGTCCGGCAGATCCAGCTCGGCGCCCACCGCGGGATGGAGCTCGCCGATGAGCCCCACGGAGGTTCCACCCGCCCGCACGACCGCCGACCGGCCGGGGTGGAACGGTCCCGCTGGCACCTCACGCAGGTCCCACACCGGAGCGCCCAGACCCTCGAGCAAGACCTCGAGCGCGCCCTTGGCGTCCAGGACGTCGAAGACGCGTCGCTCGGCCCACAGGCCCTCGCCGGTCTGCCCCGAGAGCACCCCGGCGACGTGCTCGCGCTCACGGACCGGATCGGAGAGCTCGAAGACGTGACCGACCTCGAACAGCGCGACGCTCCTGGCGCCTCGGTCGACGTTCCGGCGGAGCGCGTGCAGCACGCCGGGCAGCAGGCTGGTGCGAAGGAACGGCTCGTCCGCCGACGGGGGGTTCGCGACCCGGACCGGGTCACCCGCTGGGAGCAGATCGACGTCCGCCCGCGAGGCGAACGAGAGCGACGACGCCTCCCGGAGCCCCGCGCGCACGAGGAGCTCCCGGATGCGCCGGCGGAGCGCGTAGCTCTCCTGTTCGCCGCCCGGCTGGCGGCTCGGCGGCACGGTCGACGGCAGCCGGTCGTATCCGTGGATCCGGACGACCTCCTCGATCACGTCGACCTCGGCGACGATGTCGGGTCGGAAGCCAGGTACCTCGACATCGACCGACCCGTCGCCCGCGAGCGTCGCCGTGATCTCGATCCGTCCGAGCGCCTCGACGATCCCGGCGGCGTCGACGTCGTACCCGAGCAGCGCGCCGGTCCGCGCGGCTCGCGCCCGGACGACGCGACGCGCGGGAGCGCCTCCGACGTCGACGGAGCCGCGAAGCACCGTCCCGTCCCCGCTCCACTCGACCATCAGGGCGGCCGCGCGGGCGGCCGCTTCCGGAGCGCCCTCGGGGTCCGTTCCGCGAGAGAACCGGATCGACGCATCCGTCAGCAGCTGGAGCCGCCGCGACGTCCGCAGGACCGAGCGCGGGTCGAAGTAGGCACTCTCGAGCAGGACGTCCGTCGTCCCGTCGCCCACCTCCGACGTCACCCCGCCCATCACGCCCGCGATCGCGACCGGTCGCTCGACATCGCAGATCAGCAGGTCCTCGTCCTTCATCGTGCGTTCGACGCCGTCGAGCGTCCTCAGCACCTCGCCGTCCTCGGCGCGACGCACGACGATCCCGGGCCCCTCGAGCCGTGCGAGATCGAACGCGTGGAGCGGCTGCCCCAGCTCGAGCATGACGTAGTTGGTCGCGTCGACGGCGGGCGAGATCGGCCGGACACCGGCCGCGGTGAGCCGGGCCTGGACCCGCAACGGCGTCGATGCCCCGCCGAGGCCGCGGATCACGCGCGCCAGGTAGAGCGGGCAGCCGTCCGGGTCGTCCACGCGGACGGTCGCGACATCGCCGGCGTCCTCCGCTCCCTCGTCGACCGACGTGTCGGGACGGGTCGCTTCGCGATCCGTCGCGGCGGCGACCTCGCGCGCGAGCCCGAGCACCGACAGCAGGTCCGGGCGGTTCGTCTCGATCTCGAGGTCGAGCACGACCTCGTCGAGCCCGAGCGCCCGCTTCAGGTCGAGCCCCGGCTCGAGATGATCCTCGTCGGGAAGGACGAGGATCCCGCCGTGGTCCTGCGAGAGCGCGAGCTCGCGTGCGGAGCAGAGCATCCCGTTCGAGACGACCCCGCGGATCTCGCGGGCGCCGAGCGGTTCCGGCAGCGTCGGGACCCGCGCGCCCGGTGGCGCGAGCGGCACCAGGTCGCCGGGCCGCATGTTGCGCACGCCCACGACGACCTCCTGCTCCCCCGACCCCGTCGCGACGCGCGCGAGACAGAGCTTGTCCGAGTTCGGGTGGTCGCGGACCTCCGCGACCCGCGCGACGATCACCCC
>DATHSY010000012.1:0-3945 GCA_035463715.1 Actinomycetota bacterium | reverse complement strand
CTCACACAGCTCCCGTGCCCGGCGCACCTTCGACGCATAGGCATCGGGCGACCATCGCCACACGGTGTTCCAGCCGTCGGCGTGGCGCGCCGCCAGCCCGAGCGCGCGGTCGCCGCCCTTCGCGCCGATCCAGATCGGCGGTCGCGGACGCTGGGCGGGCGGTGGGCGGTTGTACGCGTTCCGCAGCGTGACCCGCGGCCCATCGAGGTCGACGGGGCCGCCGGGGAGCAGCGCACCGAGCGCGCGGAGGGTCTCCTCGAGGACGCCGAACCGCTCCCCCACCGTCCCGTACTCGAACCCGAACGCGCGGAACTCGTCGGCGTACCAGCCGGCGCCGAGCCCGAGGTCGAGTCGCCCACCCGACAACAGATCGATCGCCGTCACTGACTTCGCGAGGATCGCGGGATGGCGGAACGGCGCCGAGAGCACGAGCGTCCCCAGCCGGACACCCTCGGTGAGCATCGCGAGCGCGGAGAGCGTGGTGAGCGGCTCGAGCGAGCCGAGCAGTGCATCGTCTCCGCCGTAGCGCGCGAGCGAGTAGAAGAAGTGGTCCGAGATCCACACCGAATCGAACCCGAGCCGCTCGGCGTCACGGGCGTGCTGCGCCACGGCCTCGAACGTCACCGGCCGCACGTCGGGGAGCGAGAAGTCGTAGTGCGGCAACGTCAGGCCGAACCGCATGCGGTGACCCTACAGGTACCGCAGCACGTCGGCCGGGCCCGTGACCTCGACACCGGCCGGCACCTCGATCCCACCCGGGATCTTCAACCGCGGGTACACCGAGACCTGGTTCCCGAGGTGCACGCCAGGGTAGACCGTCACCTCGTCACCGAGTGCGACGAACTCCTCGATCACCGTTGGGTTGTACGGCTCCGACCGGACCTCGGTCATCGAGCCGATCACCACGTTGCGGAGCTGCGCGCTCGCCCCCACGATCGCGCCGTCGCGGATCTGCGAACGCTCGATCCACGCGCCGCGATGGACCTCGATATCGTCGTCCAGGTTCGACTCCATGATCGTCACGCCCGGGTGGATCTCGCAGAACCGCCCGATCCGGACGCCGGGTCCGATCGTCACGAGTCCCTCGGCGATCTTCTCCGCGAGGGTCTTGCCGCTCGTCGAGTCGCGCAGGCCGAGCGACTCGGGGGCGATCCAGACGTGCCGCTCGGGGTCGTACGGCGGTCCGAGCAGCCGCTCGACCGACTCGAAACCGCCGATCAACGCGTCGACCATCGTCTCGACGTAATCCTGGACGTTCCCGAGGTCCCCGATCCTGCGCACCGGGAACGCGTGCACCGGGTGGCCGTTGCCGACGAGCCATGGCAGCAGGTCCTTGCCGAAGTCCAGGCGCGAGCGGCGGAGCTGGGCGATGTCCTCGTTGTTCGCGAGCTCACGCAGCATCTTCGTGTCGACCAGGTAGAAGCCCGCGTTCGTCATGAGCGGCAGCTCGCGGAACTCGTCCTCGGTCTCGGCGTGGAAGTGCTCTCGGAGCTCGGCGAGCGTGGGCTTCTCGACGAACTCCGTCACGCGGCCCTCGTCCTCCGTGAGCATCACGCCGTACTTCTCCGCGACCTCATCGGGCTCGCGCGTCATCGCGGCGATCGTCGCGACCGCACCGCTGCGGACATGCTCCGCGTACATCGGGCCGAGGTCGAAGTCGATGATCGAGTCCGTCGGGAACACGAGCGCCGGTTGCGTGATGTCCCAGTACTCCAGCATCCGGAGCGTGGAGTCGGCGCTCCCCGTCGAGAGCGCGTCGTACTTCACGGGCGAGTACTTCACGTCGACGCCGAAGCCCTCGCCGTACCCGATCATCACCTTGATCTGGTAGCGGTTCTCCTTGCCGTGGGCGATCACGTAGTAGTCCTTCACGCCCTCGCTCGACAGGATCTGGATCACCCAGCGGATCAGGCGGCGGCCGAGGAACGACATCGCTGCCTTCGAACGGAGGTACCCGGGTGCCTTCAACGTGAGGGGTCGAGCTCGCACGCCCTGACCCCCCGCCAGTCCGATGCCGATCACCTCGGACACTTCGGGCATGTGGCCGCATGATATCTCCGTTGCCTCGCGGCCCGTTGGGCCGCGGTCTCGGACGCGCGGAGGATCAGCGATGGAACCGTGGAGCAGGACATTCGTCGGTCGGATGCACGAGCTGGAGATCGAGAGCGAGGTGTTGCGCGGCAACCCACTCGGCGATCCGGCGACCCGGCCGATCTGGGTGTACACGCCGCCCGGGTACGACGACGAACCGGACCGGCGCTACCCGGTCGTGTTCGCGATCCAGGGGTTCACCGGCCAGCTCGACATGTGGCGCAACCGGGAGCCGTTCCGGCCGACCTACCCCGAGGCGATCGACCGGCTGTTCGTGGACGGCGACGCCGAGGGATCCCTGCCTCCGGCGATCGTCGCGTTCGTCGACTGCTGGACCTCACTGGGCGGGAGTCAGTTCCTGGATTCGCAGGCGACCGGCCGCTACCACGAGCACCTGTGCGGTGAGGCGGTCCCGTTCGTCGACGAGCGGTTCCGCACGGACGCCCATCGGGAGCGTCGTGCGATCCAGGGCAAGTCAAGCGGCGGGTACGGGGCCATGGTGACGGCGATGCTGCGTCCGGACCTGTTCGGTGCGTTCGCGTCGCACGCCGGCGACGCGCTGTTCGAGGCGTGCTACCTGCCCGAGTTCCGCGAGTCGGCCCGGGTCCTGCGCAAGGACTACGGTGGATCGATCGAACGCTTCCTGAAGGACCTGCGCTCGCGCACGCCTATGACGAAGCCATCGGACGCTCACCTGCTCAACGACTACTCCATGTCCGCCTGCTACTCGGCCGACGAGGATGGCACGGTCCGACTCCCGTTCGAGCCCGAGACGGGGCGGCTGATCGACGAGGTGTGGGAGCGGTGGCTCGCGTGGGATCCGGTCCGGATGGTGCCGAGGCACGCCGACGCGATGCGGTCGATGCGCGCGATCTGGCTCGAGGGCGGCGAACGCGACGAGTACTTCCTGGACAACGGCGCCGTGGCGGTGTCGCGGGAGCTTGAACGGATCGGGGTCGAGCACCGGCTGGAGCTCTTCGACGCGGGGCACATGTCGATCGGGTACCGCTACCCGCTCGCGCTGGCGTTCCTCGTGCGGGCGCTGGCCTCCGACTGACGCTCCGACTGACGATTGAAGGGAGCTGTCTCTGCGGCCGATGCTTGGGGGATGGAACATGGGATGCAGCGCCCACCCAGCGAAGGAGCCGACATGACCGACGCCTCGCTCCCACCACCGCCCGCACAGCCCCAGACGTCGTGGCCGCCGGCGGAACCGACGATGCCGGAGCCCGGGTCGCCCCGGCGCAGCAGGGCGGCGCTGTTCGTGGGGCTGGGCCTCTCGGTGGCGCTGATCGCAGGCATGGTCACGTTCGCGATGTCGTCCGGGCGCGAGACCCACGAGGGCGGTCCGAGCGCGCTGTCGCTCGCCTTCGCGAAGGGCGAGACCACCCGGTACCGGATCTCGATGCACATGGACGCGTCCGTGGACCTCGGCGCGATGGGCGAGCAGCCGATGGACATGGACATGACGCAGACGGTGGCGTGGAAGGTCGTCTCGGTCGACGACGAGGGCGTCGCGACCGTCGAGCTCACGATCGAGCGGATGCAGGGGTCCGTCAACGGTGTCGATGCGCCGTCGGGGATCGCCGACCAGACGCTCGAGTTCCAGATCACCCCGGACGGCCAGATCCTCTCGACGACCGGGGTGGCCTTCGGCGCCTCCGGCGGCACGGGGGTCGGCGGGTTCCCGGGGATGGACCAGATGACGCCGATCCTGCCCGACGGAGAGGTCGAACCCGGTGACTCGTGGGACAAGGAGTTCTCGCAGGAGTTCCCGTTCGGCGAGGGCACCCTCGAGTACACCGCGCATAGCACGCTCGAGGGCTACGAGACCGTCGACGGCGTGGAGACCGC
>DATHSY010000011.1:0-17497 GCA_035463715.1 Actinomycetota bacterium | reverse complement strand
GACGTGGTCGCGACGCCGACCGAGACGCCGACGAGCGGGACCTTCTGCATCTGGCCCTTGCGGTCTTCGACCTCGACGAACCCGCGCCCCAGGTCGGCCTTCTCGTAGAACTCGCCGATGTGCGCGTCGAACCGCTCCACGACGCGCTTCGCGACATCCTCCGCGACCCCGGGTGGCACGATCGCGACGAAGTCGTCGCCGCCGACGTGCCCGATGAAGCCGTCGGTGCCGGCGAACTCGATGACCGCGTCCTGGAGGGTGCGGGCGGTGTGCTGGATCAACCGGTCCCCGCGGACGAACCCCTTCTCGTCGTTGTATGCCTTGAAGTTGTCGAGGTCGCAGTACAGGACGGCGAACGGCCTCGCCTCGCGCACCATCCGTTCGATCTCCTCCTGGATCCGGATGTTCCCGGGCAGACCGGTGAGCGGCGAGAGGTTGCGCATCTCCTTCGCGCGTCGCAGCGTCCCCTTCACGCGGGCCAGGAGCTCGATAGGGTCGAACGGCTTGATGATGTAGTCGTCTGCGCCGGCCGTGAGCCCGAGGACCTTGTCCGTCGACAGCGCCTTGGCGGTCAACATGATGATCGAGGTGTTCGCGGTCTGCGGGTTGCGCCGCAGCCGCTGCGCCACCTCGAACCCGTCGATCCGCGGCATCATCACGTCCAGGAGCACGAGGTCGGGGCGCAGGTCGCCCGCCTTCTCGAGGGCCTCCTCCCCGTCCGAGGCGACCGAGACGTCGTAACCGGCGGACCGAAGGTTCACCTCGACGAACCTCGCGATGTCCGGATCGTCGTCGACGACCAGGATCGTCTCGGGCATCAGCCGGCCCCCTTCGCGACCGATGCGAACTCGGCGGCCGCGTCCGCGATGCGGCCGGTCGAGTAGATCGGGGAGGACACGACCAGGACGTTGGCACCGGCCTCGACGCAACGGCGAGCGTTGTCCGGTTGGACGCCGCCATCGATCTGGAGATCGATCTCGAGGCCGAGCCGCTCGATCTCCGCGCGCATCGCCTCGAGCTTCGGCAACGCCCCCGAGATGAAGCCCTGTCCCGCCCACCCGGGGTTCACGCTCATCACGATCACGTCGTCGAGGTCCTCGACGAACGGGTAGACGGCCTCAACCGGCGTCTCCGGGTTCATCGTCATGCCGACGCCCATCCCGGCGCCCTTGGCCTTGCGGATCACCGGTTCGGGATCGTCGACGGCTTCGACGTGGAAGGTCACGCGATCCGTCCCGGCGGCCGCGAGGTCGTCGAACAGCGCGGCCGGCGAGTCCACCATCAGGTGGCCGTCCAGGACGAGCTCCGTGTGCCGGCGCAGGCAGGCGACGACGACGGGCCCCAGGGTGAGAGGGGGTACGAAGTGGGCGTCCATCACGTCTACATGGATGAGGTCGGCAAACGGCTCGACCAACTTGACCTGTTCGGCGAGGTAGGCCAGGTCGCCGCTCAGGATCGAGACCGAGAGCTTGCCCCCTGACCGTCCCACCAGCGTATCCTAGCCGCCCCCCTCGCCCGCCTTCCTGAACGCAGCTACGAACATCCCGTCGGTCCCATGGCGATGCGGCCAGAGCCGGACCCGCTCCGCCGGCCCGTCGGGGCCTTCGATCCGCTGCGGCTCGAGCTCCGGACGGTGCCGCAGCAGCGCGTCGCACGCGGCGTCGGTCTCCGCCCTCGGGAACGTGCACACCGAGTAGACGAGCCTACCGCCGGGCTGGAGCAGGCCGACCGTCGCGGCCGCGATCGACACCTGGAGGCGAGCGAGCGTAGACAGCCGATCGCGGGGCACCCTCCACAGCAGCTCGGGCCGCCGCCGCGCCGAGCCGATGCCCGAGCACGGCGCGTCGACGAGCGCCGCGTCGAACGGACCCCGGACGGCCGGTGCCCGCGCGTCCTGCGCGACCACGTGCCCGGCGAGCCCGAGCCGGCTGAGCTGCTCCCGCACGAGGGCCGCGCGTCCGGGTGCGACGTCGCCGGCCACGAGCGTGCCGCCGGGAGCGACGGCGCATGCCAGGTGCCCCGATTTCCCGCCGGGGGCCGCACACGCGTCGAGAACCCGCTCACCCGGTCGCACGCCGAGGGCCGCGACGACGAACGACGAGGCCTGGTCCTGGATGGCGAACCATCCGTCCGCGAAGCCGGGGAGCTCCGCCGGCACGACGGCGTCGTCGACGAGCAACGAGTCGGCGGCAACGCGTCCGCGCGACGTCGCGATGCCCGCCGAGGCAAGGCGCTCATCGAGCTCGTTCACGCTCGTCGCGCACGTGTTCGTCCGAAGCGTGAGCCGTGCGCGTTCGGCGAACGCGGCGGCGGCGGGCTCGACCTCCTCGTCTCCAAGCTGGCGGCGCAGCTCGCGCACGGCCCACGTCGACATCCCGGTCCGCACGGCGATGTCGTCGTCACGACGTCCACGCGGCGGGCCCGGCGGATCGGCGGCGAGCCGGCGGAGCACCGCGTTCACGAACCCGCGGTCACGACGGCCCGCGAGCGCGACCGTCTCCGAGACGGCGGCGTGCGCGGGGACCCGGGTGAACGCGAGCTGATACGCGCCGAGCCGGAGCAGCGCCAGCGCGGCGGGCGGTGTCCGACGCAGCGGGCGGTCGACGATCCGGGACAGCATCCAGTCGATCGTGACGAGCCTGCGGAGCGTGCCGTACGAGAGCTCGGCCGCGAAGCGCCGGTCGGCGCCCTCGAGCCCCGAGGATGCGAGCCCCGACGGTACGACCAGGTTGGAGTACCCACCGTGCTCGACGACGCGCAGCACCGCTGCCAGGGCGACGCGGCGCGCCGACGTCGGACTCACCCCAACCGCTCCCCCGGCTCGGGACGGAACCCGTTGACGAACGAGCCCCCGGACATCCGCTTGCGCCCCGGTGGCGCGACCTCGCGGAGACGCACGGACCCCTCGCCGGCGGCGACCACGACCCCGTCCGCGTCGACGGCTCCGATCGATCCCGGCTCGCCGCCACCGCCGGCGGTCGCCGCACGGAACACCTTCAGCGGCTCGCCACGGAACGTCGTCGTCGCGGCGGGCGACGGCGAGAGCGCGCGAACCAGGTTGACGATCGTCGGGGCGGGAGCGGTCCAATCGATCGTGCGGTCCTCCGCGGTGAGCTTGGGCGCGAAGGTCGCGAGCGCGTCGTCCTGCGGGACGGGCCGAGCCGAACCGTCGGCGAGCGCGTCGATCGACGAGACCAGCACGCGGCCACCGACCTCGGCGAGCCGTCCGCCGAGCGAGCCGGCGTCGTCCTCCGGACGGATCCGGTCCTCGACCCGCTCGAGGATCGGCCCCGTGTCGACCCCGGCGTCCATGACGATCGTGCTGACACCCGTCACCCGCTGGCCGTGTAGCAGCGCGGTCTGGACAGGGCTGGCGCCGCGCAGCCGCGGCAGCAGCGAGAAGTGCAGGTTGACCGGCGCGATCGTCGGGAGCGACAGGACATGCTCGGGGAGGATCTCCCCGTACGCGACCACGGCCAGGACGTCGGGACGGCTGGCGGCCAGCCAGTCCAGGCCCTCACCCCGTATGACCGTGTCCACCTCCGCGAGCGGCAACCCGAGCCGGGCTGCGGTCGCGGCCACCGGCGTCGGGACCACGTCGCTGCCGCGCCGGGACGGGCGCGGCGTCCGCGTGACGACGAGGACGACGTCGTGAGGCGAACCATGCAGCGACCCGAGCGAGGGCACGGACCACTCGTCGTTCCCCAGGAACGCGACGCGGATCGATCGACGACCCCCCATCGTGCCGAGGATATCGGCGGCTCAGGCGTCGACGCCGCTCTGGGCCCGGCGAGCCTCGTGCTCGCGGAGCTGGCGCATCACGTCCCGCCGGCCCTGGTCGTCGAGCCGATCGATGTAGAGCATCCCGGTCGTGTGGTCGGTCTCGTGCTGGAAGATCCGCGCGAGCAGCCCCTCGGCCGCCATATCGACGGGTGATCCGTCGAGACCCTGTCCGCGGAGCCGGACGGCGAGCGCGCGCGTCGTTGGATGGAACGGACCGGGGATGGACAGACAACCCTCGTCGCGCGTCTCCTCGCCTTCGAGATCGGACAGCACCGGGTTGGCGACGAACCCGCGATGACCCTCGCCGTCGTCGTAGACGAAGAACCGCGAGGAGATCCCGATCTGTTGCGAGGCGAGCCCGACCCCGGGTGCGTCGTACATCGTCTCGAACATGTCATCGGCGAGGCGCGCGAGTGCGTCGTCGAACCGCTCCACGTCGCGGCCGCGTTCGCGGAGCGCGGGGTCGCCGAGGGTCCGGATCGGGATGATCGGCATGGGGGACGTCTCCTACAGGTGCGGCTCGGCCTCGACCCTGCCCACGACGCCCCGTTCCGCGAGCGCGCGCATCGTGCGGCCGAACGCGGGGACGTCGACGGGGTCGAGCGCGAGCAAGCATATCGTCTCGCCTCGGAGCTCCGTGACGAGCGAGGTGATCGCTCGAAGCCGCGCGACCTCGGTCGAGAGCTCGGCGGTCCCGACGACCCGGAACACCGCGCATCCAGGCGGGAACCCGGCCTGCGCGCGTCGTCGCGTTTCGGCCCGGTGGAAGCGCACCGGGTTGCCGGCGACGAGCGCCTGGACGGCCGGATCGTTCGGGGACCGTGTCTGGACGATCACCCGCCCGGACGGGCTCGCCCACCCCGCCGCCTCCATCCACGACGCGAGCGAACGCTCTTGCGAGGACAGGCCCGGCCGTCGCGCGGCCAGGTCCGCATCGAGTATCCCGACCAGGTCGAGTCCGAGCGGGCCGAAGTCCTTCACCGCCTCGAGACCTCCGACGACGACCTCGCCCCCGGACGCCGGCGGCGATACCTCACCATCGCCTCTCACGCGCCGAACCGGCACACCGGCGGCCCGTGCGGCCCACTGCTCGACCCGTTCCGCGCCCCCCGGTGCCACGCGGAACGCGGTCGACCCACACCGCGCGCATCGACCGTCCGCGCCGCACACCGCGCACAGGACCGCACCCTCCACGGCCCGCAACACGCCGCCACACGCCGCGCATGCGGCCGGCTCCCCGCACGACCGACACATCCGCGCGATCCCGGCGCCCGGAAGCGGCGAATACACGAACGCGCGCCGCGCCGCCCGCAGCGCGGACACCAGCCGCGGCGCCCGCCCCTCCGGCCCCGGCTTCACCACCTCGACCGGCGGCCACCACCGCCCGTCGGGCGCGACCTCCGGCATCCCGAGCGAGGCCACCTCCGTCGTCGGACAGATCGCCTCCGCGACGCACACCGCCTCCGCGATCCGCGCCCGTGCCACCCCGACGTCCCGCACGTGGTAGTACGGCGACCGCTCCTCGCGATGCCCCGCGTGGCTCTCCCTGGAGACGTACACGAGCCCGAGCTGCCGACAAGGCGCGAACACCGCCGGTCGCGTCCCGACCACGACGTCGTACGTGCCCGACGCGATGTCCAACCAGGTCCGGTACCGCTCGCGCCGCGACCCCCCGGCGAACAGCACGGCGCGACCCCCGAACGCATCGAGCACGGCGGCCGCGGTCGCCGGCAACGGCTCCAGCTCGGGAACGAGCACGATCGCCGACCGTCCTGATCCAAGCGTCGCGTCCACCGCCTCGACGACAACCCGTTGCTCGTCCTCCGGTGCCGGCCGCAACACGAACGCCCCGGCACCGCCATCGAGCGCCTTGAGCAAGGCCGGACCACCACGGTACGAATCGAGGCGGCCCGCATCGCCCGGAGGGGCTGGGTCCCGCGGAGCGGCATCCCGCCCCGCCGCACCCGACGCGCCGCCACCCACCTCCTCCGAAGCGACCCTCGGCGGATAGGTCCGCCCGATCACCGATGCGAGCGATGCCACGTACCGCTCCGAGACCCAACGCAGCACCTCGAGCAGCTGTTCGTCGAAGAACCGAACCGGCGAGACGAGCTTCGTGACGGCCAGCATCCGCGCCGGCACCTCGCGGGTGGGACCGAGGATCCAGCCGCGGACGGGGCGGCCATGGAACGGGACCTGGACGAGCGACCCGATGCCGGCGCCCATCCCGGGGGCCAGGTCGTAGGTGAACGCCCGGTCGAGCGAGAGGACGGGGCGGTCGACGCAGACGGAGACGGGACCGGAGAGCTCGATCGGACTAGGCGAGAGCGCGGCGGAGCTCATCCGCCCGGTCGGTCGCCTCCCACGGGAACTCCTTGCGACCGAAGTGCCCGTACGCCGCGGTGTCCTCGTAGATCGGACGGCGGAGCTCGAGCGCCCGGATGATCGCCGCCGGGCGGAAGTCGAACGCGTCCCAGACCGCGTCGACGATCCCCGCCGGGTCGACGTGCTCGGTCCCGAACGTGTCCACCGCAAGCGAGACCGGATGCGCCGTCCCGATCGCGTACGCCACCTGGATCTGCAGGCGATCGGCCAGGCCGGCGGCGACCAGGTTCTTCGCGACGTATCGCGCCATGTACGCGCCCGACCGGTCCACCTTGGTCGGGTCCTTCCCGGAGAAGCACCCTCCGCCGTGCGGCGCCATGCCCCCATACGTGTCCACGATGATCTTGCGTCCGGTGAGGCCGGTGTCGGCCTTGGGCCCGCCGATCTCGAACCTCCCGGTCGGGTTGACCATCAGCCGGACGTCGTCGGCGTCGAGCTCGAACTCCCGCAGCACCGGCTCGATGACCTCGGCGGTGACGTCGGGTGCGAGCAGCGTCTCGACGTCGACCTCCTCGCGGTGCTGCGCCGAGATCAGGACGGTGTCGGCACGCGTCGGCACCCCGTCCCGGTACTCGATCGAGACCTGGCTCTTGCCGTCCGGGCGCAGGTACGGGATCACCCCCGCCTTGCGGACATCGGCCAGCCGCCTGGTGAGCCGGTGCGCCATCGCGATCGGGATCGGCATCAGCTCGGCCGTCTCCAGGCACGCGTAGCCGAACATCATGCCCTGGTCGCCCGCGCCGAGGCTGTCGAGGTCGTCGTGCGAGTGCCCCTCGCGGTGCTCGACCGCGTCGTCCACGCCGCGCGCGATGTCCTCGGACTGGTCCTGGATCGACGTGATCACGCCGCACGTCGCGCCGTCGATCCCGAAGTTGGCATCCGTGTAGCCGATCTCGAGGACCGTCTTGCGGACGATCGACGGGATGTCGACGTACCCGGAGGTCGTGATCTCGCCCGCGACCATGACGAGGCCGGTCGTCACGAGCGTCTCGCAGGCCACGCGGCCGTTCGGATCCGCGTCGAGGATCGCGTCAAGCACCGCGTCGGAGATGCGGTCGGCGAGCTTGTCGGGGTGCCCCTCGGTGACAGATTCTGACGAGAACAGGTAGCCGCGGGACATGTGGGCGGAGTATATCGGCCGCCGACGACCTACCTGGCGACGTCCTCGGCGGCGTCGAGCAGCTGGGTCACGCGGTCCCAGATCTCCGCCGCGAGCTCGCGCTTGGTCCACTGCCTGGGCGGGTCGGCGCGCACGGCCGAGACGATCGTCGCGTGATCGGTCTCCGACCCGAAGCCCGTTCCGGGACGACCGACCTCGTTCACGACGACGAGGTCGGCACCCTTGGCCGCGAGCTTCGCGCGGCCCGCCACGATCAGGTCGCCGCCCGTCTCGGCCGCGAACCCGACCACCACCCGCGCCCGGCGCTCGCGTCCGAGCTCGGAAAGGATGTCGGGCGTCGGGACGAGCTTGACGTCCGGTGGCCCGGCCTCCTTCTTGACCTTCGTCGCCTCGAGGTGCTCCGGACGGAAGTCGGCGACGGCGGCGGCCATCACGACCGCGTGGGCGCCGGCCGCCGCGCCCAGCACCGCCGTCCGCATCTCGTCCGCCGTCTCCACGCGCACCAGATCCGGACCGGATGGTGGCTCGACCGTCCCGGGACCGACGATCAACGTGACGTTCGCCCCGCGCGCGACGGCCTCCTCCGCGACGGCGAACCCCATCCGCCCCGTCGAACGGTTGCCGACGAACCGCACGGGGTCGATCGGCTCCCATGTCGGCCCGGCGGTCACGACGACGCGTCGGCCCGCGAGCGGGCCGCCCTGCGTGGCGACCCGCCGCACGGCATCCAGGATGTCCTCGGGTTCCGCGAGCCGGCCCAGACCCTCGTCGCCGGCCGCCAGAGCGCCCGTCACGGGACCGACGATCGTCGCGCCCCGGGAGCGGAGGACCTCGACGTTTCCAACCGTCGCCGCGTGCTCCCACATCCCCGTGTGCATCGCGGGGGCGACGACGAGCGCACATCGAACCTCCAGGAGCGTGGACGTGAGGAGATCGTCCGCGACGCCCGTCGCGAGCTTCGCGATGACGTTCGCCGTCGCGGGAGCCACGACGGCCACGTCCGCGTCGTGGGCGAGCGACACGTGCAGGACCTCACCGGGTCGCTCCCACAGGTCGACGTACGCGGGCCGCCCCGTCAGCGCGGCGAAGGTGGCCGGCCCGACGAACCGCGTGGCGGACCGCGTCATCACGACCTGGACGACGGCGCCGTCCCGAGCGAGCAGGCGCGCGAGCAGACAGGCCTTGTACGCGGCGATGCCGCCGGTGACGCCGAGCAGGACCCGGCGCCCCGCGAGGGGGCTACTTGACGCCAACCCCCTCCGGCGTCTCGCCCTGGATCTTGCCCTCGGCGATCTCCTCGAGGGCGATCGAGAGCGGCTTGTTCTTGAGGCCGCCGGTCTCGACGAGCGGCGGCACGAACTCGCCGCGACCCTCGCCGAGCTGGTTGTAGTACGAGTTGATCTCGCGCGCCCGCTTCGCGGACAGGATCACGAGCGTGTACTTGGAGTCGACCTGCGCGAGGAGGTCGTCGATCTTGGGCTCGATCATGGGTGCGTCGATCCTTCGGTCGGGTGCCGGGATGCTCGGATTATAGCGGCTACCTCCTCGGCGGCCCGGTCGGCGTCGTCGTTGACGACCACGTGGTCGAACCAGGCCGCCTGCTCCATCTCCCAGCCGGCCTTCTCGAGCCTTCGCGCCAGCACCCGTTCGTCCTCCGTCGCGCGCCCCCGGAGGCGCCGTTGGAGCTCATCGAGCGAGGGCGGTGACACGAACACCAGCACCGCGTGGGGCTCGCGCTTGCGCACCCAGCCGGCGCCCTGCACGTCGATCTCGAGCAGGACGTCCCGGCCGCGCTCCCGCATGTCGGCGACGAACGCAGCTGGCGTGCCCGAGCGGTGCCCGTAGATCTCGGCCCACTCGAGGAGCTCACCAGCGTCGGCCATCCGGTCGAACCGCGCATCGGAGACGAAGAAGTAGTCGACGCCCTCGACCTCGCCGGGCCGTGCGCGTCTGGTCGTCGCCGACACGGACGGTTCGATGTCCGGGACGAGCCGGAGCACTCGACGCACGAGCGTTCCCTTGCCGACCCCGGACGGGCCGGAGATCACGAAGAGCTCGCCGCGGCGCGCCGGCGAGTCCCTACTTCTTGGAGAACTCACCGAGCAGCGCGTCGCGCTGCTTCGCGCCGAGACCGCGGACCCGACGGCTGGCCGAGATGTCGAGCTTCTCCATCAGCTTCCTTGCCCGGACCTTCCCCACGCCGGGCAGGGACTCGAGGACGTTCGACACCTTCATCTTCCCGACCGTGTCGTCGCCCTGCTTGGAGAGCACGTCGCGGAGCGTGAGCTCCCCCGACTTAAGCTGACCCTTCAGCTCGGCCCGCTTGCGACGAGCCTCCGCGGCCTTCTCGAGGGCCGCCTTGCGCTGTTCCTCGGTCAGTGTCGGTAGGGGCATCGCAGCGCTCCTTCTCTCGCACGGGGTCTGAAAGCCTCGCGAGTATAGACAGGGCCGCGACGCCCCAGCAACGCGGGTTCCATGCGTGCAACCTGCGGTTTTCCACTGCGTTGCGTAGACGCGCGACGCGCGATGCGCGACGTCGTCAGCGGATCGTCGACGCGATCGAACGCGCGACGGCGGCGGGATCGGATGCGCGTGTGATCGGGCGACCGAGCACGAGGTAATCGGCGCCGGCCTCGATCGCTTCGCGCGGGGTCAACACGCGGAGTTGATCGTCGCCGTTCGACGCGACGGGCCGGATGCCTGGTACGACGAGACAGAACTCCTCACCCATCACCTCACGAACCACCGGCACGTCGTCTCCCGACACGATCGCTCCCGTCGCGCCCGCGGCGCGCGCCTCGAACGCGAGCGAGGCGGGCGATGCCATCGCTGTCTCGGACAGGCTCGAGAGCACGGTCACGGCCAGGACCATCGGTTCCTCCACGTCCGCGTCCTCGCTGCCCTGCCGCGCGCCCCGCACGGCGGCGCGAACCATCGCCTCGCCGCCGAGCGCATGGACGGTCATCATCGCGACGCCGAGGCGTGCGCAGTTGCGCGCGGCCCGCTCCACCGTCGTCGGGATGTCGTGCAGCTTCAGGTCAAGGAACACCGGGCTCGCCGGCCGGACGCGCTCGACGGCGGCCGCGCCGTGGGCCGTGAAGAGCTCCAGCCCCACCTTCAGGATGCCGACCTGTCCCGACAGCGAGCGCGCGAGCCGCTCGGCCGCGTCGAGGTCGGACGTGTCGAGCGCGACGATGAGCGGTTCGGCGGGTCGGGGGATCACGTCGCCGCCCCGAGCGATGACGCCGGCTCGTCGCGGACCCGGCCGCGGATGCCGGCCGGAGATGCGATCCCCTTGTCCCCGAGGTACGCCTGGATACCCTTCGCCACGTTCACGGGCGTGTCGGGGTCGACGAGCATCGCGGTGCCGATCTGGACCGCCCACGCGCCGGCAAGCAGGAACTGGACGGCGTCGTCGCTCGTCGCGATCCCACCCACGCCCATGACGGGAACGTCGGGCATCGAGCGCGCCACGCGGTAGACGGCCGCCACGGCGATCGGCAGGATCGCGGGCCCCGAGAGCCCGCCGACGATCGAGCCGAGCTTCGGGCGGAGCCGCGCCGTGTCGATCACCATCGCCGGTATCGCGTCGATCAGCGTCAACCCATGCGCGCCAACGCGGACGCACGCGTGCGCGGCGTCCACCAGGTCGGGAAGCATCGCGGGGAGCTTCGCGAACACGGGGAGTCGCGAGACGCGCGAGACGGCCCCGACGACCTCGGCGATCCGCTCGATCCGCTCGAAGAAGGGGTGATGGCCGCGCTCCTGGTCGGGGCCGGACAGGTGGACCTCGAGGGCGACGATCCCGGTCCGCGCCTGGAGGTGCCCCGCCACATGGACGTACTCCTCCAGCGTGGTCCCGGCCACGGACGCGATCACCGGTGCGCCCTGCCGGGCGAGCCACGGGAGGTCGTGCGACACGAAGTCCTCGACCCCCTCGTTCTGCAGGCCGACGGCCGTCACGATGCCCGCCGCCGCCTCCGCCACGCGAGGCGTCGGCGACCCCCTGGACGGACGATAGGTCAGGCTCCGGGTGACGACGGCGCCGAGCCGTCGGACCTCGACCAGCCCGGTCCCGTCCCGGTCCGAGCCGAGGCATCCCGCAGCCGCGATCACCGGCGAAGCGAGGACGACGCCGTTCAGGTCGACGGCGAGCGAGGGTTTCACCCCGGCCACGATCGCACCGCCGGGAACCCATCGGGCGGCGTCGCGAGCACGCTCGGGACGTCCCCCATCCACTGGTCCCAGAACACGCGAGCCGTGTTGAACACCGGCCCGTCGACGCAGGAGCGGACGTTGTCGTAGCCGGACCCGTCCTTTCGGATCACCGGGACGACGCACGTGAAGCACATCCCGAGCCCGCACGCCATGGATTCCTCCACGGCGACCTGCGAGGGGATGCGCCGCTCGAGGCACAGGTCGGCGACCGACCGGAGCGTCTGCCGTGGCCCGGCCGCGTAGACGACCTGCGCGCGCGTCTCCTCGACCACGCGCGGCAGGACGTCCGCGACGCGACCCTGCTCCCCCAAGCTCCCGTCCCGCGTCACGATCGCGATCGTCTGCGACACGCGCTTGGCCTCGATCGGCTTGAACACACGATCCTCCGACGACGCGCTCACGATCATGTCGACGCGCTTGCCCCGCGCGCGCAGCTCCTGTGCGAGGAACAGGATCGGCGCGGCGCCGTGGCCGTCGCCCACGAGCAGGCAGGTATCGAGCTTCTGGGGGTACGCGAACGCCTTGCCCATCGGGCCGATCACGTCCAGGAACTGGTGGGCGCGAGCCTCCCCGAGCCAGGACGATCCGGCACCGCGCGGGTCCACGACGAACTCGAGGGTCCCGGCCCAGCCACCTCGGCGCGACGCCTGGTGCACCGAGAAGTGCCGGCGAAGGACGAGCCGCCGGTCCTCCGGCATCGCGACCGACACGAACTGGCCGGGGCGCGCGCGCTCGGCGATCTCCGGCGCGACGAGCGTGAGCGAGTGGTACACACCGGCGCGACGGACGTTGAGGATCTCGGCGCGCAGACGCTTCACGTGACCGCCTCGAGCGTCGGCTGCAGCGGACGCTGCGCCCGGGCGAGCTCGTGCCACTCCTGGATGCTGCGTGGCCCGGTCGGCCCGGCCCGGAGTGCCTCGATGCCGCGGAGCGCCGCCATGACGCCCGGCACCGTCGTGACGCACGGGATCCCGGCCTGTGCCGCGGCCGTGCGGATGAAGTAGCCGTCGGTCCGTGCGCCTCGGCCGAACGGTGTGTTGATCACGAGGTCGACGTCGTCGCGATGGATCAGGTCGACGATCGACGCGCCAGCCTCGGACACCTTCGGCACGCGCGTGACGGCGATGCCCGCGCGCTCGAGGACCCCGGCCGTTCCCTTCGTCGCGAGGAGCCGGAACCCCATCGCGGCCATTCGACCGGCCGCGAACGCGATCGCGCGCTTGTCGCGGTTGGCGACCGAGACGAACACCGTCCCGGAGGTCGGTAGCGCGGCGCCGCTCGAGGTGAGCGCCTTCGCGAGCGCGGCGCCGGGATCCGCATCGATCCCCATGACCTCGCCGGTCGACTTCATCTCCGGCCCGAGGATCGTGTCGGCACCGGGGAACCGCCCGAACGGCAGCACGGCTGCCTTGACCGAGGTGTAGGGCAGGTGCCGGTGGTGCCGCGGGTCGGCCGGCAGGAGACCCACCGCCACCAGATCGGCGATCGACCGTCCCAACAGGACCAGCGTGGCCACCTTCGCGAGTGGGACGCCCGTCACCTTGGAGACGAACGGGAGGGTCCGCGACGCACGCGGGTTCGCCTCGAGCACCCAGATCCGCTCGTCCTTCACGGCGAGCTGCACGTTGAGCAGGCCGAGCACGCCGAGCTTGCGGGCGAGCGCACCGACGATCCGCTCGACCTCGTCGAGCTCCCCGTCGGACAGGGTCGGCGCGGGGATCGCGCAGGACGAGTCACCCGAATGGACGCCGGCCTCCTCGATGTGCTCCATCACCGCGCCGATGAACACGTCGGTGCCGTCGCTGACCGCGTCCACGTCGACCTCGATCGCGCCCTCGAGGAAGCGGTCGATCAGCACCGGGTGGTCCGGCGACGCCTCGGCCGCCGTCGTCACGAACCGCTCGAGCTCGTCCTCCGCGTAGACGATGTCCATCGCGCGCCCGCCGAGGACGTAGCTCGGGCGCACCAGGACCGGGTAGCCGATCCGCGCGGCGACGGCCCTCGCCTCGTCGACGTCGCGGGCCTCGCCGTGGGGCGGCGCCGCGATGCCCAGGTCGGCGCACAGTGCCGCGAACTTCCCGCGGTCCTCCGCGAGGTCGATCGCCTTGGGGCTCGTGCCGAGCACGGCGAACCCCTCCGCCTCGAGGGCGCGAGCGAGCTTGAGCGGCGTCTGACCACCGAGCTGCACGATCACGCCGACCGGCCGTTCCGCCCGGCAGACCGCGAGGACGTCCTCCACCGCCAGCGGCTCGAGGTACAGGCGGTTGCTCGTGTCGTAGTCCGTCGAAACGGTCTCGGGGTTGCTGTTCAGCATCACCGCCTCGTAGCCCGCCGCACGAAGCGCGTACGACGCGTGGACGCACGCGTAGTCGAACTCGATCCCCTGCCCGATCCGGTTCGGCCCGGCGCCGAGGATCACGACCCGCGGCCGCTCCGCTTCTCGCACCTCGCTCTCGTCCTCGTACGTCGAGTAGTGGTACGGCGTCCGCGCCGCGAACTCCCCGGCGCAGGTATCCACCGTCTTGAACACCGGCTCGACCCCCAGCTCCCTCCGGCGCGCCCGAACCGCCCCCTCATGCGCCCCGGTCAGCAGCGCGATGCGCGCATCCGACATCCCCACGCGCTTCGCCTTCCGCAGGTCGCTCGGCGACACGCCGTCGAGCGGACGCCCATCGAGCTCCGCCGCGGTCTCGACGACCTGCGCGATCTGATCGACGAACCAGGCGTCGATCCCCGACGCCGCCGCGACCTCATCGACCGTGCACCCCGAACGCAGCGCGCGCTCCACGCCCTGCAACCGCCCCTCCGAAGGCACCGCAACCTCGCCGAGGGCGCTCGCGGCGCCGGACGGGTCGGGAGGCGGCGGAGCGTGGGGGTTGGGCGGGGGCTGGCCACGCGGAGCCGCCTCCCGACCCCGCGCGTACCCGAGATCGAACCCCGGCCGCTCGAGCGACCGCCAGGCCTTCCCGAGCGCCTCCTTGAACGTCCGCCCGACGGCCATGACCTCGCCCACCGACTTCATCGTCGTCGTGAGACGAGCGTCCGCCTCGGGGAACTTCTCGAACGCGAAACGCGGCACCTTCACGACAACGTAGTCGAGCGTCGGCTCGAACGCCGCCGGCGTCTCGCCGGTGATGTCGTTCGTGATCTCGTCGAGCCGGTACCCGACGGCGAGCAGCGCCGCGATCTTCGCGATCGGGAACCCGGTCGCCTTCGACGCCAGCGCGGACGACCGTGACACGCGAGGGTTCATCTCGATCAGGACCTGACGGCCGTCGCGCGGGTCGACGGCGAACTGGATGTTCGACCCGCCCGTCTCGACGCCTATCGCGCGGATGCACGCGAGCGCCGAATCGCGCATCCGCTGGTACTCGCGGTCGGACAGCGTCTGCTGCGGCGCGACGGTGATCGAGTCGCCCGTGTGGACTCCCATGGGGTCGACGTTCTCGATCGAACAGATCACGACGGCGTTGTCCGCGCCGTCGCGCATCACCTCCAGCTCGAACTCCTTCCAGCCCTCGACCGACTCCTCGACCAGGATCTCGGTCACGGGGCTCTGAGAGAGCGAGCGCGAGGCGATCGGCGCGAGCGACGCACGATCGGCGGCGAAGCCGCTCCCGCCGCCACCGAGCATGAACGACGGCCGAACGATCACGGGGTATCCGATCTCGTCGCCGATCGCCAGCGCCGCATCGACCGTCGTCGCCGTCCCCGCGCGCGGTACGGGAAGGCCGGCCTCCTGCATGGCGCGCTTGAAGCCGCTACGATCCTCGGCGCGACGGATCGCACCGAGCCCCGCGCCGATCAGGCGCACGTCCAGGTCCTCGAGGGCGCCCGACTCGGCGAGCGCGACGGCGACGTTGAGCGCCGTTTGCCCGCCCAGCGTCGGGAGCAGCGCGTCCGGGCGTTCGCGTTGGATGACCGCCCTCACCGACGCGGGCGTGAGCGGCTCGATGTAGGTCGCGTCGGCGAACTCGGGGTCCGTCATGATCGTCGCGGGGTTCGAGTTCACGAGCGAGACGTGATAGCCCTCCGCGCGCAGCGCCTTGCACGCCTGGGTCCCGGAGTAGTCGAACTCGCACGCCTGCCCGATCACGATCGGGCCGGAGCCGATCACGAGGATCCGCTCCAGATCCGTCCGCCGCGGCATCAGGCGGCCTCCATCAGCCGGCGGAACTCGTCGAACAGGTGCCGCGAGTCGTGGGGTCCGGGCGCCGACTCCGGGTGGTACTGCACGCAGAACGCGGGCACGTCCAGGCAGCGCATCCCCTCGAGCGTGCCGTCGTTGAGGTTCCAGTGCGAGAGGGCGACGCGGCCGAACGCGGTCCGCGCGACCGGCGGCGCCGACGTCGCAACGTCCCACGAGGCCGGATCGACGGCGAATCCGTGGTTGTGGCTCGAGATCTCCACCCGACCGGTGCGGACGTCCTGCACGGGCTGGTTCGCCCCGCGGTGCCCGAACTTCATCTTGTACGTACGGCCGCCGAGCGCGAGCCCGAGCAGCTGATGCCCCAGGCAGATGCCGAACACGGGGACGCGGCCAAGCAGCTCCCGCACGGCCGAGATGCCATAGGTCGTCGCGGCCGGGTCTCCCGGTCCGTTCGACAGGAACACACCGTCGTAGCCGCCCGTGAGCACCTCGCTCGGAGGCGTCGTCGCGGGGACGACCGTCGTTGCGATGCCGGCGGCGGCGAGCGAGCGCAGGATGTTCGTCTTGATCCCGAAGTCGTACGCCGCGACCCGGAGCACGGCGCCACCGTCCGTGGAGGGCGGACCCACGACGGCCTCGGCCGAGTAGGGCTCCGCCGTCGATACGCGCCTCGCGAGGTCGGCCCCCGCCATCCCGGGCGTGCTCCGGACGCGCTCGACGAGCGACGCCGCGTCGAGGTCCTGCGTGGAGACGCCGCACCGCATCGCCCCGTCCTGGCGCAGTCGCAACGTGAGGGCGCGCGTGTCGATCCCCTGGATGCCGACGACCCCGGCTTCCTCGAGCTCCTGGTGCATCGATCGGCGGGCCCGCCAGCTCGAGGGCCGGCGCGCCGCCTCGCGTACCGCGAACCCGGCCACGTGGATGCGGCCTGACTCCGGATCGTCGTCGTTCGTCCCGTAGTTGCCCTGCTGTGGGGCCGTCATCACGACGACCTGGCCCGAGTAGGACGGGTCGGTCAGGACCTCCTGATAGCCGCCCATCCCCGTGTTGAACACGGCCTCGCCGAAACTCTCGCCGTGGATCCCGAGCGCCTGCCCGGCGAACGCCGACCCGTCCTCGAGCGCGAGCAGCGCCGGACCCGTCACCGCTGCGGCTTCCCGTCCGCGACGACGAGCTCGCCCCGGTACAGCGTGTGCACGACTCGGCCCCGGAGCGTGGACCCGATGAACGCAGAGTTGCGGCTCTTCGAGACGAACGGCGGCTCCACGACCCACTCGGCGGCGGGGTCGAACAGGACCAGGTTGGCGACGCGGCCGGGCTCGATCGGTCCGCCATGGTCCGACGCGCCGAGCAGCCGTGCCGGCGTCGTCGACATCGCCTCGATCGCGCGCGGCAGCGACAGGAGACCGGGCTCGACCAGATGCGTGAGGACCGCCGCCAGGGCCGTCTCGAACCCGATCGTGCCGGGCGGGGCCTGGTCGAACTCGGCGTCCTTCTCCTCCACGGCGTGTGGCGCGTGGTCGGTCGCGACGACGTCGATCGTGCCGTCGGCGAGGGCGGCGCGCAGCGTGGCGCGGTCCTCGGCCGTGCGAAGGGGCGGGTTCATCTTGAAGTTGGTGTCGTACGACGACAGGTCGTCGTCGGTGAAAGTGAGGTGGTGCGGTGTCACCTCGGCGGTGACCCGCAGCCCGGCCGCCTTGGCCTGCCGGACCAGCTCGACGGAGCCCGCCGCCGACAGGTGGCACAGGTGCAACCGCCCGCCCGTGAGCCGGGCGAGCGACAGGTCGCGGAACACGACGATCTCCTCCGCCTCGGCCGGCGACGCGGCGAGTCCCAGCGTG
>DATHSY010000010.1:0-2341 GCA_035463715.1 Actinomycetota bacterium | reverse complement strand
GTTCTCATTCGGGTCGATCGAGATCGACGGGACGACCTTCGAGCACGACGTCGTCATCGACCGCGGCCGCATCCGCAAACGCAAGAAGGGTCCGTCGAAGCCCTTACGTGCCGAGTACGGTCACACGCCGCTCTCGGCATCCGAGGACCTGCCGTGGCGCTGTCGTCGTCTCGTCATCGGCAGCGGGGCGGACGGGGCCCTTCCCGTCACGGACGACGTGGTGAAGGAGGCCAAGACCCGCGGCGTCGAGTTGCTGATCCTGCCCACGCGGGACGCGATCCAAGAACTCGAGCGCTCGCCGAAGGCCACGAACGCCGTGCTCCACGTCACCTGCTGACGGTCCTGTCGCCGGGACCAGGCGCGGATCTGCTTGATGAGCTTCAGGCGCCCGCGGTCTCGAGCGCGAAGCCGAGCTCTCGCGATGCGACCTCCATGCACGCACGGTGCATCCGCTGCGGCGTCACCTGGCTGTCGTTCATGATCACCTGGATCGCGAGGCCGTCGATCAGCGACCCGATCCGAAGCGCCAGCTCGTCGGCGTCGCCCTCGCCGAACTCGCCCGACGCCTGTCCCGCCCGGATGATGTCGGCGATGGACTGACGCCACCGCTGGTCGAGAAGCTCGCGGTCCTTCGCCATCTGCGGGTCGCGCAGCGCCCGCACCCAGACCTCGATCCAAAGCGCCCACTCGTCCAGGCGGCCGTACTCGGGCAGGTACCCCGGCACCGAGAGGTCGATCAGGTGGCGCAGCTGCTCCCTCGCGCTCGGGATCCGCCGGATCTCACGAGACATCCGGAGGTAGAACTGGTCGTTCGCGTACGTGAGCGCCTCGGACAGCAGCCGGTCCTTGGATTCGAAGTAGTAGAGGATGAGCCCGGGCGAAACCCCTGCGGCATCCGCGACATCCGAGATCCGCGTCTCGGCGAGGCCCCGCTCGGTGATCACGCGGGCCGCCGCGTCCAGGATCTCCTGGTGCCGGTCCTTCGTCGACTTGGGCCGTACCGCCGTCACTTGCCGCTCCTTCCGAGCCGAACGCCGTTCAGTTGCCCTCCTCGGCGGGCACCGGGTTGAACCGGTATTCAGCCGCACCTTACCGGGTTCGCCTGCGGTGTCAACGGAGCTGGGCACGGTCCCCAACTTGACCGGCCGTTCAAATCTGGTGGAAGATGCCCCCGAACCGAAGCTGCGAGGGGGTCGTGATGAGCAGCAACATCTACGACGCGATCGTGATCGGGGGCGGGCACAACGGGCTCGTCGCCGGCGCGTACTTCGCGCGGGCGGGGGCCAGGACGGTCGTGCTCGAAAGCCGCAACAAGACCGGCGGCGCCGCCGACACGAGCGCCCCGTTCCCGGACCATCCCGAGATCAAGGTCACCACTTACTCGTACGTGATGAGCCTGATGCCCCCGACGATCATCCGGGAGCTGAACCTCAAGCAACACGGCTACGACGTCACGCCGTTCGGGCCCTACTACCAGGCGTTCCCCGACGGCACGTCGGTCAAGGTCTACGCCGACGACGCCGCGAAGTCGGCCGAGTCGATCTCGAAGTTCTCGAAGAAGGACGCCGAGACGATGCCGGAGTGGGAGGACTGGCTCAAGGGCGTCGCGGACGTCCTCGGACCGCTGCTGCTTCAGGTGCCGCCGAAGGTGGGGTCGACGTCGCCGATGGACCTCCTGGACTCGGTCAGGACGGCGTGGAAGGTCCGCAAGCTCGGCGTCCGCGGGGTCGCCGATGCCACGCGGCTGTTCACGATGAGCGTCAGCGATCTGCTGAACGACTGGTTCGAGTCCGACGCGGTCAAGGGCATGCTCACCGTCAACGGTGTGATCGGCACGTGGGCGGGTCCGGACTCGCCCGGCACCGCGTACGTGATGCTCCACCACTCGATCGGTGACGTCGGCGACGGCCACCTCGGGTCGTGGGGCTTCCAGCAGGGGGGCATGGGCGGCGTGTCGGAGTCGATCCGTCGCGCGGCCGAGTCGTTCGGCTGCGAGATCCGCACGGATGCCCGCGTGAAGAAGATCCTCACGCGCGGCGGTCGGTTCGTCGGTGTGGCCCTCGAGAGCGGCGAGGAGCTACGGGCTCCGGTCGGCATCTCGGCGATCCACCCCCAGATCGCCTTCCTTGAGCTGACGGAGCGGGACGAGCTTCCGGCCGACTTCGTGAAGGACATCGAACGCTGGAAGACGCGCTCGGGAGTGGTGAAGATCAACGTGGCGCTGTCGGAGCTGCCCGACTTCATCGCCGACCCCGGCAAGGACCTCCAGGACCACCACACGGGCTCGGTCGAGCTGTGCTTCAGCTCGGAGTACGCGGAGCGGGCGTTCCAGGACGCCCAC
>DATHSY010000009.1:0-4244 GCA_035463715.1 Actinomycetota bacterium | reverse complement strand
GCTCGAACGGCAGCGCCAGCTGGATCGCGTCGTCGTGCGACAGGTTCGTGTACGTGATGCCGATCAGCGTGATCCCGCGCTCGCGGATCATCGGGAGCGACATCGCAAGGAGCCCGCGCGCGGTGGCGAGGAGCGCGTCGGTCTGCGCGGTCGCCTCGTGCAGCGTGTGCGAGCGGGTCGCGCGCGACAGGTCGTCGAAGCGAAGGCGGAGCACGACCGTGCGGGTGACGCGGCGCGCCTTGCGTAGGCGTCGTGACAGGCGGTCCGCCAGCGCCACGAGATCGGCGTCCAGCTGCTCCGGCGATCGGCGTCGTCTGCGACCGAGCGCACGCTGGGTTCCGATCGACCGGCGGCGGCGTCCGGTCTGGACACGGCGCGGATCCCGGTTGTGCGCGAGCGCGTGGATGTGACGGCCAGACGCGCGACCGAGCAGCCGGACGAGCGCCGCCTCGTCGAGCTCGGCGACCTGCCGCACGACCCTGATGCCGCTCTCGCGGAGCTTGGTCGCGGTGACGGGACCGACGCCCCACAGCGCTTCGACCGGGAGGGGATGGAGGAACTCGAGCTCGCCGTCGGGCTCTACCACCAGCAGGCCGTCGGGCTTGGCGACGGTGCTCGCGACCTTCGCGAGGAACTTGGTCCGGGCGACCCCTACCGTGATCGGCAGGCCGACGCGCTCGCGGACCTGTTCGCGCAGGCGGACCGCGATCTCGGTCGGCGTGCCGGAGATCCTCCGGAGCCCGCCGACGTCCAGGAACGCCTCGTCGATCGAGATGCCCTCGACGAACGGCGTGGTGTCCTCGAACACCTCGAACAACGCCCTGCTCGCCTCGCTATAGGCGTCCATCCGCGGGCTGACGACGACCGCGTCCGGACACAGCCGGCGCGCCTGGTGCCCGCCCATCGGCGTCCGGACGCCGAAAGCCTTCGCCTCGTAGCTCGCGGCCAGCACGACGCCCGCGCCGACGATCACCGGCCGGCCGCGGAGCGATGGGTCGTCCCGCTGCTCGACGGACGCATAGAAGGAGTCGACGTCCGCGTGCAGGATCGAGGCGTCACCGGCCACGGCGGCGATCGTGGCACGGGGCGCCGACGCGCCACCCCGGTCGGCGAACCGCGGCCCTGCTGCTCCGTCTCGACCCGTGCGATACTCCGGCCGCGGTGGACGATCGCGTCGTGATGTTCTCGAAGGTCCCGTTGTTCAGCGCGCTCTCGCAGCGGCAGGTCCGGAGGATCCTCAAGGGAACGCTCGACTACCGGTACGAGCCGAAGAAAGAGCTGGTCCGCGAGGGCGATGACGGCGAGACGCTGTTCGTGATCCTGGAGGGCCGGGCACGGGTCACTCGCGGACGCCGGGTTGTCGCGCGGCTGCGCGCCGGCGACTTCTTCGGGGAGATCGCCGTCCTCGACCGCCGTCCTCGCTCGGCCTCCGTGGTCGCCGACACCGAGGTCCGTTGCGTGGTCCTGCACCGCGACGACCTACGGAAGATCCTCGCCGAGGAGCCCCGCATCGCGTGGAGCCTGCTCGGGACGATCGCGGGGCGCATCCGGGGCAACTGACCCGAGGCCTGGCAAGCCAGATCGACGTGGACGGATCAGCCCGGTGAGTCGGCCGGACGGGAGTGATCGTGGATATGCGCCTCCCGTCGGTGCTCCTTCTCGAGGTCCTCGTGCGGGATGTGCACGTGCTCGACCTCCGGGTGGTTGTGCACGTGAGTGTGCGTGGACAGGAGGTGGTTCCAGTTCTCGCCGCGATGCATGTAGTGCGTCACGTGGAAGTGCTTCTGGTCGTGCTCGATCGCTGGGTGAAGGTGCTGCTGCGGCTCGACGGTCATCGATCCACCCTCCTGCCGGCCTCACGTCACCATACTCCCGGGGCACAAGCGGAGGGTGACGACGATAATGGCTGGATGCTCCACGTCCAGGGACTTCGCAAGGCGTACGGCGATGTCATCGCGCTGCGGGGCGTCGACGTCGATGTCGCGCGGGGCGAGATCACCTGCCTCCTGGGACCGAACGGCGCGGGCAAGACGACGCTCGTCTCGATCGTCGCCGGGCTTCGGCGTCCCGACGCGGGCGTCGTGGAGGTCGACGGTCTCGACGCGACCTCCAGGTCGGTGGAGGTGCGGCAAAGGATCGGGTTGGCGCCGCAGGATCTCGGCCTGTACCCGGTCGTGAGCGTTCGGAGGAACCTCCAACTGTTCGGACGGCTCGCGGGGCTGCGGCCGCGAGAGCTGGCGACGCGGATCGACGAGGTCGCGGCGGCGCTTCGGATCACCGATCTTCTCGACCGGCAGGGCGGGACGCTGTCGGGCGGCCAGAAACGACGGGTCCACACGGCGATCGCGCTCCTCCACCGGCCACCGCTGCTGCTGCTCGACGAGGCGACCACCGGCGCCGACGTCGAGACCCGCCAGCACATCCTCGACCTGGTGCGGCAGCTCACCGCCGAAGGGTCCGCGGTCCTGTACTCGACCCACTACCTCCAAGAGGTCGAGGACCTGGGCGCGAGCGTCGCGCTGCTCGACGCGGGCACGGTGATCGCGCGCGGCTCGGTCGACCGCCTGATCGCGGAGCACGCCGACCCCGTGGTCGAGATGACGTTCCACACGGAGGTGCCGGCCGTCGTCGCGGACGCCGACGCGAGCGTCGACGGGCGGCGCGTCCGGGTGGCGGCCCCGGATCCCGCGGCCACGCTCGCGAGCATCCTGCCGAAGCTGCCGGCCGGCGCGCTCGACACCGTCGAGATCGTCCGGCCGAGCCTGGAAAGCGTCTACCTCGCGCTCACCGGCCGCCGCTACGACGAGGCCGACACGGAGGCGAGCAAGGAGGCCGAGCATGTCGCTCCGACGTAGCCTCGCGATCATCCGCCACGAGTACGTCGTGATGTTCACGGATCCCTCGACGCTGATCTTCATCCTGATCATCCCGCTCGTGATGGTCGCGATGATGCAGCAGCTCTTCGACCAGCAGCTCGCGGCCGAGGGGTTCCCCGGCGCGAACGGCTCGGAGTTCGCGATCCCGGGGATGGCGGTCGGGTTCGGGGCGTTCGGCGTGTCGTACGCGGGCTTCACGTTCTTCCGTGACCACGGCTGGGGGACGTGGGACCGGCTGCGCGCGGCGCCGATCTCGTCGGTCGAGCTGATCACCGGGAAGGTCGTCCCGACGGTGTCGGTCACCGTCCTCCAGCTCGCGATCCTGTTCCTGCTCGGGGGGCCGCTGTTCGACTTCAGCGTGAAGGGCTCGGTCGTCGCGATCGCGCTCATCATCGTGGTGCTCGCCGTATCGCTGAGCGCGTTCGGCATGGCGGTGACCGCGGTGTCGCGAACGATGCAGCAGCTGAACGCGATCGGCAGCGTGGGCGCGTTCGGGATGGCGATGCTCGGCGGCACGTGGGTGCCGGTCGACGCGATGCCGGGATGGGCGCAGGCGGTCGCGCCGGCGATGCCGACCTACTGGGCGATGAAGGGCTTCCGCTCGGTGATCCTCGAGGCCGGCGGCGTCGGCGACGTCGTGGTGCCGCTGCTGGTGCTGATCGGGTTCGGCATCGTGTTCACGATCCTGGCGGCCGCCCGGTTCCGGCTGGAGGAGTCGAAGGCGTATTACGGCTGACGTGACTCTGCGGTACTTCGACGGGTGCCCGCACTGGCGGACCGCGTACGACCTCGTGATGCGTGTGCTCCGCGACGAGGGCCGCGATGTCGAACCTCGCCTGGAGACGGTGGCGACCGAGGCGGACGCGGAGCGGCTCGACTTCGTCGGATCGCCGACGATCCTGATCGGCGGCCGCGACCCGTTCCGTCGACCGGATGCGCCTTACGGCCTGTCGTGCCGCATGTTCCAGACGCCCGAGGGGCTGCGGCCGACCCCGACGTACGAGCAGCTCCGCGACGCGCTCCGGGCGGCCCGCGGCCCGTCGACCGGGTTCTAGGATGATGACCCTTCGATGGCGGACGCGGAACGAGGTGTGGATCCGAACGCTCCGGCGCCGGCGCTGACCGCGGTGCTCGAGCCGTTCTCGCCGCTGACGCTGTTCCGCCGAACGACGGGCGAGGTCGTCGGACGACGGAGCGAGTTCGACGCGATCCGGCAGGAGCTCGCGACGGCTCGGAGCGGGCGCCTCGCGGGACTGACGCTGGAGGGCGAGCCGGGCATCGGCAAGACACGGCTGCTGCTCGCGGCGGGCGAGATGGCATCGCAGGCGGGCTTCACGACGATCGCGGTGACGGCGGACGAGGAGCTCC
>DATHSY010000008.1:0-10115 GCA_035463715.1 Actinomycetota bacterium | reverse complement strand
CGCCCGAGCCCCGGCCGATCGTCGTCCACGGCGGGAGGGTGGCGAGCACGGCCGCCGCGAACGCGATCGCGGCCGGGCCGACCCGTCTCGGGACGACCGGTTCGTCGGTGGGCGCGTCCTCGCCGAGGACCTGGCCGAGGCATTCGGACCCCAGCAGCAGGCCACGGACGGGGATCGCGCACGCCAGACAGAGCGCTCGGCCGCACCCGTCACAGCTCCCGACCGACGCCGAACCGGGGTGCTGCGAGCACCGGTCGGCCTTAGTGGTCCGCTCCTCGACGGGCACGTCGCGCAGCTTAGCGCCGGCCCCTCGGCGTTCGGTCATAGCCACCGATGTCGCCGACTCCGTATCCGCCCGCCGGGGACGCTCTGATAGCGTGCGCGCGATGGATGCGCGGATCGCCGTCCTCGCCTCGGGAGGCGGGACCAACCTCCAGGCGCTCCTGGACCACCCCACGATCGGGCCGCGGATCGCGCTCGTCCTGTCCGACCGCCCGGACGCCTTCGCGCTCGAGCGCGCCCGTCGCGCCGGCGTTCCGACGATCACGCTCGACAACGCCTCCGCGCCCGCGGCGCTCGACGAGCCGCTCGCCGGGCTGCTGCGCGAGCGCGGCATCGACACCGTCGTGCTGGCGGGGTTCATGCGCATCGTGGGCCCGGCGTTCGTCCATGCGTTCGACGGGCGCATCCTGAACGTTCACCCCTCGCTGCTGCCCGCGTTCCCCGGCGGCCACGCGGTCGCCGATGCGCTGGCGTACGGCTCGAAGGTCACCGGCGTCACGGTCCATCTCGTCGACGAGGAGGTGGACCACGGGCCGATCGTGTTCCAGGAGCCCGTCGCGATCCGCGACGACGACGTCTGGGACACGCTCGAGGTCAGGGTCCACGAGACCGAGCATCGGCTGCTGCCGCGGGCGGTGATCGCGCTCGTCGAGGGACGGCTCAAGGTCGACGGGCGCAGGGTGCACGTGATCGGGGAGCCGAGTGCCTGATAGCCGGCTCGAGGTCCGGCTTGACCTCCGGCCCGTCCGCCGGGCGCTACTGGCCGTCTACGACAAGACGGGGATCGTGGACCTGGCTCGCGCGCTCATCGAGCTCGGCGTGTCGCTGGTCTCCTCCGGTGGCACCGCCGCGACGCTGCGGGACGCGGGGCTCGAGGTGACGCTGGTCGAGGAGATCACCGGCTTCCCGGAGATGCTCGACGGCCGCGTCAAGACGCTGCACCCGAGGATCCACGCGGGGATCCTCGCCGACCGCCGGAGGCCGGAGCACGTCGAGGAGCTCGCCGAGCACGCGATCGAGCCGTTCGACCTGGTCGTGGTGAACCTGTACCCGTTCCGCGAGACCGTCGCGTCGGGGGCCTCCGTCGACGACGTGATCGAGAAGATCGACATCGGCGGCCCCGCCATGGTCCGCGCGGCCGCGAAGAACTTCGCCTCGGTCGCCGTCGTGGTGAGCGCCGACCGCTACGGTGTCGTGCTCGACGAGCTCCGTCGTGACGGCGGCCTCTCGCTCGAGACGCGTCGGTCGCTCGCGGCCGAGGCGTTCGCGCACACGGCCGCGTACGACGCCGCGGTCGCCGGTTGGTTCGCCGGATGGACGGCCGCCGATGGCGCCCTCCCGAGCTTCGTCGGTCTCGCCCTCGCGAAGACCGGCGCGCTGCGGTACGGCGAGAACCCGCACCAGCGCGCCGCCCTGTTCGAGGAGGTCGGCGGCCCGGGTGCCCTCGGCGGTGCGCGAGTGCTCCAGGGCAAGGAGATGTCGTTCAACAACTGGCTCGACGCCGACTCGGCGTACGGCCTCGTCGCGGAGCTCGCCTCGCCGGCCGCGGTGATCGTGAAGCACAACAACCCGTGCGGGGTCGCGCTCGGCGGGTCGCTCGCCGATGCCTACGGGCGCGCGTTCGAGTCCGACACGGTGTCCGCGTTCGGCGGGATCGTGGCCTTCAACGCCGAGGTCGACGCCCCCACGGCGGCGGCGATGGCCGACGTCTTCATCGAGGTGGTGATCGCGCCGTCCTTCGCGGGGGACGCGCTGCGCGCCTTCGCCGGACGCGAGAACCTGCGTGTCGTGCAGGCGCCCCTGCCGGTCGCCGGCGGGGTCGAGATCCGGCCGATCCGCGGTGGCGCGCTCGTCCAGGATCGAGACGTCATCGGCGAACGCCCGAGCGGGTGGACGGTCCTCACCTCTCGGGCACCGGACGAACGAGAGTGGCAGGACCTCGCGTTCGCCTGGACCATCGCGGCACGGGTGAAGTCCAACGCGATCGTGTTCGCGCGCGACGGCGCGACCGTGGGGATCGGCGCCGGACAGATGTCGCGCGTCGACGCCGCCTTCCTCGCGGCGCGCAAGGCAGGCGACCGGGCCAAGGGCGCCGTCGCCGCGAGCGACGCGTTCTTCCCGTTCCCCGACGCCGTGGAGGTCGCGGCCGACGCGGGCGTCACCGCCGTCGTGCACCCGGGCGGCTCGGTCCGTGACGAGGAGGTCCTCGCGGTGGCCGAGTCCCGCGGCATGGCGGTGGTGGTCACGGGTCGCCGGCACTTCCGCCACTGACCCCGCGACCTGCGGATATCCCGTCGCAGCCGTACCGCGCCGGGTAGGATTCGGGCCGTGACGGCCACCCTGATCGACGGCAAGGCCATCGCGTCGCAGATCCGCGCCGAGATCGCCGAGCGCGTCAAGGCGCTCTTCGAGCGCGGCGTCACCCCCGGTCTCGCGGCGGTCCTCGTCGGCGACGACGAGGCCTCGCGGATCTACCTCGGTGCCAAGCACAAGGCCTGCGCCGACGTCGGCATGCGTTCGGAGCAGTTCGACCTGCCGGCCTACGTCACCGAGGGCGAGCTGCTCGCGACCCTCCGCCGGCTGAACCGAGACCCGGCGATCCACGGGATCATCGTCCAGCTGCCGGTGCCGAAGCACATCTCCGAGCTCGCGGTCCAGACGACGATCGATCCCGCGAAGGACGTCGACGGCCTGCACCCGCTCAACGTCGGGCTGATGGTTCGGGGCGACCCGGCCTTCCAGCCGGCCACGGCGTACGGCATCGTGGAGCTGCTGCTGCGGACCGGAGTGCAGCTCGACGGCGCCGAGGTCGTGGTCGTCGGGTACGGCGAGCTGGTCGGCGCGCCGCTGTCGATCATGCTCGCGCAGGACTCGATCCGCGGGAACGCGACCGTGACGATCTGCCACATCCGCACGCGCGACCTGGCCGCCCACACGCGACAGGCCGACATCCTGATCGCGGCGGCCGGCGTGCCGGAGCTCGTGACGGCGGACATGGTCAAGCCCGGCGCCGTCGTGATCGACGTCGGCGTGCACCGCACCGACCACGGCCTCGTCGGCGACGTGCGGTTCGACGAGGTCAGGGAGGTCGCGGGCGCGATCACGCCGGTCCCCGGCGGTGTTGGGCCGATGACGACCGCGATGCTGCTCCTCAACACGGTCACCGCCGCAGAGGCGCTCGCCGACCGCCGTTGAGCGGGCCGGCCGGTCGGCTCGAACGGATCCTCGCGTCTGGCGCGTTCTGCGTGACCGCCGAGATCGTGCCGCCCCGGTCGGCCGACGACGGCGCGGTCTTCCGTCAGGCGCGCGAGCTCGTCGGCTACGCGGACGCGGTGAACGTGACCGACAACCCCGCGGCGAGCGCCCACATGTCCCCGCTCGCCGGCGTCGCCGCCGCGGCTCGAGCGGGTCTCGAGCCGACGCTCCAGCTCACCGTGCGCGACCGCAACCGGCTCGCGCTCACGTCCGACCTGCTGGGCGCGTGGGCCCTCGGCGCGAGGAACCTGCTCTGCCTCTCGGGCGACCCGCTCGCGCGGGGCGACCACCCCGATGCCGCAGAGGTCCGCGACCTCGCGGTCCTGGACCTCGTTAGGCTGGCCGCGGGCCTTCGGAACGAGGGCCGGCTGCAGTCGGGCGCGGAGATCGACCCGGCGCCCCGGTACCTGGTCGGCGTCGCCGACTCACCGCTGGTGAAGACCTACGACCCGGGCCGCCTCGAGGCCAAGCTGGACGCGGGGGCGTCGTTCGTGCAGACGCAGATCGTCTACGACGTCGAGGCGTTCGCCGCGTGGGCGGAGGTCGTGCGGGCGCACGGCGTCCACGAACGGGCCGCACTGATCGCGGGCGTCGCGCCCCTTCGGAACGGGAAGCAGGCGCACTACGTGAACGACCATCTGCCCGGCGTCGTCGTCCCGCGGGCGATCGTCGAGGAGCTCGAGTCGGCCGGCCCCGACGCACCGGCCGCCGGCGTCCGGATCGCGGTCGGGATCGTCCGCGCGCTGGCCGGGACCGAGGGCATCGCCGGCGTCCACGTGATGGGGCTGGGCCGAGAGGCGAGCGTCCGGCACGTCGTGGAGCGCGCGGGCCTCCTGCCTCGCCCGCCAGCGCCATAGACTCGGGTTCGACCTCTACGGAGGGCGACCCCTACGGAGGGAGCGAGGCCATGGCCGAGACCGTGACGATCCGCGGGCAGTCGTACCTTAAGCGGGACCCCCTGCTCGTGCTGCTGTTCTCCGTCATCACCTTCGGGATCTACGCCCTGTACTGGTACTACAAGGCGAACGAGGAGATCCAGCGCTACACGGGCGACATGACGATCAGCCCCGTCCGCTCGCTGATGGCGGTGCTGTTCGGGTGGATCCTGATCGTCCCGCCGTTCATCGCCGTCTGGAACACGGCGAACCACGTCGTGGAGATGGAGCGGAGCATCGAGATCCAACAGGAGCTCTCGCCGGCGCTCACGATCATCCTGCTTCTCGTGGTCGGGGTCGCGCTCGGGCTGTACGTGCAGGAGCACCTGAACCGCATCTGGGACCGCGCTGCGGGGCTGCCCTCGGCCGCGACGCCCCCGCCCCCACTGCCTCCTGCTGTCTGAGCGTCAGCCGCGATCCTCGATCGCGACGTACGTCTGGTCACGCGGCCCCACGTACTCGGACTCGGGCCGGATCAGGCGGTTGTCGGAGTACTGCTCGCGGACGTGCGCCGTCCAGCCGCTCATCCGCGCGAGCGCGAACACCGGCGTCATGAGGTCGGTGGGGATCCCGAGGTAGTGGTACACGCTGGCCGCGTAGAAGTCGACGTTGGCGTGGAGGCCCTTCTCGGCGTTGACCACGCGCTCGACCTCAGCCGAGATCTCGTACCAGCGGGGCTCGTCCTTGCGTTCGCCGGTCTCCTGCGACAGGCGACGGAGCACGGTGGCGCGTGGGTCCTCCGTCTTGTATACGCGGTGACCGAACCCCATGATCCGCTCCTTGCGGGCCAGGCGATCCTTCACGTACGCCTCGGCCCTCGACGGATCGTCGATCTCCTCGAGCATCTTCATCGCCTCCTCGTTGGCGCCGCCGTGCAGCGGTCCCTTGAGGGCTGCGATCGCGCCGGTGATCGCGGAGAACATGTCCGCCAGGGTCGAGGCGATCACGCGGGCGGTGAACGTCGAGGCGTTCATCGTGTGATCGGCATAGAGGATCAGCGTGGTGTCGAGGACGGCCGCGTCCTCCTGGTCCGGCTCCTGGCCGGAGAGCATGTACAGGAAGTTCGCCGCGTGCGGGAGCTTGGGATGAGGCGGGACGACGTCCTGTCCCGTGCGCAGGCGGTGGTACACCGCGAGCAGCGTGGCGGTCTTGGCGATCAACCGCATCGCCTTGCGCTCGTTGGCCTCGGCGCTGTTCTCCCACCCGTCGGGGTCGTAGGCCGAGGCCGCCGAGACGCTCGTGCGCAGCATCGACATCGGCGAGGTCTGCTGAGCGAGCGTCGGCATGATGTCGGCGAGGAACGGCGAGATCTCGCGCTCTAAGACCAGACGCTCGTTCAATTCGTCCAGCTCCGCCTCGGTCGGCAGCCGGAGCTGGTGCAGCAGGTACACGACCTCCTCGAACGTCGAGCGCTCGGCGAGGTCCTGGATCGGGTAGCCCACGTACCACAGCCGCCCGGCGCGGCCGTCGACGTCCGAGAGCCTGGTCGATGCGGCGATGACTTCCTCGAGGCCCTTGTCCGGCACGGCCCTCAGCTCCTGTGTGGTCGGGGGCGGGCGCTCCGGCGCGAGCGGGTCGCCGCCAGCCGGTTTCCGAGACAATCAGCCTACCGCGCCCGCCCGACACGGGACGGGCGGCGGCCAAGGATCAGAGGAGGAAGTGCGATGGCATACCGAGTGACGTTCATCCCCGGCGACGGGGTCGGTCCGGAGCTGTCCGAGGCGACGCGGCGGGTCCTGGAGGCGACCGGGGTCGGGTTCGACTGGGACGTCCAGGACGCCGGCGCCGATGTCGTCGACGCGTACGGCACGCCGCTGCCCGACCACGTCCTTGACTCGATCCGACGAACCAAGGTCGCGATCAAGGGTCCCATCACGACGCCGGTCGGCAGCGGCTTCCGCAGCGTGAACGTCGCGCTCCGCAAGGAGCTGGACCTGTACGCGTGCCTGCGGCCATGCAGGTGGTACCCGGGTGTGCGGTCCCGCTACGAGAACGTGGACATCGTGATCGTCCGAGAGAACACCGAGGACCTGTACGCGGGGATCGAGTTCGAGCAGGGCACGCCCGAGGCCAGGGAGCTGATCGAGTTCATCGCCGACAAGGCCGGCAAGCGGATCCGCGACGACGCCGGGATCTCGGTCAAGCCCATCTCGGTCACCGGGACCAGGCGGATCGTGCGCTTCGCGTTCGAGTACGCCCGTTCGAACGGTCGCAAGAAGGTCACGGCCGTCCACAAGGCGAACATCATGAAGTTCAGCGACGGCCTGTTCCTCGCGACGGCGCGCGAGGTCGCGAACGAGTACCCGGACGTGGAGTTCGACGACCGGATCGTCGACAACCTGTCGATGCAGCTGGTCCAGCGGCCCGAGGAGTACGACGTGCTCGTCCTGCCGAACCTGTACGGCGACATCGTGTCCGATCTGTGTGCCGGCCTGATCGGGGGGCTGGGCGTGGCTCCCGGGGCGAACATCGGCGACGAGGCCGCCGTGTTCGAGGCCACGCACGGCAGCGCGCCGAAGTACAAGGGCATGAACAAGGTCAACCCGATGGCGATGATGCTCTCGGGCGTGCTGATGCTGCGGCACCTCGGCGAGACCCAGGCCGCCGACCGGCTCGAGGCGGCGATCGCCGGCGTGATCCGCGAGGGCACGCACGTCACGTACGACATGAAGCCGACCCGTGACGACCCGACGGCCGTCGGCACGTCCGGGGTCGCCGACGGTGTGATCGAACAGCTCGAGCGCTGAACCGAGACGGACGGGAAGGAGCACCAGCGATGCGCGTGACCGTGGTCGGAAGTGGCTTCGTCGGACAGACGACCGCGATGCGGATCCTCGAGAAGGGCCTGGCCGACGTCGTCCTGATCGACATCATCGAGGGGCTGCCGGAGGGACTGGCTCTGGACATGAGGCAGGCGGCGTCGGTGGTCGGCTACGAGCCGGCGATCGTCGGCACGAACGACTACGCGGACACGGTGGGTTCGGACGTCGTCGTGGTCACCGCCGGGTTCCCGAGGCAGCCGGGGATGAGCCGGATGGACCTGCTCGGCAAGAACGCGGCGGTCGTTCGCGACGTCGTCCAGAACGTCGTCCCAGGGTCCCCGAACGCGATCATCATCGTCGTGACGAACCCGCTCGACGAGATGACGTTCCTCGCATCCGAGGTCTCCGGGTTCCCGAAGCAGCGCGTCATGGGGATGGCCGGGGTCCTTGACTCGGCCCGCCTGCGGTACTTCGTCTCGGAGGAGCTCGGCGTCTCGCCCCGGGACGTGGAGGCGATGACCCTCGGCTCGCACGGCGAGTCGATGGTGCCGCTCCCGCGTCACGCGACGGTCGGCGGCAAGCCGCTCGCCGAGCTGGTCGACGGGCAGACGCTCGAACGGCTGTACGCGCGCACGCGCGACGCCGGCGCCGAGATCGTCGGGCTGCTCAAGAAGGGGAGCGCGTACTACGCGCCCTCCGCATCGGTCACGGAGATGGTCGAGGCGATCGCCGGTCACAGGGATGAGCCGCTGCCGGTGTGTGCGTGGTGCACGGGCCAGTACGGTATCGACGGGGTGTACGTCGGCGTCCCGGCGCGGCTGTCGGCAGACGGGGTCCGCGAGATCGTCGAGCTCGAGCTGTCCGACGAGGAGCTCTCGGCGCTCAGGGCTGCCGCGGAGGGGATCCGTTCGAAGTGCCAGGATCTGGCGTCGCTGTAGCCGACGCGCGGGCCCACGCGATGCTGGCGATGGCTCCGCCCGCCGCGACGATCCCGCCGACGACGACCACCCATACGCCCGCGCGGAGGTCGCGGTCGTCCGCACCCGCCACGTAGCTCAGCGCGGCGATCACGGCGCCGACCGAGAGGACCAGGACCACCGACGCGAGCCACACGCGCCCGCGCAGCGTCCCGACCACCCGCATCGCGAGCATGGCCAGCAGCACACAGACGCCGGCGATGAGTGCGAGCGTCCCTTCGATGACGTCGACGCCGCGCACCTGCGCATCGAGGAAGGGGCGGATCGCCGCCCATGGCATGAGTGCCCCGATCGCGAGCAGCGTGCCCCCGGTCGTGAGCCCGAGGAAGCTCCACACCCGCAGCGTCGTCGGGCGCGCGGTCGACATGAGCTCGGATCCCATCGGCGCGAGTCTCGCATGGGGCGGGCCCCGCGGGTGGGACCGGCGCACGTAGTATCGATCCGATGAGCGACCACGACGGGCCGGGCCGGTACGTCCGAGCGTTCTTCACCAACTGGCGCGAGTACGACGCGCCGATCGCGACGAAGGTTCGCTTGACGGTCCGCAATCGAGCCCGCGCGCTGACCAAAGGCTGTTGCGGGCACCACGGCGAGCCCGGCTGCTGACAGCTCCCACAGGAGCCCGGTCGGGCTCCGGGTGGGTTCCGGGGGCCGGACGCCTAACGGCTGCGCTTGCGCGCCCTTGCCCCGGTCGAGACGATCCGGGCGCTCCCGCCGCTCGGGGTGAAGATCGAGTCGTGCCCATCCAGCCACCTGACCCGGTACCGAACGCCGATCTCGCCCGAGATCACCTCGAGGATCTCGCCTTCCCGGGTCGGCTGGCCGACGCTCTCGGATTCGACAACGATGCGGTCGCCGACGTTCGCCGTCATGCCCTTCCCTCCTGAGATTCTGCTACCTCAGTTCTAGCGCGACGGCGGCCCGACGGCTAGTCCCGCAGGTCCCGCCGCCGGACGGCCTTCGAGACCGCCGCCGCCATCTCCCTCGTCGAGGCCGTCCCGCCGAGGTCCGGGGTTCGGACCCGGCCCTCGCGCAGGACCCGATCGACGGCGCCGGCCAGGGCGGCGGCCGCATCGATCTCGTGCAGGTGCGACAGCATCATGCCGGCCGACTGGATCATCGCGAGGGGGTTCGCGACTCCGCGTCCCGCGATGTCCGGCGCGCTGCCGTGCACCGGCTCGAAGACCGCGTACTCCCATCCGAGGTTGGCGCCTGCGGCCAGGCCCAGCCCGCCCACGAGCCCCGCGCACAGGTCGGACAGGATGTCGCCGTACAGGTTCGGCAGCAGCAGGACGTCGAAGGTCTCCGGGTCGTGCGTGAGCCGCATCGAGAGCTGGTCGATCTGCATCTCCTCGAACGCGACGTCGGGGTAGCTCGGCGCCTCGTCGTGGGCGATCTCGAGGAAGAGCCCGTCTGAGAACCACATGATGTTCGCCTTGTGGCCGAGGGTCACCTTCCGCCGCTCGTTCGCCCGCGCGTACTCGAACGCGAACCGCACGATCCGTCGTGCGCCGGTGACCGAGATCGGCTTCACCGTGATGCCGGCGTCGTCGCGCACGCGTTCTCCGGTCAGCGCCCGGAGGTGCTCGCGCAGCTCGGCCGTCTCGGGCGTCCCGGCCTCGAACTCGATCCCGGCGTAGAGGTCCTCGGTGTTCTCCCGGATCACGACCAGGTCGACGCCCTCGTACCGGGTCGGGACGCCCGGCAGGGTCCGCGAGGGCCGGACGGCCGCGAACAGATCGAGCTCGTGGCGGAGCGCGACGTTGACGCTGCGGAACCCCGTGCCGATCGGGGTGGCGATCGGCCCCTTCAGCGCCACGCGGGTCCGTCGGACCGACTCGAGCACGCGGTCGGGCAAGACGGTCCCCTCACGTTCGAGCGTGGTCACCCCCGCCTCCTCGACC
>DATHSY010000007.1:0-8845 GCA_035463715.1 Actinomycetota bacterium | reverse complement strand
TACGAGAACTACGGACCCGACACGATCCTTTCCGGCGCGGTGCCGCGGTTCGTGCGGCTGTCGCCGCCCGACTGGACGTTCGATGAGCAGGAGCTCCGGGCGGCGTTCGGCCCGCGGACGCGAGGCATCATCGTGAACACGCCGAACAACCCGACCGGCAAGGTCTTCTCGGCCGAGGAGCTCGGGGTGATCGCGGAGCTCTGCGAGCGGTGGGATGCGATCGCGTTCACCGACGAGATCTACGAGCACATCCTCTACGACGGCGAACGACACGTCCCGATCGCGACGATCCCCGGGATGGAGGAGCGGACCGTCACGATCAGCGCGCTGTCGAAGACGTACGCCGTGACCGGGTGGCGCGTCGGATGGGCGATCGCGCCGCCGCAGATCGCCGACGGGATCCGCAAGGTGCACGACTTCCTGGCGGTGGGCGCGCCGACGCCGCTGCAGCACGCTGGCGCCACGGCGCTGTCGCTCCCGGCCTCGTACTACGCGCGGACCGCCGAGGAGTACGCCGAGCGGCGCGAACTGATGATGAAGACGCTCTGGGACCACGGGTTCGAGGCGCACCCGCCGAAGGGCGCGTACTACGTCATGGCGGACATCTCGCACCTCGGCCTCGGCGACGACGTCCGGGCGGCGGTCCATATGACCACCGAGGTCGGCGTCGCCGTCGTCCCCGGCTCGTCGTTCTTCTCCGATCCGGCGCTCGGGCGGCACCTCGTGCGCTTCTCCTTCAGCAAGCGGTTGGAGACGCTGCAGGAGGCAGGTCGCCGGCTGGCGAAACTCCGCGCCGCCTCGTGACCTCGCGTCCGGCTAAGCGTCGTTCCGTTCGAGGATCGCCGGGTCGGCGCCGAGGAACCGCAGCAGGTTGCCGAAGACGGCGAACAAAGAGAACACCGTCGCCGCGATCACGATGAACACCACCGCGACCGACGCGATCGTCGGCGTGAATCCGTAGCGGATCCCGTTGAAGATCTTGATCGGGAGCGTCTGGACGGAGAACCCCGCCACGAGGAACGCGATGATGTACTCGTTCAGGCTGAGGACGAACGCCGCGGCGTAGCCCGTGATCATCGACGGCACGAGTAGCGGCAGCGTGATCGTCCGGAACGTCGTGCGAGGGTTCGCGCCGAGCGTCTGGGCCGCCTCCGGGAGCGCGGGGTCCATCGTCTCCATCGCCAGGCTGATCGTGATCAACGGCAGCGTCGAGAAGAAGATCCCATGCGCGATGATCACGTTCTCGATCCGGCCCGCGTGATCGGCGGCGTTCCAGAAGACCTGCGCGCCGAGCGCGCTGATCACGGGCGGCAGCATGAACGGCAGGATCCCGAGCGCGTAGAGCAGCGGCGACAGCCGGATGCGGTAGGCGCGCAGGACGTACGCGAGCGGCGTCGCGATCGCCACGGCGACGAGCGCGCCGAGGCTCGCGACGGTCAGGCTGGTCAGGATCGCCGACCGCCAGCCGAGGTCGGTCCACAGCGCCCAGTACCACTCGAACGAGAGGCCCTGCGGCGGGAAGTCCATGTAGCGGTTCTCGTTCACGGAGACGATCGCGATCACGAGCAGCGGTGCGACCAGGAAGACGAGCGTCAGCCCCGTCGTCGTCCACTTGAGCGCGCGCACCTACGTGAGCCTCCTCGTGCGCGATTCCACGACGGTCACGACGCCGACGACGGCGAGCGAAAGCACCGTGAGAAAGATGGCCATCGCGGCCGCGAATGGCACGTTGGCGTTGAACGAGGCCTGGTCCGAGATGAACACGGAGAGCGTCCAGTGCTCGGGACGGCCGAGGATCGCGGAGATCAGGTAGCTCCCGAGCGTGAACACGAACACGAGCAGGAACCCGGCGACGATGATCGGGCGCGAGATCGGCACCACCACGGTCCAGAAGGTCCGCCACGGCGAGGCGCCCATCGTCTGCGCGGCCTCCGTCACCTCACGGTCGAGCCGTGACAGCGAGGGATACAGCGTGAGCACGCAGTACGGGAAGGCGATGTAGCACAGCCCGAGCAGCACGGCGACGAACCCCGGCTGGTACGCGCGGGCCTCGTCCATCACACCGAGCCACACGAGGATGTTCGAGATCCCGGCGGCTCGGCCCAGCAGGACGCTCCAGGTGAAGCCGACGATCACCTCGGACAGGGACAGCGCGGACATGACGACGACGAGCAGCGCGACGTGTGGCCGCCGCTTCATCCGTGTTAGGAAGAACGTGAACGGAAACGCGACGGCGATGCACACGGCGCCGGCGAGCAGCGAGATACCGATCGAGAACACGGCTCGCTCGATGAATACCTCGGTGAACAGCCGTCGCCAGCTGTTCAGCTCGAACGCCGGCGTGTAGAAGCCGCCCTCGACGCGGTGGTAGAAGGAGCTCGCCACCATGATGCCGAACGGGACGAGGAAGAAGACCACGAGCATCGTCACCGGGACCGCGAGGACCGCGTAGGTCCCGTGCGTCGGCTTCCGGTCGCTCACGCGCGCACCACCACGCACGCGTCGGGCGGGAACTCGACCTGCACCGCGTCGCCCTGGTCGACCGGCACGCGTTCGCGCGGGCTCCCCGCGACGACCACGTGCTCCCGGAGCTCGCAGTCCACGTAGCACTCGAACAGCTCGCCCAGGTCCCGCACGAACACCACCGTTCCCGGGATCGCGTTGGGCACCGCACCGAGGCCTACGTGCAGCCGTGCGTCCTCCGGCCGCACCGAGACGAGGACCGGGCCACCGTCGCTCCGGTCCGCGCCCGGGACCGCGAGGTCGCGGTCGCGCAGCCGGACCCGGCCGTCGCCGGCGCCGGTCGTCTCCAGCAGGTTGGTGCTTCCGATGAACCGCGCGACGAACGCCGTCGCCGGACGGCGGTAGACCTCGAGCGGCAGCCCCACTTGCTCGACACGACCCGCCTGCATCACGACCACGAGGTCCGACATCGTCATCGCTTCGCGTTGATCGTGCGTGACCATGATCGTCGTGATCCCGAGCTTCTGCTGGAGCAGCCGCAGCTCGACCTGGAGCTGCTCGCGCAGGTTCGCGTCGAGCGCCGACAGCGGCTCATCCAGCAGGAACAGCCGCGGCTCGAGCGCCAGCGCGCGCGCTGTGGCGACGCGCTGCCGCTGTCCACCGGAGAGCTGCGAGACCCGCCGGTCGGCGGTGCCCTCGAGCGAGACCATCTTCAGCAGCTCGTCGACGCGCCGACGGATCTCGGCCTGCGCGACGCCCCTGATCTTCATGCCGTACCCGATGTTGCCCGAGACCGACAGGTGCGGGAACAGCGCGAGCGTCTGGAAGACCATCCCGATGTCGCGCGAGTGCGGCGGCCGGTCCGTGACGTCCTCGCCGTCGAGGAAGACGCGACCGGCGGTGGGCTGCTCGAGCCCGGCGATCATCCGCAGCAGCGTCGTCTTGCCGCACCCCGACGGCCCGAGGAACGAGATCAGCCGGCCGGGCGGGAGCTCAAGGTCGACGCCGGCGACGGCCTCGAGATCGCCGAAGCGTTTGACGAGCTCCTGGAGCCTCAGCCCCCCGCGTTCCTGCATCGGTGCCGTGACCTAGGACAGGATCATCTCGGTCCACTGCTGGTCGATCCAGTCCTCCCACTCGTCGTACATCTCGTACTTCGGGCGGAGCGCCGCGTCGGGACCCGGACCGCCGACGGCCTCGTACTCCTCCTCGGTGAGGTCCATCGTCTCCTTCTTCGCGGTCGGTGTGGTCCCGAGCGTCCGCGCGAGCTCGGCCTGGATGTCCGGGCGGGACATGTAGTCGACGAAGGCGACGCACGCGGCGAGGTTCTGGGTCGTCTTCGTGACCGCCCAGAACCCGGAGTCCAAGATCGCGCCCTCGGTGGGGAACACGCTGCGGAGCGGCTCGCCTTCGACCTCGGCCGCGTACGTGGTGATGTCGTGGTAGAACTGCCCGAGCGACACCTCGCCGGTGTTGAACGCGTTCTGCGCCTGCCCCTCGTCCCGGTACCACAGCTTCACGTTCGGCTTGACGTCTTGGAGCTTCGTGAGCACCTCGATCACGCCGTCCTGCGTCTCGAGGATGTCGTAGCCATCGAAGTACGTCGCGGCCGTGGTCTCGATCAGGAAGCTGTTGCCGGCGTTGCGGAGCAGCGCCAGCTGGTCGCGCCACTCGGGGTCCCAGAACGCCGTCCACGAGTCCGGGCTCTCGGGGACGCGGTCCGTGTTCGAGACGAGCGTGATGTACCACGACACGGCGCCGACGCCGGCGACGTTACCCTCGTCGTCCGTGCGGACGTACCCCTCGGCCAGGTTCTCGGCCTGCGGGATGTCGGACAGCGAGTACTTCGCCAGGATATCGCCCTTGATCGCACGCTGGATCCCGACGCCGGACAGCATCGAGACGTCGGCGGGCGGCGTCGTGCCGGCGTCGACCGACTGCTGGAGCTGCACGACCCAGACCTCCGACGTCGGCTCCTCGACCGACTCGACATCGACGCCGGTTTCGTCGGTGAAGCCGGGGTACATCTTGCTGAAGTTCTCCTCGAAGAACCCGCCGTACGTGCTGACCTTGATCCGCGAACCCTCGATGTTGCCGGTGTCGATCGCGGTCGGCGTGGCGCTCGTCGCGCCGCCGCCGCCCGCCGGTTCGGGCTCCCGTCCGCACGCTGCCAGGATCGCCGGCAGCGAGAGCGCAGCCCCCGCTGCAGGCACTCGCCGCAGGAACTCGCGCCGGCTGTAGCGCCCCTGTCCGAACATCGTTCCCCCTCCCTTGCCTCCGCCCGCGCTCACGAGGTCGTCCTCGCCATCACGCCGAGCAGCTCGTACGCGGCGTGGCTCGCCGCGATCGCGGTCACCTCCGCGTGGTCGTACGCGGGCGCCACCTCGACCACGTCCGCGCCGACCACGTGCAGCCCATCCATCGCGCGCAGGATCCCGAGCAGCTCGCGGCTCGACAGGCCGCCCGCCTCCGGCGTCCCAGTGCCCGGCGCATGAGAGGGATCCAGCACGTCGATATCGATGGATACGTAGACGGGACGGTCCCTGACGCGCGCCCGGATCCGTTCGGCGACCCCGGCGATCCCGTCGGTCTCCAGATCCATCGCCGTCGCGATCCTGAACCCGAACCCTTCGTCGTCGGCCAGGTCCTGCTTCGCGTAGAGCGGCCCCCGGATCCCGACGTGGATCGACGACTCCTCTGCGAGCAGCCCCTCCTCGAACGCACGCCGGAACGGCGTCCCGTGCGTGTACGGCGCGCCGAAGTACGTGTCCCACGTGTCCAGGTGTGCATCGAAATGGACGAGGGCGACGGTGCCGCTGCGCGCCGCGACGGCGCGCAGGAGCGGGAGCGCGATCGTGTGGTCGCCTCCGAGGGCGAGCAGCCGGCCGGACGTGGTCAGCAGGTCCTTCGCTGCGCTCTCGATGGTGGCGATCGCCTCGGCGATGTCGAACGGGTTCGTGGCGATGTCCTCGGCGTCGGCCACCTGCTGCTCGCCGAACGGCTCCACGTCGAGCCCGGGATGGTACGGGCGGAGCAGGCGCGAGGCCTGCCGGATCGCCGCCGGACCGAACCGGGCGCCGGGCCGGAACGTCGTGCCGGCGTCGAAGGGGACGCCGACCACCGCCACATCGCACCGGCCCACCTGATCGAGCCGGGGCAGCCGCGCGAACGTGGTGAGCCCGGCGAACCGCGGGACCCGGGTCGCGTCGACCGGCCCCCTCGGCGCGGTGCCCGATGCTCGCGTCGTGCGGGCGGCGCCCCGCCTGGTTCCCATGCAGTCGCTCCGGAGTCGGTGACCTCGCGCACACTAGCGCGTCCCGCTCGTCCGCGTGACCGCGGGCGCGCGAGGGAGCAACCCGACGGCCCGGGGCGAGCGACCTGCCGGTGCAGCGGATCAGTCGAGCGGGCTCGGCTCGCGCAGGGCCTCGATCGTCCTCCGGGTCGCCTCCGTCACGATCTGCTCGCGCAAGGTCCGAAGCTCCTCGTCGGCGTCGAAGCCGTCCGTCGTCGCGCGCCAGACGCCCGCGCGCTCGCCGAGCGAGTAGGCCGTCTCGCCATGCTGGGCGGCGTCGAGGCCGGTGTCCTCGTCGTCCGCGGCCACACGCACCGGCACGACCCGGTCGATCACTGCCAGGATCGCGAGCGTCATAGTGAACGAGAACGCGCCCGACACGGCGACGGCCGCGAACTGCCTGGCGACCTGCACCAGCCCGCCGTCCACGCCCGCCGGGTTCACGGCGGCGCTCGCGAGGACGCCGGTGAGGAGCGCGCCGACCACGCCACCGACGAGGTGGATGCCCACGACGTCGAGCGAATCGTCGAAGCGCAGCCGGTGCTTCAGCTCCACCGCGCCGAAGCACACGGCGCCGGCGACGACGCCGATGCCGAGCGCGGCGAGCGGCGTCACGTACCCCGCGGCCGGGGTCACGGCGACGAGCCCGGCAACGGCGCCGGTGGCCGCGCCGATCGTCGAGGCGTGACGATGCCGGAGCCGCTCGAGCCCGATCCACGTGAGCATGGCCGTCGCCGCCGCGAGCTGCGTCGCCAGGAACGCGCCCGCCGCCACCCCGCCCGACGTCAGCGCGCTGCCCGCGTTGAACCCGAACCACCCGAACCACAAGATCCCGGCGCCCAGCACCACGAACGGAACGTTGTGCGGGACGAACGCCGCCTGCGGGTAACCCCTCCGCCTGCCGACGAACACGATCGCCGCCAGGGCGGCCGCGCCGGCGTTCACGTGGACCACCGTGCCACCGGCGAAGTCGAGCGCGCCGATCCCGCTTGCGCCCAGGAACCCTCCGCCCCAGACCCAGTGGGCGACGGGCGCGTACACGAGCACCGACCACGCGACCAGGAACGCCACGTACGCACCGAACCGCAGCCGCTCGGCGACGGCGCCGGTGATCAGGGCCGGCGTGATCACCGCGAACATCAGTTGGAACGTGGCGAACGCAGACGCCGGCACGGTGGGCGCCCAGGCCGACGGATCGGCGCCGACGCCGGCGAACCCGACGTGTCCCAGGTCCCCGATCAGCCCGCCCGCGTCCTTGCCGAACGCCAGCGTGTACCCGATCACGACCCACGTGACCGATACGACGGCGAGCGCCACGATCGACTGCGCGATCGTCGCCAGGACGTGTTTCGAACGAACGAGGCCCCCGTAGAAGAACGCGAGCCCGGGCGTCATGAACATGACGAGTGCGGCGGACACGAGCACCCAGGCCGTGTCCCCGGCGACGACGGACATCCCGATCACCCCCACGACCGATGCGGCCGAACGATGCGCGATGTTGTACGGGTTGTGACGGCCCGGGGCAACGCGCTGTGTGTTTCGAGATGGTTACGTCTGCGGCAGCTCGAGCTCGTCGTCGCGCGCCACCGAGGCCGCTCGGGACACGATCGCCCCGAGCGACCCCAGCACGATCGCGCCACCCGCCGCGGACAGCGGCGTGATCGGTTCGCCCAGGATCGCGAGGGCCGCGAGCGCCGAGACCACCGGCTGCGCGAGCATGATCAGACTGCTCACGCTGACGTCCACGCTGCCGTGGGCCCAGGTGAGCAAGACGTGGCCGGCGGAGGCGCCGACGACGAACAGGAGAAGCATCAGCAGGTCGTCCACGTGTACACCGCCGAGCGGCTGACCAGCGATCGCCGCGAGCGGCGTGACGACGAGCGCCGCGACGACGAACACGACGGCCAGGTACTCGAAGGCGGGAACGCGGGCGCGGGCCCGCTTCGAGATCAGGAAGTACGCCGTCCACGCGAGCAGCGACCCGGCGGCGAGCAGGTCGCCGTACAGGCTCCACGCCGGCGTCCCCGACGAGCCGATCGTCACGACGACGACCCCACCGACCGACGCGGTCGCCCAAGCGAGGTCGCGCCTGCCGACCCGCTCGCCGAACAGCCGCGGCGCGAGCAGCAGCACGAATGCCGGTTGGAGGGCCGAGATGATCGCAACGTCGGCGATCGACGTGTGCTTCAACGCCGAGAAGAAGAACGCGATCTCGAGGCCGAGCACCACCCCGCCCGGCGCCGACGCACGGACGACCGGCCACGTGAGACGTCGTCCGACCGCGTAGAGGCCGACCACGACGAGCGCCGCGCCCAACCACAGGCGGTGGACGGCGAAGGTCAGCGCCGGGAGGTCGGAGATCTTCACGAGCGTGTTCGTGAAGCTCCAGATCACGACCGCCGATAGGACCGCGCCCGCACCGGCCCTCGACGCGTGCAGGGAAAACGGCGACGGCGGGCTCATCGCCTACGATACTCCCAGGAGGTCGTCGGCCCGCGCGTTTCGACCGGTCGAGCGACGTGCCGATACAACCAGCGTGCGGAAACCTGCTGCGTTCCTGAGGTCTCAGCTCCGCCTGCGCCTGGCCGTATTCGCGGCGACGGTCGCCTCGGCCACCGCGCTCCTGATGATCGGCGTGTGGTGGTGGCCCGCGTCGTTCCTGGCCCTCGGCCTGCTCTTCGTCATCGAGCGGAACGCGGGGGTGGGGCAGGTCCTCGACCCGGCCGGGCTCCGCAGGGGGATCATGGGAGAGCAGGCCGTCGCGGAGGCCCTCCGCGATCTGCCCTCTTCCTATTGGGTCGTTCACGGCGTTGCGACCGGTCACGGTGACGTCGACCACGTCGTGATCGGCCCCACTGGCGTGTTCGCGATCGAGACGAAGGCCTGGGAGGGGAACTTCTACCGCAGCCGCGGGCAGCTGTACTGCAACGGCCAGCCTGCGGAGCACGTTCTGCGACAGGCGCGGGGCGCGGCCGGCAACATCCGGCAGCTCCTGCTCGACCACGGGATCGACGAGTGGGTGGACGCGGTCGTCGTGGCGGCGCGCGCGTCGGTTGCGAGGTCGCCGATGCGGTTCCGCAAGGCGTACGT
>DATHSY010000006.1:0-9505 GCA_035463715.1 Actinomycetota bacterium | reverse complement strand
GCTGAAGCATCGTCCTCACCGCCAGTGGTCGCCTGACCACCATTGAGCCATCCGGGTCCTCCACCGCCACCGGGCGGCGGCCCCCGTGGCCACGGGACCGCCGCATGCCCGGGACCGTCGACGACCGGCGAAGGGCTAGGGTCGCGGCACTAGGATGACGCGGGATGCCGCCGTCTCCCATCCCCCTGCTGCGCGTAGAAGGGACGCACGCCGGCGCGGGCGCGGCCCTCGGGGCGGCGTGCGCGGATGTGATCCGGGATGAGGTCGCGTTCGACGCTCGGATCCCATGTGGACGCACTCGATCGGAACAGCTCGATCTCGCGGACCGGTACGCCGAGATCACGTTCGCCGCGTATCCGTGGTACCGCCAGGAACTGGAGGCGCTGGCTCGCGCAGCCGACGTCGACCCCCGGGCGGTGTTCGCCTGCATGACCGAGGAGATCTGGTACGAGCCCTACGCCCCCCGGCTGGAGGGTCGATGCACGGACGTCGTGGCGGTGCCACCGGCGACAACGGGAGACCGCGTGCTCGTCGGTCACAACAACGACATCCGACGCAGGTACCAGGAGCAGCTGGTCGCCGTCGAGTGGGCGCTCGACGACGAACCCGAGCAGCTCACGATCGGGAACGGCCTGTGGGTGAGCTGCGGGTGGAACGCGAACGGGATCTCGATGACGGGCAACGAACTCGCGCCGCTCGACGAGCGGGTCGGGATCCCGCGCGAGATCCAGTTCCGCTCGATGTTGCGGCAGCCGTCGATCGACGCTGCCGTTGCGGAGGGACTGCGCGCGGACCGGGCGTCCTCGTACAACCAAGTCCTCGTGGACCGGAGCGGCCGCGCCGTCAACATCGAAGGTTCCGCGACGGACGCCGAGCTCACCGGACCAGACGAACGCGGCCACCTGGCGCACGCGAACCACTACGTGTGCGAGCGGATGCTGAGGTTCGAGGGGGATCCCGACTACCGGCCGAACTCGTCGACCCGCCACCGACGCGCGCTCGCCCTGCTGGCCGAGACGGCGCCAGGGACGGTCACGACGCACACGCTCCGCTCGATCCTGTCCGACCACGAGGGAGAGCCGAACGCGATCTGTCGCCACCCGGAACGGTACGGGGGCACATCTGCCACGGCCTTCTGGTGGATCGCGGACCTCACGGCCGGTGAGGTGGCGTTCGGACGGGGGAACCCGTGCGACTCGGTCACGCAGACCCATCGGTTCCAGACGACGGCTACCGCTGCCTCGTAGCTGTCGGGCCGGCGGCGCGGGCGACCGCCCGCAGCTGCTCGACGTCTGTGGTTCGGGCGACGATCGTCGTCACGCCGGCCGTGCGCCAGGCATCGAGACGGTCCCGCGCACGCTCGACCGGACCGACGAGCGCCACCTCGTCGACCAGCTCGTCGGGGACGGCCGCCACGGCCTCCGCCTTGCGCCCCTCGAGGTACGCGTCGGCGATCGCCGCGGCAGCCTGCTCGAACCCCATCCTCGCGACGAGCCGGTTGTAGAAGTTGCGATCGCGCGGGCCCATGCCGCCGACGTACATCGCGACGTGGGGGCGGACGTGGTCGCGGCACGCCGCGAGGTCGTCCCCGATCGCGACCCAGACCATCGGCGAGACGTCGAAGCCCTCCGGTCGCCCGCCCCGCCGTTCGAACCCCTCGGCAAGAGAGCGCGAGAAGATCCCGGCTCGTTCGGGCGAGAACAGCAGCGGCATCCAGCCGTCCGCGATCTCGGCCGCCAGCGCGACCGTTCGCTCACCCATCACGCCGAGGTAGATCGGCACGTCGGCCCGTAGCGGCCTCACGCCCAGCTTCATCGCGCGGCCCTGTCCGGTCCCGCCCCGCGCCGGCAGCGAGTACCGTCGCCCGTCGAAGGTGACCGGCTCGTCCCGCGCGAGCATCGACCGGACCAGCGTCAGGTACTCACGTGTCCAGCCGACGGGATCGTCGAACGCAACGCCATGCCAACCCTCGGCGATCGCCGGCCCGCTGGTGCCAAGCCCCACGCGGAACCGCCCGCCAGACAGGTGGTCGAGGGTGGCCGTCGTCATCGCCGTCGCCGCCGGCGTCCTGGCCGGCATCTGCAGGACCGCCGCGCCCACCCCGATCCGGTCCGTGTGCGCCGCGAGCCACGTCAGCACGGTGACGGCGTCCGAGCTCCACGCTTCTGACGCCCAGACGCAATCGAATCCGAGCGACTCCGCCTGCCGCGCGACACTGACGGCGTCGAAGGGGTCGCCGGACCAGTGGCCGATGTGAACGCCGAGACGCACGGCGGCCAAGCGTAGTGCGTCGGATGCGGGTGTCCGTTACGCTTCCGCGAACCCCGAGCCTCACGCTCGGACTGCCTGCTGTGGAAGGACAGACCACTGATGCTCGACGTCGCCAGGGCCGCGGTCGACGCCGCACGCGCTGCCGGCGCCGGGTTCGCGGACGCTCGCGTCGTCGCCATCGAGTCCGAGTCGCTGACGGTTCGGAACCAGGAGATGGAGGGCATCGACCGATCCAGCTCGCAGGGCCTGGGGATCCGGGTCCTCCTCGACGGGTACTGGGGCTTCGCCGCGACCGCGCGCCTGGGCGAGGGCGAGATCCACCGCACGGCCGAGCTCGCGACGAGGATCGCGAAGGCCGCCTCGCGCCTGCCGCGCGAGCCCGTCACGCTCGCGGCCGTCGAACCGGCGACCGGCCGGTACCAGACGCCGATGCAGCAGGACCCGTTCACCGTCCCGCTCGAGGAGAAGATCGCGCTGCTGATGGAGGCGACCCGGCGCGTCCAGGCCGTCGAGGGCGTGACCTTCGCCGAGGGCGGGATCGACCTGTTCCGTTCGCGGTCGTGGTTCGCCTCGAGCGAGGGCAGCGCGATCGAGCAGACGATCGTGCACTCGGGTGCGGGCATCGACGCCACGGCGATCGGCGACGGAGAGATGCAGCGCCGCAGCTATCCCAACGCCTTCCGCGGGCACATCGCCGCAGCGGGGTGGGAGCACATCGCGAAGCTCGGGCTCGTCGAGGAGGCCGAACGCACCGGCGCCCAGGCCGTCGAGCTGCTCTCCGCGCACGAGTGCCCGAGCGAGGTCACCACGCTCGTGCTCGACTCCGGTCAGGTCGAGCTCCAGATCCACGAGTCGATCGGACATGCGGTCGAGCTCGATCGCGTGCTCGGGATGGAGGAGGCGTACGCAGGTTCGTCGTTCGTGACGCCCGACGACCGAGGGAGGCTGCGGTTCGCCAGCGCCCTCGTCTCGATCACCGCCGACGCGACGCTCCCGGGCGGGCTCGGGACGTTCGGCTGGGACGACGAGGGCGTGCCGGCGCAGCGCTTCCCGGTCATCGAGAACGGGGTGTTCGAGAACTTCATCTCGAGCCGCGAGACGGCGAGCGTCCTCGGCTTGCCGTCGACCGGGGCGATGCGGGCGGATGGTTGGCAGAGCCTGCCGCTGGTCCGGATGACGAACATCAGCATCGAGCCGCGCGAGGGCACGCTCGCCGACATCATCGGCGACACGAAGGACGGCGTGTTCATGGCGACCAACCGGTCGTGGTCGATCGACGACAGACGTATGAACTTCCAGTTCGGCTGCGAGATCGCGTGGCGGATCCACGACGGGAAGCTGACGCAGATGTACCGGAACCCCAACTACACGGGCATCACGCCGGAGTTCTGGGGACGGTGCGACGCGGTCGGAGGCCGCGAGGACTGGACGCTGTGGGGCACACCGAACTGCGGGAAGGGCCAGCCGACGCAGACGGCGCGCGTCGGGCACGGCTGCGCGCCGGCACGGTTCCGCGACGTGCAGGTCGGTGTCCGCGCCTGATGCCGGGCACGATCGGCCCGGACGAGGTTCGCCGCGTCGCGGATGCCGCGCTCGGCATCGGCGGCGCCGACGGCGTCGAGGTCCTGTTCATGCACTCGTGGGGCGGGCTGACGCGGTTCGCGTCGTCCGCGATCCATCAGAGCACGTGGAGCGAGGACACGGACATCCGCGTCCGTGTCGTCAAGGACGGCCGGATCGGGGTCGCGTCGGCGAACGGCTTCACGCCCGAGGAGTCGCGCGCCGCCGCCGAGAGCGCCCGCGAGATCGCGGGGGTCGCGGCGCCCGATCCGCTGTTCCCAGGCCTCGCCCCGCCGGCACCGATCGAGGCCACGGATCGGCTCGACGAGGCGATCGCATCCGCGTCGCCCGAGCAACGCGCCGAAACCGTCGCCGACGTCGTCGGTCGTTGCGAGGGTCTCGAGGCGGCGGGCGCGTACGAGACATCGGCGATGGAGATGGCCGTCGCGAACAGCGAAGGCCAGTTCGCATGGGCGCCGTGGACGCTTGCCTCGTTGTCGGCCGTCGCGAAGAGCCAGGGGGGCGGCACCGGCTTCGCCGAGACGTTCGCCACCACGCTCGGGGACGTCGACGCATCGGGCGTGGGCGAGCGCGCCGCGCGCAAGGCGCGGTCGTCGGACGAACCCAGGGACCTCGACCCGGGCGCATATACCGTCGTGCTGGAACCCGCGGCGGTGTCGACGCTCGTCGGGTTCATGGCCTTCATCGGCTTCGGCGGCCGGGCGCTGCTCGAGGGTCGTTCGTGCCTGAGCGGCAAGAACGGCCAGCGGGTCGCCGCACCCACCGTCTCGATCTACGACGACGCGACGTCACCACTCACGATCGGTTCCCCCTTCGACTTCGAGGGCGTGCCACGGCGACGGGTCGAGCTGATCCGCGACGGGATCTTCCTCGACGGCGTCTACGACCTGCGGACCGCCAAACAGACCGGGAAGGAGCCGACCGGACACGCGCTCCCCGCGCCGAACCCCGAGGGCCCGTTCCCGCTCAACCTGTTCATGGAGCCCGGTGATGCAACGCTCGAGGAGATGATCGCGGCGACCGAACGCGGTGTGCTGGTCACTCGCTTCCACTACTCGAACATCGTGCACGAGGTCGAGTCGACGATCACCGGCATGACGCGCGACGGCACGTTCGCGATCGAGGACGGCGAGATCGCGCATCCGGTCAAGAACCTGCGCTTCACGCAGTCGATCCTCGAGGCTCTGACGAACACCACGATGATCGGCCGGGAGACCGAGCTCGCCAGCGAGTTCTTCTTCTCGTCCTCGCGAGTGCCGGCCCTGCGGATCGAGGGGTTCCACTTCACCGGTCGATCCGATCACTGACCGCTTCCCTCGCTCGAGCGGCCGCGAACGGGGTACCCTACGGGCCCGGGCTTCCCGACGAGGAGGGCATCCATGCAGGTCGCAGACCTGATGAAGACCGACGTGAAGACCGCCGGCCCCGACGACTCGTTCGCTGAGGCGGCGAGGCTGCTCCACGAGCACCAGATCTCGTCCGTCGTCGTCATGGACGGCCAGAACCTCGCCGGGATCGTGACCGAGCGCGACCTCGTCAACCTCGTCGCCGACGGGAAGGACCCGGCCAAGACGAAGATCGGTGAGCGGATGACCCGCGACCTCGACACGGTGAAACCCAAGACCGACGTGGCGGAGGCGGCCGAACACATGGCGCGGCTGCGGATCCGTCACCTTCCGGTGGTCGAGCGCGGCAAGCTGGTGGGGATCCTGTCGATCCGCGACCTCACGAACTGGGCGGTCGAGGAGCTCACCGGCGGCCACGAGCTCGCCGACATCCAGCGCGGCGCGACGGCACTTAGCGCGGCCGCGCAGGTCAACCGCTCCACGCGGTAGCGCGCTACTCGCTCCCAGCCGCGCGCTCGAACGGCTCGCGCGGGTGGCTCAGCGACCCGAGCTGCGCGATGTCGCGCGGGAACAGCAGACCCACCGTCCAGTCGGCGATGATCCGCGACTTGCGGGCGAGCGTCGGCATCATCCAGATGTGATACGTCCGGTGCAGCCACCACGCCGGGAAGCCGCGGAGCCGGACGCCCAGGACCTTCGCGGCGCCCTTGTAGCGTCCGAGCGACGCAAGCTGCCCGAGGTTGCGGTGGTAGAAGGGCTGGAGCGGGCGTCCCTCGATCGACGCGACCAGGTTCCGGCCGAGTCGGCGCGCCTCGCGGATCGCGTGCTGCGCGGTTGGCGGCGCCGTCCCTCCCGAGACGACGTCGGGGATGGCGGCGTTGTCGCCCGCCGCCCACGCGTCGTCCACGCCCCGGACCCGCAGGTACTCGTCGACGACGATCCGGCCGCGCTCGTCGACCGGGAAACCCGACCGGCCGCCGATGGACTCCGGCGTGACGCCGGCCGTCCACACCAGCGTGCCGGCGGCGAACGTCTCACCGTCGGACAGCCGCATCGTGCCCCCCTCGGCCGACTCCAGCCGCGTGTTCAGGCGCACCTCGATCCCCCGTTCCTCGAGGTGGCGGCGAACGTACTCCGCGAGATCCGCCCCGATCTCCGGCAGGATCCCGCCTGCCGCCTCGACGAGCACCCATCGCATCTCCTGACGCGTGAGGCCCGGATAGAACCGGAGCGCGGAGCGGGCCATGTCCTCGAGCTCTGCGAGCGCCTCGACGCCTGCGTACCCGCCACCGACGAACACGAACGTGAGCGCGGCTCGGCGTCGGTCCGGATCGGTCGCCGCGGCTGCCTTGTCCAGCGAGGCGATCACGTGGTTGCGGAGGTAGATGGCCTCCGAGACCGTCTTGAAGCCGACGCCCTGTTCGGCCAGACCCGGGACCGGCAGGACCCGCGACCGCGACCCGGCCCCGAGGACCACGACGTCGTACGCGAGCTCGAGCGACCCACCGACATCTACCGTCACGGTCTTCGTCTCGTGGTCGATGCGCGTGACCTCACCCACGACGACGTTCGCGCGCCGCAGCACCTGGCGGAGCGGGACGACCACGTGGCGCGGCTCGATGTTTCCCGAGGCTACCTCGGGCAGGAACGGCTGGTACTGCATGAAGTTCTCTGGGTTCACGACCGTGATCTCGCAGCGGTCGCGCAGGGCGCGTTCGACCTCGAGCGACCCGTACAGCCCGAGGAAGCCGCCACCGACGAACAGGATCCGGCGTCGGGTGGCGCTCACCGCCGCTCGAACTCCTCCAGGACCTCCGGCAGCTCATCCAGGGTCCGGACGGTCGCATCAGCTTCGGCGACCTGTTCGGCCGTCGGCTCGTCGGGCGCCTCGCCGCGGAGGACCCATACGGCGAGCATGCCCGCGGTCTTCGCGGGGCGCACGTCGTAGTCGAGCCGATCCCCCACCATCGCGGCTCGGCCGGGTTCGACCCCGGCCACCTCGACGGCATGGGCGAAGATCCGCGGGTCGGGCTTGTCGATCCCGAGATCCTCCGAGACCGCCCACACGTCGAAGAAGCGGTCGATCCCGTCGCGAGCCATCGCGTGCCGAACGACGCTCGGCTGATTGGCCAACACGCCCAGACGGTACCGGTCGTGCAGCCGTTCGAGACACGGCACGACGTCGGGCTCGAGCGACCCGGTCGGGTATTGCCAGTACCGCGAGGCGCGCCGCTCCACGTCGTCCACGTCGGCGTCGGGACCGATGAAGATGCGGGCGAGCCGCTCCTTGAACGAGCCGTCCTGGTCGCGCCGGCACTCGTCGTAGGCCTCGGCGAACGCGCGACCCGAGATGTCGGGTCGCAGCTCGCGGAGCGCTCCAAGCAGCGCGTCGCGGTACACCCCGTCGTCATACAGCACTCCGCCGATGTCGAGGAAGACGACCTCGAGCGACATCGGCGCATCGTACGGAACCAGCGGCCTCAGGTCGCGGCGGGACCGCGCCGATAGCGAGGTCATGGTCGGCAGTCAGACGCGGGCTTGGCATTTCCCCGCGGTGGTCGCGTTCACGTTCGCCTGCGCCTGGTTCGTCTTCGCGGTCGGCGAGCGCCCGCCGGGGGTGACCTACTTCGACGTCGCGGTCCACGAAGCCGGCCACGTCGCCTTCGCGCCGTTGGGGACCTTCGTGATGCTTCTGATGGGCAACGTCACGCAGGTCGGGTTCCCGTTGCTCCTGGCCGCGTTCCAGCTGATGCGGCGCCGCGACCTCGTGACCGGAGCGACGCTCCTCGCGTGGGCCGGCGAAGCCTGCGGCGACTCGGCGAACTACATCGCGGACGCGGTCCGGTCCCGATACTTGCTCCTCGGTGGTTCCGAGGGTGACTGGGCGCGACTGTTCGGACCCCAGCACCTGGACCGTCTCGATCTTGCGATCCCAGTCTCGAACGCCGTCCGGATCACAGCCGTCGGGCTGATGCTGACGGCGATCGCGGTCGCGGTGTACGGCTTCGTGATGTACGTCGCTCAGCTGCGGGCCGCGAACGACGACAGCTGGGCGAATCGGTCCGGACGTGTGAGCGCCGAGCCGAGCCGCACAGGGTCGTACCGCGTTCCGTGGCAGTCCGAGCCGCCCGTGGGGATCAGGCCGAGGCGCTCGGCGAGCGCCTCGTAGTACTCCCGCTGCTCGGGCGTGTGGTCGCAATGCTCGACCTCGAGCCCGGCCATGCCGGCCGCGGCCATGCGCTGGATCAGCTCGTCCGGGACCGATGTCTGATCGCCCCACATCCCCGGGTGGGCGAGGACGCAGATGCCGCGCGCGCTCCGGATCAGTCCGACCGCGTCGACCGGGTCGAGCGCGTGCTTCGGCACGTGCGCGGGGCCGCCGTCGGCGATGTACCGGTCGAACGCCTCCTCCTCGGTCGCGACGATCCCGGCCTCGACCATCGCCTGCGCCACGTGCGGCCGAACGATCGTGCCGCCCCGGGCGATCTCCCTGACGCGTTCGAACGAGATCGGCAACCCGAGCTGCTGGAGCTTCTGGACCATCAGCTCACCGCGACGGAAGCGTTCGTCATGGAGACGCCGCAGCTCCTCCCGCAGATCGGCGTTCTCCACGTCGGGCCAGTAGCAGAGGACGTGGACGCTCGTCGACAGGTACTCGGCAGACAACTCGATGCCGGGCACGATCTGGACGCCGAGCGAGGCGCCGGCCGCCGTAGCCTCCTCGAGCCCATCGGTGGTGTCGTGATCGGTCACGGCGACGACGTCGAGGCTCCGTTCGGCAGCGAGCGTGACGAGCTCGGTCGGGGTAAACGTCCCGTCCGAGCGGTTCGTGTGCGTATGCAGATCGATCCCGGCCATCGGGGTCAATCGTGGCAGAGGGTCGCGAGCCCGTCACTCGATCGGGGCGACCTGGGCGGCTCGACGCGACTGCGTGGAGATCGTGACGTAGATGCCGGCCAGGATCACCGCACCGCCCACGAACGCCGTCCACCGTGGGACCTCGCCGAAGAACGCGAACGCGAGCAACGTCGCGCCGACGGGCTCGCCCGTGACGGCGATGGCCACGACCGACGTGGGCACCTCGGCGAGCAGGTAGTTGAACACGGTGTGGCCGAGGAACTGCGGCACGATCGCCATCAGGACGAACAGCAGCCACACCTTCGGCTCGAAGCCGGCGAACGGCGTCGAGGAGACGGCCATCGCCACGCCGAGCAGCGCGGCGCAGGTCGTGTACGCGATCGCCACGTACGTGACGAGCGACACCCGCGTGCGGAGCGTTCGCCCCGACAGGAAGTACGCGGCCGCGG
>DATHSY010000005.1:0-13728 GCA_035463715.1 Actinomycetota bacterium | reverse complement strand
CAACGGGCACGTCCACGCGCCCTCGGTCCCGTCCAGCATCGCCTGACACCACGCGCTCCCACCGCTGCCGCGGCGCCGGCGGTCGGGTACGCTGCCGGTCGAAGAGCGGACCGGCGCCTTGGCGCCGGTCGTCCGCGCATCAGATCCCTTCCGAGAAAGGACCGCGCATGTCGCGTCGTGTGCTGATCATGGGCGCCGCGGGGCGCGACTTCCACAACTTCAACACCGTCTACCGCAACGACCCGGATGCGGAGGTCGTGGCCTTCACCGCGACGCAGATCCCGTTCATCGACGACCGGACCTACCCGGCCTCGCTCGCGGGTGAGCGGTATCCGGCCGGGATCCAGATCCACGACGAGAGCGAGATGACGCGGCTGATCCGAGAGCTCGATGTCGACGACGTCGTCTTCTCCTACTCGGACGTGAGTCACGAGTACGTGATGCACAAGGGGAGCCAGGCGCTCGCGGCCGGCGCGAATTTCGTGCTGCTCGGTCCGGACGACACGATGCTCCAGGCGACGGTGCCGGTCGTTGCCGTGTGCGCGGTCCGCACGGGATCGGGCAAGAGCCAGACCAGCAGGGCCGTCGCGAAGGTCCTGCGCGACGCGGGCAAGCGCGTGGTCGCCGTTCGCCATCCGATGCCGTACGGCGACCTCGAGAGGCAGCGCGTCCAGCGGTTCGGATCGCTCGATGACCTCGACCGTCACGACGTGACGATCGAGGAGCGCGAGGAGTACGAGCCACATCTCAACGCGGGCTTGGTCGTCTACGCCGGTGTGGACTACGGCGAGATCCTCGAGCAGGCGCAGGCGGAGTGCGACGTTCTGCTGTGGGACGGCGGCAACAACGACCTGCCGTTCTACCGGCCTTCGATCCACATCGTCGTCGCGGACCCGCTCCGGGTGGGCCACGAGACGACGTACCATCCGGGCGAGGCCAACATCCGGATGGCGGACGTGATCGTGATCAACAAGGTGGACAGCGCCTCGGCCGAGCAGCTCGGCCGGCTCGAGACCACGATCGCGGAGGTGAACCCCCGCGCGACCGTCGTGAAGGCGAAAAGTCCGGTCACCGTCGAGGAACCATCGCAGATCGCGGGCAAGCGCGTGCTCGTCGTCGAGGACGGTCCCACGCTCACGCACGGTGAGATGAAGTTCGGCGCGGGCGTCGTCGCGGCCCGGCAGCATGGCGCGGCCGAGGTAGTCGATCCGCGCCCCTGGGCCGTCGGCACGATCGAGGAGACCTTCCGCAAGTACGACGTGGGTCCGGTCCTGCCCGCGATGGGCTACTCCCGGGAACAGCTCGACGAGATGGAGAAGATCATCGACGCGTCCGACGCCGATCTGGTGCTGATCGCGTCGCCGATCGACCTGCGGCACCTGATCGACGTCCGCAAGCCCGCGGTCCGCGTCCGGTACGAGCTCGAGGAGGTCGCCGGCTCGCCGACGCTGCGCGACGTGCTCGCGCCCGTCATCGGCTGAGCGATCGGTCGCGTCGTGGAACGCGTCGTCGTCGCGCTCGGCGGGAACGCGCTGCTGCGCCGTGGCGAGGATGACACGTACGAGAACATGTACGCGTCCGCGCGCCGTGCCGCCGAACGGGTCGTGGACATCGCGGCGGCCGGGTGGGAGATCGTCGTCACGCACGGCAACGGCCCGCAGGTCGGTCGGATCCTGCTGCAGCAGGAGGCGGCACGCGGCTGGGTCCACCCGCTGCCGCTCGACGTCTGCGGGGCGGAGAGCCAGGGGCAGATCGGCTACATGCTGCAGGTGACGATCGGCGACGTGTTCTTCGAGCGGGGGATGGAGCGCCCCGTCGCGACCGTCCTGACCCTTACCAGGGTCCTGCCCGGCGACGAGGCGTTCGCGGATCCGACCAAGCCAGTCGGCCCCTTCTACGAGGAGGACGAGGCGCGCAAGCTCGGCGCCGAGCGCGGCTGGGTGATGCGGCCGGACGCGCACGGCGGGTGGCGACGGGTCGTGCCGTCGCCGACGCCGTACTCGATCGTCGAGGCCCCCGTGATCCGACGGCTCGTGGCCGACGGCGTCGTGGTCATCGCCTCGGGCGGCGGCGGCGTGCCGGTGATCGACGACGGCCCGCGCCTGACGCCCGTCGAGGGCGTCGTCGACAAGGACCTGGCGGCGGCGATCCTGGCTCGAGACGTCGAGGCGTCGACCCTGCTGATCCTGACCGATGTGCCGAACGTCGTGCGCGGGTTCGGAACGGGAGACGAGCGCCCGATCGAGCGGTTAGCGGTCTCCGAGGCGAAGGAGCTACTCGCCGAGGGCGAGTTCGGCGCCGGATCGATGGGGCCGAAGGTGCAAGCGGCGATCGACTTCCTCGAACACGGTGGCGAGCGAGCCGTGATCGGCGACCTCGAGAACGCGCCGGCGCTCCTGGACGGAAGCGGTGGCACGTCGGTCGTCCGCGACTGAGGCACCGCTGCCGCCGGTGCGTCGCGCGGGTCGCGCATGCTCGGGGGTACGCTCCGGCGATGCGGGTGCGCGCCGTCACGTACAACGTCCGGGGCTTCCGCAACGGGCTCGACCGCGTGGCGAACGTCGCCGGTCACTTCCAGCCCGACGTCCTGCTCGTGAACGAGAGCGGCGGTCGCCTGGAGCTCCGGCGGTTCGCGCGACACCTCGGGATGCGGGCCGCTCGGGACCCGTGGTCCCCCCTCCGGAGGCGCGTGAAGAACGCCGTGCTCGTCCGGCCGCCGTGGCGGGTCGTCGGGCGCCGGCTGCACCGGTTCTCGGTCGCGCGCCGGTTCTACCCGCGTGGCGCGTTGATCGCCGAGCTGCGACGTCCCGGCGGCCACATGTGGGCGGCCGCGATCCACCTCGGTCTCGCGCCGGCAGAGCGGCGACGTCAGGCCGAGGAGCTCGTGGAGATCGTCGGCCGGCTGGAGGGGCCGGTGCTCCTCGGCGGCGACCTGAACGAGCGCCCGGACGGCCACGCGGCCACGGTCGTCGGCCGGCGACTGTCCGACGTGTGGCTGCTCGGCGGCGACGCGGACGGCGAGACGTACCCCGCGGAGGCCGCCAGCGCGCGGATCGACTTCCTGTTCGTCTCGAAGGGCTTCCGGGTGCAGCGGTCGGTCGTCCCGGCGGGGCCGGACGCCCGAGCGGCCTCCGACCACCGTCCGGTCGTCGCCGAGCTGACGCTGGACGACGAGACGGGCGGCTAGAGCCGGCGCGGGTGGCGGGACGGGTTCAGGAAGAGCTGCACGATCAGGAACAGGAAGAACAGCCCGACCAGCCCGACCAGGAACGCCAGTAGCCCGGCGAAGAACCACTCGAGGAGTCCCCAGGCGGCGACCACGTTCCCACTGTATCTGACGCGCCGTGGGCGAGAGGCGGGCCGTCCGCCCGTAGGATAGGCGGACCCGATGGCACGCAGGATCGGCATCTTCACGGGCGGCGGCGACTGCCCCGGTCTGAACGCGGCTATCCGCGGCGTCGTGCGGAAAGCGGCGTCCTCAGGCATGCAGATCCTCGGGTTCCGCGACGGCTGGCGCGGCGTGATGGACGGCGACGTCCGCGAGCTCACGGCCGACTCGGTCGGCGGGATCCTCCCGCGGGGCGGCACGATCCTCGGCAGCTCGGGCGCGAACCCGTACCACGAAGGCGGGATCGATCGGGTCCGTTCGAACGTGCGTGACCTCGGGCTCGACGCCGTCGTCGCGATCGGGGGAGAGGGGACCCTCGGCGCGGCGGCGCGGCTGGCCGAGGAGGGTCTGCCGATCGTCGGCATCCCGAAGACGATCGACAACGACCTCCAGGGAACGGACTACTGCATCGGGTTCCACACGGCGGTCCAGGTCGCGACCGATGCGATCGATCGGCTCCACAGCACCGCCGAGAGTCACGACCGGCTGATGCTCGTCGAGGTGATGGGTCGCAGCGCGGGGTGGATCGCGCTGTCGGCGGGGCTCGCGGGTGGCGCCGATGTGATCCTGATCCCCGAACGCCCCTTCGAGATAGAGCAGATCGCGCTCCACGTCCGCCGGCGCCGGATGCGGGGACACACGTTCTCGATCGTTGTCGTCGCCGAGGGTGCCACGCCCGTCCCCGGCACGATGGAGCTGCCCGAGTACCCGCTCGACGAGCGCGGCTTCCCGCGGTTCGGTGGCCTCGCCCAGGTGCTCGCGCCGCGGCTGGAGGACGCGACGGGCAACGAGACCCGCGTCACCGTCCTCGGCCACGTGCAGCGCGGCGGAACGCCGAGCGCCGAGGATCGGCTGCTCGCGTCGCGGTTCGGCGTCGCCGCGGTGGAGCTGATCGAGGCGGCCGGATGGGGCCGGATGGTCGCGGTCCGCGGCAACGAGATGACCGACGTACCGCTCTCGGAGGCGGCGAAGGTCCGTCAGGTTCCCGAGGAGCTGTACCGGATCGCCGAGGTGTTCTTCGAGGGATGAGCGCGGGGGAGTGGTGGGCATGAAGGTCGCGATCCTGACGGGCGGCGGCGACGTCCCGGGGCTGAACGCGTCGATCAAGGCGGCGACGCTGCGCGCCGCGCAGGATGGACACCAGGTGCTGGGGATCCGCCGCGGCTGGGCGGGGATCCTCGAGTGCAACCCGGACGACCCTGCGTCGATCGCCGCGAACACCATCGTGCTCGACGCGTCGATCGTTCGGACGATCGACCGATCGGGTGGCACCTTCCTGCATACCTCGCGGACCAACCCGGCGAAGGTCAAGCCGAACGACGAGCCGGGGTTCCTTCGCGGGCTGGAGGACGCCGGCGACGAGCCGCTTGACCACACCCCCCACGCGCTCAAGGTGATCGAGCGTCTCGGGATCGATGCGCTGATCCCGATCGGGGGCGACGACACGCTCTCGTTCGCGCTTCGGCTGCACGACGAGGGCGTGCCCGTCGTGGCCGTGCCGAAGACCATGGACAACGACGTCCACGGCACCGACTATTGCATCGGCTTCTCCACCGCCGTCACACGGACGGTGAACTTCATCCATCAGCTCCGCACGAGTGCCGGCTCGCACGAGCGGCTCGCGGTCGTCGAGGTCTTCGGCCGGTACAGCGGGGAGACGTCGCTGATCTCGGCGTACCTGGCGGGCGTCGAGCGCGCCGTCATCTCGGAGGTTCCGTTCGACATCGAACGGCTCGCCCGGTACCTCACGAACGACCGGAACGCCAACCCGAGCCGGTACGCGATGATGACGATCTCCGAAGGCGCCACGATGGTCGGCGGCGAGATGGTCATGGGAGGCACCGAGGACGCGTACGGTCACAAGAAGCTCGGCGGCATCGGCCAGCTCACCGGCGAGGCTCTGAAGGAGCTGACCGGGCAGGGGATCATCCACCAGCAGCTCGGGTACCTGATGCGCTCGGGATCCCCGGACTCGCTGGACCTGATGGTGGCGATCAACTACGCGGTCATGGCGGCGGACCTGCTGATCGAGCGCAACTTCGGACGGCTCGTGGCGCTGCGCAACGGGAACTACGTGAACGTGCCACTCCCGGTCCTGCGACAAGGGGTCAAACGCGTCGACGTGGGTGCGCTCTACGATGAGGAGCAGTACCGCCCGAAGATCCGACACGTCGACGGCAAGCCGATGTTCCTGTACTGAGCTGGGTAGGGCGTACCGTACGCCTGTGGTGCAGCAACGCACTGGACGATCGTCGTTCCCGCGTTCGCTGCGGAATCTGGCGTGGATGTGATGGAGCTCACTGCGCCGCGCTCGAGCGTTCGGTACGGTCGTCACATGAGCACGCTGACGTCGGCCATCGACGAGCTGCGATCGGAGGACCTTCTGTTCGCGTCGGACGAAGAGGTCGAGGACGACGTTCGCGAGATCGAGCGTGCGAGCCGGATGTTGGAGGCGGAGCGGGCACGGCGGATCGCCGCGATCGACCAGCGGCGCTCGTTCGAGCGCGACGGATTCCTGTCGGTCTCCGCGTGGCTGACGCATCGGCTTGGGATCAACGCCGCAGCATCCGCCCAGTATGGGCGGGTCTCTCGGGCGCTCGGTGAGATGCCGCGAACTCGACGCGCGCTGGAGGATGGCGAGATCTCGCTCGCAGCTACAACCGTGCTGGTTGCGGCGCGTGAGACGAACGCCGAAGCTTTCGAGGGATCGGAGCAGGTGCTCGTCGACGCGGCCCGGACGTTGCCGTTCCGTGAGTTCCGCTTCGCGATCGAGCATTGGCGGCAGGCCGCAGACCCGCGGACCGCCGCGGCCGAAGCCGATCGGATCTACGAGCTACGCCGACTGCACGTATCGCCGACGCTGGGAGGGATGGTGCGGGTGGATGGCGACCTCGACCCGGAGACCGGGCAGACGCTCATCACGGCGTTGCGAGCGGTGCAGGACGCCGATGCGCGGAAGCGGGGAGACGTGCGGACGGCGGCGCAGCGTCGGGCCGACGCGCTCGGCGAGATCTGTCGACAGTGGCTGGACGCGGGTGAGCGTCCGTCGATCGCAGGAGAGCGGCCGCACATCGTCGTGACGGTCGATCTCGAGGCGTTGGAACGCGGGGGCGGCCGGAGCGAGCTGGCGGATGTCGGGGCCGTGTGCCCGGAGACCGCGCGACGCATCGCATGCGATGCCGCTGTCAGCCGCGTGATCACGCGCGGCCGAAGCGAGCCGCTCGAGGTTGGCCGTCGGACACCGGTCGTACCGGCAGGGCTCCGACGGGCAGTGGTCGTCCGTGACAGGCACTGCCGCTTCCCCGGGTGCGACCGGCCACAGGGCTGGTGCGACGCGCACCACGCGGTGCATTGGGCTGACGGTGGCGAGACGTCGCTCGCGAACCTCGTGCTCCTCTGCCGGCGACACCACCGTCTCGTCCATGAGCGGTTCGGGCTCACGATGGAGGATGGACAGCCGGTCTTCCGCAGACCCGACGGCTCGGTGATGGAGGAGCGGCCGCCTCCGTAGCTCACGGCCTCCCTATACTGGCCGCACCGATGAAGCGCTTCCGGGTCGACCTTCGTTCGGACACCGTCACCACCCCGTCCGAGGCCATGCGGAAGGCGATGGCCGAGGCCGAGGTCGGCGATGACTGGTACGGGGACGATCCGACGGTCAACCGTCTTCAGGAGCGGGCCGCCGAGGTCACGGGCACGGAGGCCGCGCTCTACGTCCCGACCGGGACGATGGCGAACCAGATCGGACTCCGGCTGCACTTCCGCGGCACCGGGCATCTGGCCGTGGCCGAGGCGAGCGCCCACGTCGCCACGACCGAGGTCATGAGCTCCGCGGTGCTCTCGGGCATCGCGTTCCGGCCCGTGGCGGGAGACGGCCGGGGCCAGGTCACGACGGACCAGGTCGCCGCCGCCCTCGAGCCGGACGAGTACTACGACGTCGAGATGATCGACGTGCTCGCCGTCGAGAACACGCACGGCGCGAGCGGCGGCAACGTGATGGCGATCGACGATCTGCGCGCGTACCGCAAGCTGGCCCAGGATCGGGACGTCCGGGTGCACCTCGACGGCGCGCGGATCTTCAACGCGAGCGCGGCGAGCGGCATCGACGTCGCCGAGTACTGCGGCGAGGTCGACACGATGATGTTCTGCGTCTCGAAGGGGCTCGGCGCGCCGATCGGCTCGCTGATCTGCGGGCCCTCCGCGCTGATGCCCGAGGCGCGCCGGATCAAGATCCTCTTGGGAGGGGCCTGGCGCCAGGCCGGCATCATGGCGGCGGCCGGCCTGGTCGCGCTCGAGCACGGTCCCGGGCGTCTGCACGAGGACCACGAGCGCGCCCGCCGGCTGGCGGAGGGCCTGGCCGAGAGGGTGCCGGGGTCGGTCGATCCGGCCTCGGTTGAAACGAACATGGTGTTCGCGAAGACGGAAGCGGCGGGGATGACCGCGCTCGAAGCCGTCCGGCGCCTCGAGGCCGAGGGGGTGGGCGCGACGCCCTCGGGCGACCGGGTTCGGATGGTGACGCACGTGGACATCTCCGACGACGACGTCTCGACGGCGCTGGCGGCCTGGCACGGCATCACGGCCGCCTAGCCGCCCGGCACAGGAGGTGGCGGTGTTCGGTAAGAGGCTCCCCGAGGAGATCGCGAAGCGCGTTCCACCCGGCCAGCGGCTGGTGAAGAGCTGGCCGGTGCTCCACTACGGCCCGATCCCGAGGTTCGACCCGGCCGAGTGGCGGTTCGAGGTGAGTGGGCTCGTCGAGGAGCCGTTCACGCTCTCGTACGACGAGCTGAAGGCGCTGGGACCCGAGGACGTGACCGCGGACATGCACTGCGTGACCGGCTGGTCGACGCTCGACAACACGTGGACGGGTGTGCCGTTCCGCGTGCTCGCTGAGCGGGCGAGGCCGACGCCGGAGGCCAAGTGGGTCATCGCGCACTGCGATCACGGCTACACGTCCGATCTGTCGCTGCGGTCGATGCTCGACGACGACGTCTTGATCGCGTGGGCGCACGACGGCGAGGACCTGACCCCGGAGCATGGGTACCCGCTCCGGCTCGTCGTCCCGAAGCGCTACGCGTGGAAGAGCGCGAAGTGGCTGCGCGGACTGGAGTTCGCCGCACACAACACGCGCGGGTTCTGGGAGGTCCGCGGGTACCACATCCATGCCGACCCTTGGCGGGAGGAAAGGTACTCGTACCAGGAGGGGCCGGGGGCGGAGATCGAACCCTAGGGCGCGACCGACCGGAGGCGCTCGATGTCTCGGCGGTGTGCGTCCCCGCCGTGCGGCGTCTCGACGACAACGCTCAGATCGGCGAGCTCGGGCCGATGCAGGACCGCGCGGAACCCCTCGAGTCCGATCTCACCCTCGCCGACGTTCTCGTGCCGGTCGCGCCTCGACCCGCGAGCGAACTTCGCATCGTTCGCATGGACCAGCACGAGCCGCTCGGCCAGGCCCGATGCGTGCAGCTCGTCGAAGCACGCATCGACGCCCTCGGCCGTGTCGAGCCCGTAGCCGGTCACGAAGAGGTGGCACGTGTCGCCGCACAGACGCAGTCGTGCGTCGCCCACCAGCTCGAACAGCTGCGCGGCCTCCGGCCACCGGGACGCGACCGACCCGCTCGTGTCGGCCATCAGCTCGACGATCAGGTCGGTGCCGTCCGTCTCCTCGAGGATCAGGCGCAACGTCCCCGCTGCCCGCGAGACGGCCTCCGCGTGCTCGCCAGGCCCGCCCGATCCCGCGTGCACCACGAACCCGGCCGCCCCCGCGATCGCGCACGCGACGACCGAGCGACGGCAGAGCTCCAGCGATTTCACGACGAAGTCGGGGTTCGGTGAGGCGATGTTCACCAGGTACGGCGCATGGACGTAGAGCGGGCCGATGCCCGCCTCGCGCCATTCGGCGCCGAACCTCTCCCCCGTCTCGGGGCGAGGCCCGGCCCACGATCGCGGGTTCGAGAGGAACAGCTGCACGGCCTCGGCGCCGACCGCCCTGGCGTTGTCGACCGCCGTCCGAAGTCCACCGGGCGTCCGGACGTGGGCTCCGATCCTCACGCGACGAAGATCTGAACCGTCTGCCCGTAGGTCACCGTGACGCCCGCGTCCGGGTCCTGGCTGACGACCGTCGCGGCGTCAGAGCTCGGGACGGCGTAGACCGCGACCTCGAGCCCGAGCCGCTTGAGTTCGGTCACGGCCGCCTGCTTCGATATCCCAACGACGTTCGGCATCGCGAACGTCCTCGGTCCGAGCGACACGACGATCGTGACGCCCTGACCGGGTTGGAGCGCAGTCTTCGGGTCGGGTGTCTGTGCGATCACGAACCCGCGGTCGACGTCGTCCGAGAACTTCTGCTCGACATTGATCACCCATCCGTCGAGGAGCTGCTCGGCGTTCTTCTGGGTCTCGCCGATCACCTTGGGGACCGGCACGGGCTCGGGGCCGCGGCTCACCCGGACGTCGATCGCAGAGTCGCGCGGAGCCTGGCCCGGGAAGTCGACGCTCTGCCAGAAGATCCGGTCCTCGTCGTACCTCGCGTTGTACCGCCTCGGCCGGTCGCCGAGCTCGAGCCCCGCCTTCTCGAGGAGCTGCTTGGCCTGCTGGACCGTCTTGCCGGCAAGATCGGGGACGTCGACCGGTGGCGGGCCCTTCGACGGGATCAGCGTGACGATGGCGCCCTGCTCGAGCTCGGTTCCCGGTTGGGGACGCATCCGGAGGACGCCGCCCTCAGGCACCTTCATCGTCTGGTCGAACTCGCCCGGCCCGACGCGGACCCGCAGCTTGAGGCCGTTCAGGCGCTGCTGCGCGTGGTCGATGTCCGAGCCCACGACGTTGGGCAGCGTCACCGTATGGGGGACCAGGTACGTCCAGGCCCCCCACGCGGACGTCCCGATCAGCGCCGCGACGAGGAGCATGCCGAACAGCCAGCGTCCCCGACGGCGCCTGGCCCGCGTCTTCGCGCGTTGGATCGTCACGGTGGCGGCGTGCTGCGCGTCCGCCTCGGGCGCCGGCTCTGCGCCCGCGCGGACCAGCTCCGCGATCGGTCGCGCCGCGGGCAACGTCGCGGCTTCGGCGGCGAGATCGCGCCGCGCCTCGGCGGCCGACTCGGGCCGCAGCTCGCGGTCCTTCTCGGTCATCGAGGCGACCCAGCCGTCGAGGCCGGGCGGCACGCCCGTGTTGCGCGCGGACGGTCGCGGGACGCGCTCCCGGACGTGTCGATAGGCGATCGCCATCTGCGTCTCGCCGTCGAACGGCACGCGCCCGGTGAGCAGCTCGTACGCGACGACGCCGAGCGAGTACAGGTCCGTGCGTGGATCCGCGGGCTCGCCCTGGAGCTGCTCGGGCGCGAGGTACTGCACCGTTCCCGTCACGTTGCCCGCCTGCGTGATGTGACCCTCGGCGTACGCGCGCGCCAGTCCGAAGTCGGCGACCTTCGCGACGCCGTCCGGCGTCACCATCACGTTCTCCGGCTTGATGTCGCGGTGGACGATGCCCTTGCGGTGCGCGTGGTCCAGCGCCGCCAGGATCTGCAGCAGGATGTCGGTGGCCTGCGACGGCGCGAGGAGGCCCTCCGCGTTGAGGACGTCGCGGACGCTCTGACCGCGGACGAACTCCATCACCATGAAGTAGATGCCGTCGACCGCCCCCCAGTCGTGGACGTTGACGATGTTCGGGTGGCCGAGGCCGGCCGCGGCGCGCGCCTCGCGGCGGAACCGATCGACGAACCCCGCGTCGCCGGCGAGCGCCGGGTGCAGCACCTTGATCGCGACCTCGCGGGCCAGGACGGCGTCGCGCGCGCGGTAGACCTCTCCCATCCCGCCGGCGGCGATACGCTCCACGATGTGGTACCGGCCGTCCAGCGTCGTCAATGCCGACGCGACGTCGGGGATGCGGACGGATCGTTTGGTTCTGGTGCGACCGGACGTGGTGTACCTCCCGGAGGCGGGCAGTCTGAGGGGCCGGGACGCGTCCGGCGCACATCCTAGCGCGACCTGGAGGTGTGATGGCCCAAGCGGGTGAAGGTTCCGGGGGCACGCTCGACGAGCGGCTCGAACGGATCGAGGCGGCGTTCGAGGCCGGCGAACGCGATCTGCGCGCACTCGGCTTCTGGAAGCTCGTCGCCGACGTGAAGCGGGACCCCGTTGCGGCCGAGCCGCTCGGCGCTCGGATCGCTCGGATCGACCGGGTGGCCTTCGAGCGGGCCGTCCGCCTCCGGTTCCCCGTGTGGTTCGGGAACGTGGTGCTCGTCTTCGGCGTGCTGGTCGGAGCCGCGGGGGTCGTGGTCGCGATGCGCTCGGAGAACGATCTCGTTGCTGGGCTCGCGCTGATCGTCGCGGCCGTGGCGTGGTCCACGGCGGTCCACGGCCTCGCGCACTGGGCGGTAGGGCGGGCCGTCGGGATCGGATTCACGAGCTACTTCTTCGCGCCGGGCGAGCTCCCGCCTCGGCCCGGGATCAAGACGGACTACGCGACGTACCTGCGCGCCGCACCGGCCGAACGGGTCGCGATGCACGCGGCCGGCGCCATCGCAACGAAGATCGCGCCGTTCGTGACGCTCGCGCTGTGGCCGTTCACCCAGGCGCCAGCGTGGGCGGCCTGGCTGGTCCTCGGGATCGGCGTCTTCGAGATCGCGACCGACGTGCTCGTCTCGACCAAGACGGGGGATTGGAGCAAGGTGCGGCGCGAACGCGCGATCGCACGCGCGACGGCGGGCCGTTAGTCGCGCGTCCGTATACTCGCTCCAGGACCCTGAAGCAGACGCTGAAGGACCGGGGAGCTCGGGGCGACCGGGCTGAGAGGCCGGCTACGGAACCCGCCGGCGACCCGCCGAACCTGAACCGGACAATGCCGGCGGAGGGAGCGATGACGAGCGCGGCACCGCAGCCGCTCCGGGTCTACGTCGTGACGTCGAGCGGCCGGGTCGCGGGCCGCGACCACCGGAGCGTCGCGATGGCGGCGATCGAGGGCGGCGCGGACGCGGTCCAGCTTCGCGCGAAGGAGCTGGTCGACGACGTGCTCCGACCCCTTGCACGCGAGCTCACCGACGTGTGTCGCGACGCCGGCGTGCTCCTGATCGTGAACGACCGCGTCGCCGTCGCCGTCGAGAGCGGGGCGGACGGGGTGCACCTCGGCCAGTCCGACGACCCCGCGACGGCACGCGCCCGGCTCGGCGACGGTCGGATCCTGGGTGTGAGCGTCGGCGACGCCGACCAGGCGCGCGCGGCCGAGGCCGCGGGTGCGGACTACGTCGCGGTGACCGTCTGGTCGACCTCGACCAAGCCCGACGCCGAACCACGGGGGCTCGACGGCGTCGCGGCGGTCGCCAGGGCCACGACCCTTCCGGTGGTGGGCATCGGTGGCATCACGCCCGAGAACGCACGCGAGGTGATCTCGGCCGGCGCCTCCGGGGTCGCCGTGATCTCCGCGGTCGGTGACGCGGACGACCCGGTCGTCGCGACGCGCCGGCTCGTCGCCGCGGTCCACGGAGAGGACGACGCATGAGCGAGGAACAGACGGGCCAACGAACGGGCAAGGCGACGGCGGAGCTGTTCGAGCAGGTGATCCTCCGCAGGCTCGGGGCCGCCGACCGCGACGTGCTCGTCGGACCGCAGCACGGCGTCGACGTGGGTGTGGTCCGCGTCGCCGACGGTGTGGCGATGGCGCTCACGGCCGACCCCGTGTTCATCGTGCCGGCATACGGATGGGACCGCGCCGCATGGTTCGCGGTCCACATCCTGGCGTCGGACGCGTCGACGAGCGGCCTGCCCTTGCGCTGGATGTCCGTGGACCTCAACCTGCCACCCGAGGTCACGGACGACGAGCTGATGGCGCTCTGGGACGCGTTCCACCGGGCGTGCGACGGCATCGGGCTCGCGGTCGTGACTGGTCACACCGCCAGGTACGACGGGTGCGCATGGCCGATGGTCGGCGGGGCGACCTGCATGGCGCTCGGCCGACAGGACCGCTTCGTGACGCCGACGATGGCGCGGCCGGGCGACGCGGTCGTCGTCACCAAGGGCGCGGCGATCGAGGCGACGGCCCTGTTCGCGGCGACGTTCCCCGATCGGCTGGCGCGCGCTGTCGGGGGCGAGGTCGTCGCGGCGGGCGACGCGCTGTTCGAGGCGATGACGGTCGTGCCGGAGGCCGTCTTGGCCCGCGAGTTCGGGCTCCGGGATGACGGCGTGACGTCGATGCACGACGCGACCGAGGGTGGCGTCTTCGGCGGGTTGACAGAGGTCGCGGCGGCGTCGGGAGTCGGGATGCGGATCCGGCTCGACGCGATCCCCGTCCGGCCGGAGGTCCGGGCGATCTGCGAGCACACCGGGATGGATCCGTACACGGCGATCTCC
>DATHSY010000004.1:0-7994 GCA_035463715.1 Actinomycetota bacterium | reverse complement strand
CTGGCGTGACGGTCGGCGTGCTTGACGGCGGGACAGACTTCGGACATCCCGACCTGCTGGGAACGTGGCAAACGTGGTCGGGCCTCACCGGTTCTCGCGCCGGCTGGAACGGATGGCCCAAGGCGTTCGACCCGTACGGCGTCCTGCAGTGGCTGGCCGCGCCGAACCTGGTCGACCAAGGACTCTCGTGGTACACGAAGACGACCGCTAGGTCGTGTCCGGGGTGGGCGGACAAGGACGCCGATGACGTCTGCGCGGTCCGGTTCGCCACCCGGATCGGGCCATCGCGGAACTTCGGGGCACCTTCGGGAACGCGGACGCACACGTATCGGTTCCCGGCCGGCGTCAGCATGTCCGGCAACGTACGGATGGGCAGTCATCCCGACGATCACCTGCTCTCGCTCTTCGGCGAGCGGGCGGCGTTCCTCGTCACCGATCAGAACACGGCCGGCGTATACGACACCGTTTACGTCGACCTGGACCACGACTACCGCTTCGACGACGAGAAGCCGGTGACGAAGACGTCTCCGGTCTCCTACCGCGACATGGATGGTGACGGATACACGGATCTCTCCGGCGGGCTGCTGTACTACATCTCCGACGGTGCGACGGCGATCCCGGGCGGCCTCGATGCGTTCGGCGTCCTCGACACGTCCTTCGGTCCGGGTGAGCTGATCGCGTGGTCCGGCGACTTCGATCCGGGGATCGGCGGCCACGGGACGCTCACCGCGTCCAACATCGTGGGTCAGGGCGTCATCAACGGGAAGGCACCCACGTTCACGGACCTCCCCGATGGCACCTATCCCGGTGCCGTGATCGGAGGTGCCCCGCACGCGAAGCTCGCGCCGTACGGCGATATCTACTTCTCCTTCGCGTTCTCGACGCAGCTCGGCTACTACCTCGCGACGAGGCTGGGCGTCGACGTCACATCGAACTCGTACGGTTCGTCGTCCGTCGACAATGACGGGTGGGACGCGGCGAGCCAGGAAGCCGACGTGATCCACAACAACCGGCGGACGACGCCGCTGTTCTCGACGGGCAACGGCGCCCCGGGGTTCGGGACGGTGGCACCGCCGAGTCCCTCGGCCGGCATCAGCGTCGGCGCGTCGACGCAGTTCGGCGGCACGGGATGGGACTCGATCAGCACGACGAGCCAGATCGTCGATGACGACGTGATGGTCTGGTCGAACCGCGGGTTCGGCGCGACCGGTTCCCCCGGCGTGGACGTCGTCGCCGACGGGGCGTTCTCGGCCGGTGACCTCACGCTGAACGCGGTCCTGGACGGCCGGTTCGCGTGGGAGACGTGGGGCGGCACCAGCCGGTCGGCGCCGGTCGCCGCCGGAGCCACCGCGCTCGTGTACGAGGCATGGCGCGACGCGAACGGCGCGATCCCGGCAGGTTTCTACCGGACCGCGAAGGACATCCTGAAGTCGTCGGCGGAGGACCTCGGGTACGACGCCACGATCCAGGGAGCCGGCTCGGTCGAAGCCGGGGCTGCCGTCGAAGCCGCGACCGGCGCGTCCGCGCACGTGTCGCCGAACGAATGGCGCGTCGGCGACTACCGGGGGGACGAGTTCCCCGTGTTCGCGCACGTCATCGTCCCCGGTGGAACCGACAGCCAGACGTTCGACATCACCGGCGGCACGTGGGACGTCTCGGACCGGCAGATGGTCCGGACGGACTCCGAGAGCTTCTCGTTCTCGAGCGAGAACATCTCGAGGGAGAGCGGGTTCAACTTCAACGCGCCGGACTACCTGATGGATCTCACCGATGAGGTCGGGTCTCACGCCGACGCCGATCTGATGGTCGTCCGCCTGAACTTCCCGCGGAACCAGTTCGACGGGAACGAGGACTACGACGAGGACCAGGCGTGGCGTCTGCTGACGTACAACTGGACCGACGTCAACGGGGATGGCGATCTCTGGAACGACGCCGACGGCGACGGCGTCGTCGACCACCGCGATCTCGCGACGTCGTCGAACATCGACGGCTTCGCGGACATCGATTTCGCGCACTCGGAGATCGACCAGGGTGAGTACGTCCGGTTCATGTACCACCGGGCCGGTTCGAACGCGCTGATGTCGTTCGTCCGAGACCCCAGCGAACGCATGGCCGACGGCCTCTTCCTGGGGCTGCAGCACAACGTCAAGAACGCGTCGATCCCCGTCACGGACTTCGACGTCAGGATCGACTGGTACGAGAACACGGACTGGGACTGGGTCTCGACGCCGGCATCGGCATCCGGGTCGTTCGTCGCGAACGTCGAGGTGCCGGCCGACGCTCCCTACGGGATGTACTCGGGTTCGATCGTGCTGACGAACGGCGATGACTCGATCGTCGTGCCGGTCGCGGTCGCGGTCGCGGCTGAGGTGTCGCAGGACGCCGACGGCGCGATCACCGGCTCGCTCCAGTTCGGCGGTGAGGAAGTCGCCGAGGCGCAGCAGAACCTCCTGTACAACAACGGTTCGGTCTTCGGAGCCAACGACTGGACATGGCGCGAGGAATCTGGCGACTGGCGGTTCTTCTTCCTCGACGTGCCGAACGAGCCGGCCGAGGGATCGCTGTTCCTGGCTAAGACGGAGTGGGACGGCACGGCGCCGTACACGGACATCGACACGCTCCTGTTCGGGCGGTCCGCGAACCACTTCCAGATCTTCGCCGACTCGGTCTTCGGCGGGCCGTACGTGATCGATACGGTCGGCGGAAGCCCGAACGCGTACATCGGGAGCGGGACGTGGCGGTTCGACACGGCGACCGGCGGCGCCGCGGATTTCGTGGCGGCTCCGGCGCAGGAGGGGCTACACGCCGTCGTGCTGCATCAGGTCAGCTGGCAGGGCGACGAGTTCGAGACGCCGTTCTCGGTCTCGCTCGGCAGCGCGTCGGTGTCGCCGTCGTCCGTGGACATCGACACGGCGAGCGACACGGGGAGCTTCGACGTGACGTTCTCGTCGAGCGTCGACCTGGACGGGCTGACGGCCGAGGCCTTCGGGCTGAGCCAGCCGATGGTGTCGACCGAGACCGCGCACCAGGACGACCCGAACGACCCCAGCTCGGCCAGCATCAAGAAGGACCTGACGCTCTCGCACGCATCGCGGCTGACGGTCTCGACCGCGCTCGGGACCGACGATGTCGACCTGTTCGTCGTGTACGACGAGAACGGCGACGGGGCGTTCACGAACGCCGAGATCGCCGGGTCGTCGGCGACGGGTACGTCGAACGAGTTCGTGGAGCTGGTCGCGCCTGAGGACGGCGACTACCAGGTCTGGGTGCAGGGCTGGAGCGTTGCCGGCTCGCCCAGCCTGACGCTCACGATCGACGCGATCCAGGGTAGCGACCTGACGGTCACCGGCGTGCCCGAGGGTCCGGTGGCGGCGGGGACGCCGGTCACGCTCACCGTCGGGTTCGACAAGCCGATGACGGCCGGGCAGAGCTACTTCGGTGAGCTGCTGCTCGGGCCGCCGACGGCGCCGACCGCCCTGACGGTGCCGATCAAGATCGACCGGATCTGACGGTCCGGCCGGAACGTCGGGAGGGAGGGGCCGCGCCTACGGCGCGGCCCCTCCCGCGCCCTGTGGCTTCACGTCGAACGTCACGCCCGTCTCGCGCTCGGACACCTCCCACAACGTCCGGAGCGATGCCGGGTTCCGCGACCGCCGCAAGAGCGGACGCCGGACCGGCGGCCCGTAGTTGACGAACCGCGGCGTGTAGAGCTCACCCCCCCTCGCATCGGGGTCGGTCGCGGCGCGCAGCAGCGAGAGTGCACCTCGCGCGGGCGTCATGCCGGTGAGCCGGACGGCGGCGCGGAAGTAGCGCTGGCTGAACCCACCACTCTCTTGCGTTCGAGGATCATCCCCGCGGCTGCCCGCACCGACGCGAGCGACTCGAGGTCCAGCTCGACCAGCTCGAGGGACGCACCCGGCACCGTGTCGATGACGTCCGCGTGTGCGGCGCGCGCCTTGGCCTGGTCGCGCGCCGCCATCACGACGTATGCGCCCTTGCGCGCGAGTCCGCGGGTCGCCCGCCGTTGGCGCCGGTCACGACGGCGACCTTGCCGGTCTGATCGGGGATGTCGTCGGTCGTCCAACCCATCGGCGCCGATGTACGCGTGTGAGCCCCGCGTGCGAGACTCGGTGGGTGCAGCAGAGGGTGAGTGTGATCACGCTCGGGATCGGCGACCTCGCGCGGTCGCGGACCTTCTACGAGGCCCTCGGGTGGACGACGAACGCCGAACCGGACGAGGACGTCGTCTTCTTCCAGATCGGCGGGATGGTCCTCGCGCTGTGGGACCGGGCCAAGCTCGCCGAGGACTCCGTGGTCTCGGACGCGGGTGGGTGGTGCGGCGTGACGCTGGCGCACAACGTCGGCTCGCCGGACGAGGTCGACGCGGTCCTCGTCGAGGCTGAGCGCGCCGGCGCCACTATCGGCCGGCCCGGCGCCGAGACGTTCTGGGGCGGCTACTCCGGCGTGTTCATCGACCCCGACGGCCATCCGTGGGAGGTCGCGCACAATCCGTTCTGGGCGATCTCGGACGACGGCGCGATCGTCCTCCCGCCGCCTGGTTAGGACGTCGCGCGTGGCTCTCGTGGCCACTGTGCCCTGCGTGTCCGGCGTGATCGGCGTGATCGGCGTGTTCGTCCATGGCGGTCGTTCCAACGAAGAGCATTCCCGACGACCGTGGGGACCCATCGCCTTGCCGCCCGGAGTGACGGGATGCAGACTGACGGCGTGGACGAACACGACGAGCGATGTTGCTTCGGGGAGTGGGCGGCCGCCGACGCTCGGCGCGCACGATCGGGCAAGCGTGTGCGTGGCATCTCGCGAGATCTCGTCGAGGCGCTTGACCGCGTCGGCCTCAAGGACCGGACCGTGCTCGACCTCGGGTGCGGGGCCGGGGGAGTGGCGATCGAGTCCGTCGCGCGAGGCGCGGCCCGCGCGACCGGCATCGACCTCTCCGATGTGGCGGTCCGGGAAGCGCGCGCGCTGTCGGCCGACTCCGGGACGGGCGGCCGGACGTCGTTCCACACCGGCGACGCGTCGGTCGCATCGCTCGAACGGCACGACGTCGTGCTCCTCAACCGCGTCTTCTGCTGCTACCCGAGCGTCGAGGGGCTGCTCGACAACTCGATCCCAGCGGCTGGATCTGTGTACGCGTTCACCGTGCCGCCTTCGTCCGGGTGGCGTGGCGTCGTCGCCCGCGCCCTGGTGCTGACCGAGAACGCGTGGTGCCGGGTGCGGGGTTCGCGGTTCCGGGCGTTCGTCCACGACGTCCGCCGGATCGAAGATGCCCTCCGATCGACCGGTTTCAGTCAGGCGGTCTCGAAGCGCCGTCCCGCGTGGGATCTGCGCGTGTACGTCCGCGGCGCCGAGGTCGCCGTCCCGACGTAGAGGCACGGGGGCGGCGTCCCACCACCGCCCCCGTGCCGTCACCCGATCAGACGGCGCACCCGTGCGCCGCAAGGGTCGCCGGGTGGGCGAACGCTGCCGCGCCGCCGGCGTAGTTGCCGTGGGTGGACGTGCCGGTCGCCTTCGCCCCGGACACCAGCCCGCCGAACGACGTCCCGCAGGCCTGGCTGATCTCGGCGCCGGGAGCCGCCGACGCCGCGCCGCCGAGGGTCATCGTCAGCGCGGCAGTGGCCGCAAGGACCAAGAGCCGCTCCTTCATGGTCTCACCTCCCTCGATGTCACGCGATCCGTCGGTCGAGATCGCCGCGCCCGCGTCGCTTGCCGCGGACGATGTAGGTCCTCGGCGACTCGTGGAGCCAGCACATCGACGAACGGTTGTAGATCGAGAGTCGGGTGCCGCATGAGCGGTAACCGCAGACGCGGCCGCTCGCCGATGTCCGGTTCGGCCGCGCATCCGAGAGCATCGCGACGGCTCGCAGCGGCTGTGGATCATGGGTCGACATGGGCATCGCCTCGGATCAGTTCGGGCGGAGGGTCCCGGCGAACACCTGCCAGGCGAGCGCCGACTTCGCGACGAGCGACAGCACGACGTATGCGCGCTCGCCGTAGAGGTAGTCGCGCCAGCGACCGACGCGCAGGTACTGCAGGGCCATGTTCAGCGCGAACACGTTGAAGGAGAGGAAGATCGACACGAAGATCGCGTACACGAAGCCCGGCGGACCGGGATCGCCCGAGAGGGTCGGCCCGAGCAGGTAGATCCCGATCGCGACCCAGGGGACCGCGCCCGCGAACACGCCGAACCAGTACGGCAGCCAGTCGGTCCGGGGTGTGGTCTGGTTGTGGACCTCCATCACCCAGCCGAACAGGATCATCGTCGCGTTGAGCCCGAAGATCAGCAACAACGCCGCGACGTCGGAGATCCCGACGAGCAGCGCGATCACCACGATCATCACCGACGAGCTCAGCGAGTACTCGATCCAGCGAGCGCGGTTCATCCCGCGCGCGAGGTCGGCCTCGTAGGGCCGTGTCGCGACCGACGCCACGGCGGCGTGCGCGATCGCCGACACGAACAGGAAGACCCCCACGAGCGGGCCGAGGGACAGGTCGAACAGCACACGTGGGTCCGACGCGAGCCCACCGTCCGCGTCCGGCCTCAGGAACGAAGCAGTGACGGGGAGCGCGAACGATGAAGACAGCGCCACGATCGCGATCGCCTGTGCCAGGTGAAGGACCGCCATCGCGGCGTTGAAGCGACGCAATCCCCGGTACGTGACCGGCCGGTCGGGCCCCGGCCGCGAAGCGGCCGGGGCGCCGATCGACATCCCTGTGTCCCCGGAGGGCACCGACATCCGTGCCGCCATCGTCACGCCCGCGAGACGGCCGGCTGACGGTCGCGCTCGCCACCGACGAGCGCCGCGAACCGTGCCGCGGTCCACATGGCGGACAGCCCGACGAGGCCGTAGACGACGCGGGTCAGACCGTTCGTCTCGCCGAAGTCGAGCCCGAAGACGGTGGCGACCAGGTCGAACTCGGCGATCGCCACCAGGCCCCAGTTCAGCGCCCCGACGATCACCAGCGCGAGGGCCGCGCCATCGAGCTTCCTCATCACTGCCTCCTCCCTGTAGAGGTCTTGTCGAGAGAGACCCTACACAATGGGCGCCATCTCGTCAAGGGTTTGTCAAGAGTTGTGTCGAGGAATCGTGTACAGTGCCCACATGTCGACAACAGCCGGGTACCTGCGGATCGGCGAGCTGGCCAGGCGGACGGGGACGTCCCCCGAACTCCTCCGGGCGTGGGAGCAGCGGTACGGGCTGCTCAGGCCCTCGCGCTCGGAGGGCGGGTTCCGCCTGTACTCCGACGAGGATGTCGCGCGGGTCCGGCGCGCACGGTCGTTGATCGCCGAGGGCCTCTCGGCGGCCGAGGCCGCCCGGCGCGTTCTGGCGATGGACGATATCGGCGAACCCGTCGCCATGCCGCTCCCTGCCGACGCGGCCGCCGAGCTAGAGGCGGCACTGGATGCGATGAACGGCCAGCGGGCGCACCTCGCGTTCGACCGGCTCTTGGCGGCGCTTTCGGTCGAGACGGTGCTTCGGGATGTGCTGTTGCCCTATCTGCGTCGCCTCGGTGAGCGGTGGGCCACCGGCGAGGTGAGCGTCGCGCAGGAGCACTTCGCCGCGAACCTGATCCGTGGCCGACTCCTCGGCCTCGCAAGGGGGTGGGACGTCGGGCTCAGGCCGTCCATCGTCCTCGCGTGTCCGCCCGGCGAGGCGCACGACCTCGGTCTGATCATGTTCGGCATCGGGATCGCCGCACGCGGATGGCGTGTGGTCTTCCTTGGCGCCGACACGCCGTTTGAGACGCTCGAGGACGTGGTCCGGTTGGTCGAACCGGCGATGGTCGTCCTGTCGGTGTCCAAGAGTTGGCGGTTCCGCGACGGCGGCGCCCTGAGCGCCACGGCCTCTCTCGTCCCCGTCCTGGTCGGCGGCGAGATCACTGCCGACGAGGCTGCCCGCCTGGGCGCGTCGGTGCTTGTGGGCGACCCACTCGAGGCGGCCCGGGCGATCGCCGCGTCGCCACCTTCGAGGGGCTGA
>DATHSY010000003.1:0-2133 GCA_035463715.1 Actinomycetota bacterium | reverse complement strand
GCCCAGTCGCCCTGCGGCCCCTGGTCGAAGAAGTCCATCTTGCCCTCGTTCCAGGCGGCCAGCGCCGCGGCGTAGGAGTGCGGGATGTCCGCAGGGATCCGTCCGTCCGTCCCGCGGATGAGCGGCCGCTCCTCGCCCTGGTCCATCCCGACCGTCACGCCGTTCGCGCCCGGGAACGTGCCGAACATGTGGTCGAACGTCCGATTCTCCTTGATCAGGAACACGACGTGCTTGATCGGGAACGCGGTCTCGAGCGCCGCCGCGTCGAACCCGCCTTCGGGCGTGCCGGTCGTGATCACGTCCGGCGTCCACGTCGGGCTCGGCGACCGCCCCGGGTCGGTGGCCTCGGCGGTGCAAGCCGCGGCGACGGCGGCGAAGGCAAGCAGCCAGGCGGCAAGGGTCGCGGCCCGGGGGCGCGGACGGGACGGTGTCATCGGGGCGGGCGGGAGCCTACCGGATGGAGGGCGGACGAGGACATCGCTGGGCTCGTGGGTTCATCCGCTCCCCGCCCTCGTGTCGGCCTCCGATGCTACGTTCCCTCGCAAGGGGAACGGCCTCGTGTCGCCCTGAGATGCTCGCGCAGATCCTCAGCCCGTCCTCGCTAAGATGACGCGTCGACACCGCGGGAGCGCATGGAGGACGAACCGATCCAGGAAGACCTCGAGCCGAAGGCAGGAGCCGCGCGCTTGGGTCTGCCGCCCGGCGCCGAGGGAGTCCTCCCCAGCCAGCTCCTCCGCAGGGCCGTCGAGCTCGGCATGGTGGACGCGGGGGAGTACAAGATCCACGCCACGAGCTTCCAGCCGGCGAGTCTGGACTTGCGTCTTGGCGAGGTGGCGTATCGGATCCGGTCCAGCTTCCTCCCGGACAACCGCCCCGTCGAGGTGAAGCTCAAGGAGTTCCTCGTCGATGAGCTCGACCTTCGCCGAGACGGGGCCGTGCTCGAGACCGATCGCCCCTACGTCGTGCCGCTCATCGAGCAGCTCGATCTCCCGCCCGATGTTCGGGGGAAGGCGAACCCCAAGAGCTCCACCGGCCGGCTGGACGTGTTCACCCGCGTCATCACCGACCAGAGCTTCCGATTCGACGAGATCAAGGCCGGTTATCAGGGCAGGCTGTACCTCGAGATCGTCCCTCTCTCGTTCACCGTACGGGTCAAGGAGGGACTGGCGCTGAATCAGCTTCGGCTGTCCATGGGGCGCGCTCGGCTTGACGACGACGAGATCCGGGGCCTCCACGCCGAGCAGCCCCTGCTGTTCCGCAGCGGGCAACCGGTCCCGGCGAGCGGCCTGGCAGTCTCCGACGGTCTCTTCCTCAGCCTCGACCTGCGCGGTGACGATGAGGGACGCGTCGGATATCGAGCCCGAGACTTCGCCCCGCCCATCGAGATGGCCCGCGTCGGCGAGTACCGGGGGGAGGAGTATTGGGATCCCGTCGTCCGTGAGGAGGGCGACCGGATCGTGCTCGCCCCCGAGCGCTTCTACCTCCTCCTCTCCGAGGAGGCCGTGCGGATCCCCCCCGGGTACGCGGCGGAGATGACCGCGTACGACCCCACGAGCGGGGAGCTTCGTACCCACTACGCGGGATTCTTCGACCCGGGGTTCGGCTACGACCCAGAGGGCAGATTCCTGGGCTCCCGAGCCGCGCTGGAGGTCCGGGCCCACGACGTGCCCTTCGCCATCGAGCATCGCCAGCGTGTCTGTCGCCTTTCGTTCGAGCGGATGATCGAACGCCCAGATGTGCTCTATGGGGAAACGATCGGGTCGGCGTATCAAGGCCAAGTCGACACGCTGAGCAAGCACTTCAGGCAGCAGCCAGTGCGGTCTGAAGGGACCGTGGCAGCCCCGGAGCGCCCGAAGGATCCCATGCTCTTCGATGACTGACTTCTCCGCGATGGCGCCCGGCGAACGGTGCGAGGACATGGAAGGTTCGCCGCCGGACCCGGAGAGATGTAGAGGACCCGCCGATCTGGGCAAACTCCATCACGACGAGGAAGACGACATCTGGTACGAGTGCGTGTTCGACTCCCGCCGTGGCGTCTACACGTGGGCGATCCTGCCACCGGTGGAGGAGTCCGGCAGTGCCGGCCAAGCCTGACCGGTTATCGTGGTACCGATGAGCGCCTGACGTCGCTCA
>DATHSY010000002.1:0-13070 GCA_035463715.1 Actinomycetota bacterium | reverse complement strand
TCCGGCGAACTCCCGTGCCGCGTCCTCGAGCAGCGCTCGGAGCGATACCCTCGAGAGGCGCAGCGAGAACCCGGCCGCGTCGGCGGAGGCGAGCATCTCGAGATCGGCGACCAGCCGAGCGAGACGCAGCGTCTCCTCGTGGAGCGAGGCGAGTGCTGCGGTATCAACCGGGGTGACGCCGTCCTGCATCCCCTCGATCTGGGTCCGCAGGACCGCGAGCGGCGTCCGGAGCTCGTGTGCGACCTCGGACGCGAACGTCCGCCGGAGCTGGTCCTCCTCCTCGATCGTGTCGGCCATCTGGTTGAACGCCGATGCCATCTCGCCCAGCTCGTCCCCCGCCTCGTACTCGACCCGGCGCGACCGGTCACCCGCGGCGACCGCGCGGGCGGCTCGGGTGAGCTCGCGCGCGGGCGCGGTCGCACGCCGCGCGAGCAGCGCGCCGAGGGCCAGCGCGATCAAACCGGCGAAGATGCCGCCGGCGAGGAGGAGCTGGTTCACGGACGTGCGGAACGCGCGGTCCTGCGGGAGAAGCCCGACATCGAACAACCTCACCAACGCCGTCCCGACGACCTCGCCGTCCACGATCACGTCGATCCGCTGCTCGGGGCCGAGGGGGCCGCTCCCCATCATGTCGCGGTGCAACCGGGCCATCGCGCCGCCCAGGCCCGCGGACGCGTCCCAGACGGTCCGCCCGTCGGTGTCAACGACGCGGACGGTCCCGTCCATCAGCGCGACGAGTTGCAGCCCGCTCAGGTCCTCGGCGTCCCAGCCACCGCTGCGCTCGTAGGAGTCTTTCAGCCCTTCGACCAGCTGCTCCTGCCGCGCGCTTCGCTGCTCCTCGAGGTACGACGCGAAGCGTCCCCCGAACGCGATGTTCACGAGGATCGCGGTCACCGCCGCCGCCGCGATCCCGACACCGGCGAACGCGGCGGCGAGCCGGAGCGCGAAAGACCTACGCATCGGGCCGGACACCGAGCTTGTACCCGACGCCCGTGACCGTCAGGACGTACGTCGGATGCCTCGGATCGTCGCCGAGCTTGCGCCGCAGGTTCTTGACGTGCGCGTCGATCGTCCGCTCGTACCCCTCGTAGTCGTATCCCTGGACCTTGCTGATCAGCTCGAACCGCGAATAGACGCGGCCCGGCCTGCTCGAGAGGGCGTAGAGCAGGTCGAACTCGCTCCGCGTCAGGTCGACCCGCGCGCCGTCGAGCATCACCTCGCGCGACTCCCGGTCGATGGCGAGTCGCCCGCCGTCGAACGTCGACGCAGCCACCGGCGTACCGCCAGCCGCTCGACGCAGCACGGCCTCGATCCGGGCGACGAGCTCCCGTGGGCTGAACGGCTTGACGAGGTAGTCATCCGCACCGAGGTTGAGGCCGGTCACGCGATCGTCCTCGCTCGCCTTCGCGGTGAGCATGATGATCGGAACCTGGGACTGCGAGCGGATCGATCGAGCGACCTCCTCCCCGGATAGGTCCGGAAGCATGAGGTCGAGCACCACCAGGTCGGGACGGACACGATCGGCCGCCTCCAGCGCGCGCTGACCCGAGTCGGCCACGAGCACGGAGTAGCCGTCACGCTCGAGGTACGAGCGGACGAGATCGCGGATCTTGCGCTCGTCGTCGACAACGAGGACCGTTGCCGTACCCACCACACCCTCCACGGTGTTCGTTGGTTCGAGGTTCGCCGAGCCGTGGAGCATCACGGAGGGCCGTTCGACCCCCGGCACAAGGGCACACGGGCCGGCGACGACCTATCTAACCGAGGAACGGCTCGATCTGGGAGAGGATCTCGCCCGCCGGTGCGTACATCGACGGGTACTCCTTCTCCCATCGGATCTGGCCGGTCTCGTCGATCAGGACGAACCCATGGCCCGGCAGGTTCGCATGCATCCCCTTCCCGAGCACGCCGTACGCCTTGGAGACGGCCGCGCCCTCGTCGATCAGGTAGGGGGTGCTGATCCCGAACCGGTCGAGCTGCGGACGGATCTCGTCCATCGGGTTCACGACGATGGCCGCAAGCGAGACGCTGGCCTCGTCGAAGTCGGCCTGCCGCTTCTCGAGCTCGACCGTCTGGTAGAAGCAGGCGTCGCAGCCGACCCCCTCGTTGAAGTACAGCAACAGGTTCCGCCCTGCGTAGTCCGAGAGCGACGTCGTCCCGCCCGCACTCGAGGCGAGGGCGAACGCGGGCGCCTTCTTCCCGACGGGCACACTGCTCGGCCCGCTCGAGCGACCGTTCCACAACCCGATCCCGATGACCGCGATCACACCGACCGCGATGAGCTGACCCCACGAGGGGTCGAACCGTCTACGCCGGCGCTTCGGCCTCGGCGTCCTCTCGCGATGCGGCGTCGTGAGATGCGCCTCCGTGGCATGAGAGCGCTGCGCCGTTCCGGGGGGCCGCGGCGGTCGGCGCTGGCTCGAACGCTTGGTCCTGCTCCGGCTCTTGCTCTTGGTGGTCATCTGAGGTTCCTCCCTGCGTTGAGTTGTGGCGGTCGCGAGCCGCGACGACGAAGAACGAGGCGGCCAAAGCCAGCAGGCCGAGACCGAGGATCGGTTCGGGAACGGGATCGAGGAAGCCAACGATCCGTCCGGAGACGTCGGATAGCCAGTCGCCGATGGCGAGTTGGAACTTCGGGGCCTGCGTCGTGTTCTTCGTCCAGGCGAGGTAGAGAACGAACCCGCCCATCAGCGCGAACGCGGCGGCGACGCCGACGTTGACGGTGTTCGTGTGGACCGTCCGTGCCGCGAGACGGAGCGTGACCGGCTTGGCCGTGAAGATGCGGCGCTCGCCGAGCCGGAACCGATCCCACAGCACGGCCATCACGAACAAGGGGAAGACCATCCCGAACACGTACGCCAGACCGAGGCTGCCCGCCCCGACGAGAGACCCCGACAGCGCCGAGAGAGCCATCACGCCAGCCATGACCGGCGCGCAGCACGACGAAGCGACGCCGGAGAACACACCGAGCCCGAACACGCTGGCCGTGTCCCCGCGCTCGATCGACGGCGTCCGCACGAACGAGGGCATGCTCCACGACTTCCCGAGCAGGGACAGCACGGCGAGCGAGAGCATCAGCACGCCGCCAGCCGCGTAGAGGGTCGTGTGGTACTTCCGGACGCTCGACATGACGAGGGTGATCCCAAGCGTGACCGGCAGGAGCACCGCCGCGAGGCCGAGCGCGAACACGAGCGTGAGCGGCAACAGCGCCCAGCGACGGTTCTTCACCGCCGACGCGAAATAGGCCGGGAAGAGGAACACGATGCAGCACGGGCTGAAGAGCGCTACGGCGCCGGCGAAGAACGCGGCGAGGATCGAGCCGGTCGTGAGGAGCGAATCCATCAAGCGGCCCTTTCGAGCCGCCTACGGAGCTTCTTCCGCGGCAGCCTTCCGAAGCTGAACAGCTCGCCGTCGATCAGAAGCGCGGGAGGCATCGGCGGGCGATGTCGCGCGACGAGGGCGTGACCCTCCTCCGAGTCCATGTCGAGCGAGCGGATCGCGAGCGGGTATTCGAGCGCGAGCTCCGCGAGTCCCTCAAGCGCGTCGTCACACAGGTGACAGGCGTCCGAGGTCAGAACCACGACGTCGATCACGAGATCTCCTTCCGGTTCGTCTCACTCTCGGGCGGCCCCGGCTGGCGAGACGCCCGGAACGGGACCCAGGTGAAAAGCGGGCACAACAGCAGCAGGCCGACGAAGAGGATCGAGACGAGTGGCGCGCCGAACGCGATCGCGGCGACGAGGGCCGCGGCGGCCAGCACCATCGCGGCGCAGGTCACGGGACGCAGCGACGTCCGAGGCGCTCCATGCGTTCGTGTGGCGTTGCGCACGGCATCCACCGCCCTACGGTCCGTCGTAGACGTTCGGCCTGACGTGTGAAGACGCCGTGAACGGGCTCCGGAGACGGGATGAGCGATGCGCGGTCCGGTTACAGCAGCGAGGAGACGTACGAATCCAACGTCTGACGGTCGAGCGGCCCCACGAACTTGGCGACGATCGTTCCGTCGCGGTCGATGAAGAACGTCTCGGGGAAGCCGAGCACGCCGTAGGCCGGCATCACGCTGCCGTCGTCCACGACGCTGTCGTACTCGATCCCGTACTTCTCCTCGAACCGGACGGCCCAGATCTTCGAGTCCTGAGCGTTCACCCCGAGGAACACGACCCCCTGCTCGCGCCATCGGCGGTACCCATCGGCGAGGATCGGCGCCTCCTCCTTGCACGGCACGCACCACGAGGCCCAGAAGTTGAGGAGCACGGGCTTGCCTCGGAGGTCGCTCAACGACAGCATCCCGGATCCGTCGAGCAGCGGCAGCGTGAAGTTCGGGGCGGGTGCGCCCTCGGGATCGGCTCCGAGCTGCGTCTTTCCCCCGGCCTTGAGGAGGACGCCGAGGAAGAGCACGGCCACGATGGCCGCCACGACCGCGAGAACCACGGACCGGCGAGACCGGCGCCTCGGGGGCGTCGGCTCGGCCTGCGTCATCGGATCCGTGAACGGCTGCGCCGCTCCCGGCCGGGTCGGAGCTCGAACCGGGCCTGCCATCAATTCGGACGATGCCACCCGGACCGGTCAGGTATACCTGGCGCTCGGCCCGGCCGGCCCGGGACTCCCGCCCCATAAGCCACCCGCTGCGGTGGAGGACGATTGCTGCGGAATCGGGTGAATCCACGCGGCTTTGTCCGCGGAAGGCGAGAGGAGTGACCGGCGTGGCCGCGATCGCTGGCGGAACCAACGGACGGGCTCTCGACGACCCTCAGCTCGAACGGCGACCGAGCCGGATGCCGATCGTGTTCCTCGGCATCGTGGTGCTCCTGATCCTCGGGTCGCTCGCGTACACGATGTTCACGCGGTCGGTCGTGTATTACCGCACGGCGACCGAGGTCCTCGCCTCGCCCGGTGAGCACGTCCGACTCTCCGGCCAGGTGGTCGACGGCTCGATCGACGTCGACCCCGCAACCGGAACCGTACGGTTCGCGATCTCGGACGGCCGCTCCCAGGTCCCGGTCCTGTTCGAAGGCGGGGCACCCGACACGCTGAGGGACGAAGCCACGGCCGTCGCGGAGGGCACCCTTGACACGGACGGCGTGTTCCGCGCTGAGACGTTGTTCGCCCGCTGTCCGTCGAAGTTCAGCTCCAACGAGAGGACGTGAGGATGCCCGCGACGGGAGGGGTCGCGATCCGCCTCGAGGACGTCTCGAAGATCTTCGAGGGTCGCCGGGCGCTCGACCACGTCACGCTGACGATCGAGGCCGGCTCCTACGTCGCGCTGATGGGTGGCAACGGCGCTGGCAAGACGACGCTCCTCCGCGTGATCGCCGGGCTGGCGGCGCCGACGCTCGGCAACGTCACGGTGGCCGGCGTGGACATGCGGCGTGCGGGTCCCGGACTCCGAGCTCGGATCGGCTACGTGGCCCACGACACGATGCTCTACGGCGACCTCACCGCCGAGGAGAACCTCAGGTTCCACGCGCGGCTGTTCGAGCTGCCAGATCCCGATGCGTCGATCCAGCGCGCAACCGACGCAGTCGACGTCTCACACGCCCTCCCCCGGACGGTTCGCACGCTGTCACGCGGAACGAAGCAGCGCGTCGCGCTCGCGCGGGCGCTGCTGCACGAACCACAGATCCTGCTCCTCGACGAGCCGTACACGGGCCTCGACGAAGCGGCGAGCGCGATGCTGTCCGCGATCCTCGAGACGTTCATGCAGCCGGACACGACGATCGTCGTCGCGCTCCACGAGATGAGCAGGGCCCTGGCCGGGCCGACGCGGATCGTGGCGCTCGACGACGGCAGGCTCGCGCTCGACCGCCCGACGCACGAGACGGAGGACATCGAGACCAGCTACCGGACGCTGCTGGCGACGGGCGGTGCACGATGACAACGCTCGGTCGCGCGCTGCTGATCGCCCGGAAGGACCTCCGATTGGAGTTCCGGACGCGCGACATCGTGACGTCGGCCGGGCTTTTCGCTCTCCTCGTCGTCGTGACGGCGAGCTTCGCCTTCCCGACGTGGGGTCGCGGGCGGGAAGGCGTCGCGGCCGGCGTGCTGTGGATGGCGTTCCTGTTCGCCGGCCTGCTCGGGATCGGTCGCTCGTTCGCGATCGAGAAGGAAGACGCGTGCATGGACGGGCTGCTGCTGTCGCCTGCCGGGTCCGAGGCGATCTTCCTCGGCAAGCTGCTCGCGACGCTGGCCTTCACGTTCGTGATCGAGCTGGTGACGCTCCCGATCTTCGTCGTCCTGCTGCAGCTGTCCCCTGACGGCGGCACCCTTGTCCTCATCCTGACGGCGCTGCTCGGGACGCTCGGGCTGGCGGCGGTCGGGTCGCTGTTCGCCGCGATGGCGGTGAACACCAAGACGCGTGAGGTGATCCTCCCGCTGCTGGTCCTGCCGGTCGCCGTCCCGCTCCTGATCGCGTCCGTCGAGGCCACCACGGCCGCTCTCGGTGGCCACGACCTCTCGTCGGCGCAGCCGTGGCTGCTCGTCATGGCGGCCTACGACGCCGTGTTCCTGCTCGTCGGCATGACCACCTTCCGCTTCGTCACGGAGGCATGACAGTGGACACCAAGCTGAGCCACCCACCGATCCCCGGTGCAGCGCCGACGATGACGCGCGCGGCGCTTCTCGAGCGCCCAGCGTCCCGCCGGGTTCTCGGAGCCCTCACGGTCTTCGCGATGCTCGTCCTCGCCTGGGCGGCGTTCCTGTTCGCTCCCGAGGACGCCGCGCAGGGACCCCCCCAGCGGATCTTCTACATCCATGTGCCGTCGGCCTGGATCGGCTTCCTGGGATTCGGCGTGGTGTTCGTTGCGAGCCTGTTGTTCCTCGTGCGGCGCGATCTGCGGTACGACGCGGTCGCCCGCGCATCTGCCGAGATCGGGCTGCTGTTCACGACCGGGGTGCTGATCACGGGGCCGCTGTGGGCACGACCGATCTGGGGCGTGTTCTGGAGCTGGGACCCGCGGCTCACGAGCTTCCTCGTGCTCTGGCTGATCTACCTCTCGTATCTGGCGATGCGGCAGTACGTGCCGGACCCGATGCGCCGCGCGCGGTTCTCTGCGGTGCTCGGGATCGTCGGCTTCATCGACGTCCCGGTGGTGTACCTGTCGGTGCGTTGGTGGCGAGCCCTGCATCCCGACCAGGTGGTGTTCGTCAGCGGCGGTCCGCGCATGCCGGGCGAGATGCTCGCTGCGCTGATGATCGGCCTGGCAGCATTCTCGCTCTTCTACCTCTACCTCATGGCCGTGCGGCTCCACGTGTCACGGCTCCGCGACCTTTCGGAGGAGGACGCATGAGCACATCCCGCTACCTGATCGCCGCGTACGTCGGCGCCGGCGTGCTGTACGTCGGTTACCTGCTGTGGCTGTTCCGACAGGAACGCGCGCTCTGGAGGAAGACCCGTGGTCCAGCTCGGTAGGTTCGCCGTCCTCCTCGCGCTGGCGGCGACCGGCTGGTCGGTGCTGCTCGCGGTGACCGGGATCCGAACGAAGCGTGACGAGGCCATCCGGAGCGCCGAGGGCGGCCTTCGAGCCGCCGCGCTGTCGCTGACGGTGGCGGCCGTCGCGCTGTGGTGGGCCTTCCTCACGCGCGATTTCGGGGTGGCGTACGTGGCGGAGTACTCCAGCCGATCGCTCTCCGCGTTCTACACGCTCGGCGCGTTCTGGGCAGGGCAGCCGGGTTCGCTGCTTCTCTGGGCATGGCTGCTCGCGCTGTACGGAGCCATCGTCGTACACCAGAATCGCCGGCGGAACCGCGATCTGATGCCGTACGTCGTCGCCGTGCTCGGCGCGTCGCTGTTCCTGTTCACGTTCCTGGTCGCGTTCGAGTCGGATCCGTTCGCCCGCCTCGGCTTCGTCCCTGCGGACGGGCAGGGGTTGAACCCGATGCTGCAGAACTACGGCCAGTGGTTCCACCCGCTCACGATGTACATGGGATACGTCGGCTTCACGGTCCCGTTCGCGTTCGCGATCGCGGCACTCGCGACCGGCAAGCTCGGCGATCGCTGGATCGTCACGGTCCGCAAGTGGACGCTATGGGCGTGGCTTCTCCTCGGCACCGGTCTGCTGTTCGGAGCGCGGTGGGCGTACGTCGAGCTGGGATGGGGCGGCTACTGGGGATGGGATCCCGTCGAGAACGCCGGCCTGATGCCCTGGCTCTTCGGCACCGCATATCTGCATTCCGTGATGATCCAGGAGAAGCGCGGGATGCTGAAGGTCTGGAACGTATTCCTGATCGTCGCGACGTTCGCGCTCTCGATCTTCGGCACGTTCCTCACTCGGTCTGGCGTGATCCAGTCCGTTCACGCGTTCGCCGAGTCGAACATCGGTGGATACCTGCTCGTCGCGGTCGCGGCAACGATCGTCGGCGGCGGGGTGCTGATCTTCTGGCGGCTCCCGGACCTCCGCGGCACCGGCCGCCTCGACTCCGTCGTGTCCCGCGAGTCGTCCTTCCTGCTGAACAACCTCCTGCTGGTCGGCATCGCGTTCACGGTCTTCTGGGGCACGGTGTTCCCACTCGTCGCCGAGGCCGTCCGCGGCGTCGAGGTCTCGGTCGGACCGCCGTTCTTCGACGCAGTCGTCACGCCGATGGCGGTTGCGTTGCTGCTGTTGACGGGCATCTGTCCCCTGCTGGCGTGGCGGAAGGCGTCGTTGAAGAACGTACGTCGGAACTTCGTGATCCCGATGTCCGCCGGGATCGCGGCGATGGCGGTCATGCTCGCCATCCTCCGCGGCTCCCGCCTCGGCCTCGCGGTGGTGGTCTCGTTCTCGGTGTTCGTCGCCGTAACGATCGGCCTCGAGTTCGCGCGCGGTGCACGTGCCCGTCGGACCAGCAAGCACGAGCCCTGGCCGGTCGCCGTCACGAAGCTCTTCGCGAAGAACCCTCGTCGATACGGCGGTTACCTGATCCACCTCGGCGTGGTGATCCTCCTCACGGGTGTCGCGCTCCATGTCTCCTTCAAGCAGGAGGCACGCGCGAGCGGCGTGAACCCAGGCGACGAGGTCCGCATCGGGGCGTTCGAACTCACATTGCGGGATCTGCGGCGCGAGCAGACTCCCGCGAAGGACGCGATGATCGCCACGTTCTCCGTCGCCGATGCGGATTCCGGCGAACGGCTCGGTGACCTCCGCGCCGAGCGCGCCTTCTACGTCAACCAGGATCAGCCGACCACGGAGGTCGGCATCCGTTCGACTCCCCTCGCCGACCTTTACGTGATCCTCGAGTCGGCCGATCCGGCCGAGGGCGTCGCGTCCATCGCGGTACTGATCAACCCGGGCGTCTTCTGGATATGGGTCGGCGCGATCGTGATGCTGATCGGGGGCCTCGTCGTCGGTTGGCCGCAGCGCCGCCAACCCCCGCTGGTCGAGGAGGTGACCGATGCGACGCGACGCGTCCTCGTCCCGGCCTAGGCACAGGCTTGGTCCGCGGCTCGCACTGACCGTCCTGCTCGTCGCGGGATGGTCGATCGTGCTCGAGATCGACGCACCACACGACCACGCTCATCACGCGATGGCGCAGACCCCCACGATGGCGGCGGATCCGTCGATGCAGCCGCTTCCGTCGGACGCGGTGATCGTGGAGGGACGGAACCCGCGGGTCGACTCCGTGTTGAAGCAGCTGATGTGCCGGTGCGGATGCAACCTGACGGTTTACGCGTGCGAGCGCTCGATGGTGTGCGAGGTGGCCGCCGCGATGCGCGACGAGGCCGAGGGCAGGCTACGGAGCGGGATGACGATCAACGCGACGCTCGCGGCGTTCGTCGCCGATTACGGCGAGGTCGTCTTAGCCGCGCCCACGAAGGAGGGTTTCAACCTGACCGCGTGGATCCTGCCCTTCGTGGCGCTCCTGTTCGGCCTGGCGGTCGTCGTGGTCGCGGTCCGGTCGTGGCGTGGTGGGCCGACCGACGAGGAGGTCGCACTGCCCACGGTCGACGACCGATACGCATCGGCGATCGAAGACGAGGTATCCCGGGAGGACTGACGTGGGATTCATCATCGGCGCGTTCCTGCTGCTCCTCGTCGTCGCGTTTCTGCTCGCGCGACCGCTCCTGGTCCCCGATGTCGAGGAGACCGAGACCGAGGGATCGGTCCTCGAGAGCGAGAAGCAGCGACTGCTCGCGGAGATCCGGGACCTGGATACCGACTTCGCGACCGGGAAGCTGACGGAAGAGGACCACAGCAGGATGCGCGCCGTGGCGGTCGCGCGTGCCGCCGAGATCCTCCGTGCGATCGAGACGGACGAAGCTGCGCGCGCCACAGCTTCAAGCGTCGATCCCGATGGAGCCGAGACCGTTGCACCGGACACCGATGACGAGATCGAGCAGCGCGTCGCGGCGCGACGGCACGACCTCGAGAACGTCGCGTGCGGTCGGTGCGGAGCGACGCACGAACCTGACGACCACTTCTGCCGCCGTTGCGGCATGGAGTTGACCCCCACCACGGTGAGGTGATCGTGATGCACGCGAGGAAGGTCCGCTACCGCGCAGCCGCCCTGATCTTCGTCTTCGCGGTGGCGACCGGCCTCGTGTTGTCGGCCACCGCGGCACGTGCGGCGGACACCGCCATCACGGGCCGCGTCGTCGACGCGACGAACGGCGGCGCCGTCCCCGACATCGAGGTGACGTTGCACACCTTCGAGGACGGCGTCGAGGCCCCGGCGACCAGCGACACGACCGATCGGAACGGCCGGTTCGCGTTCTCCACGCTGGTGGCCGGGGCCGAACGTTCCTTCCAGGTGTCGGTTCGTTTCGCGGGAGTCGTCTACCGGAGCAGGGTGCTGCAGCCGGCGGACGGCGAGACGACCGACCTACCGATGAAGGTGTACGAGACCACGGCCGAACCCGATGACTTGAAGCTAGCGGCGTGGACGGTGTGGCTCGACGAGGAGACCGACGGGCGGCTGGCGATCCAGCACAGCCTGACGGTGCAGAACGACGGCGACGCAGCGTATGTCGGGACCGAGCCGATCGACGACGCGTTCGCGACACTGACGCTGCCACTCGTGACCGGCGCGGCCGACTTCCAGTACCTCGGTCGGTTCACCGAATGCTGCACGGCCGTGCGCGGCACCGAGTTCGCGCACACGCTGCCGATCGAGCCTGGAACGTCGGACGCGACGCTCCGATACACCGCGCCGCCGCCGGCGTTGCTGTCGTTTCCCCTGACGATCCCGACCGACGACTTCGCGATCCTCGTCCCGACGACGCTCGAGATAGAGACGACCGGTCTGACGGCTGCCGGACAGACGCAGGACGGAGGGATCACGTACCGCGTGTATTCGGCGTCCGACCTTGCCGTCGGAGATCGGATCGACGTGACGCTCGCGGATGGCGCCGGCGGCGGCGCGTCGATGCTCCCGAAGATCGCGATCGGCCTCGGCGTGGTGTTGTTGTTCGGCGGCGGTGCCCTGTGGTGGCTCACGCGTGCCCGCCGCGTGCCCGTACCTGCCCCACGAGCGGTGCGCCGGGCCGCGGCGCGGGCGTCCGTACGGTCACCCGGCAGCGCCCGGGCGCCGAGGTCCCGGAACGGCGACCGGGACGCTCGAACGAAGAACGGGAACGGCCGCCGGGGGGCGGCGGCGTCGGGTAGGACGGAGGTCGACGCGGACGAGTCGCTGCTGATCGACGAGATCGTCGCGCTCGACGTCGCACACGAACAAGGACTGCTGGATCAGGAGACGTACCGCAAGCTGCGGGCGGCGGCGAAGGATCGACTGCTCGCGCTTCGCGACGGCAGGTAGAGGAGGCCCGAGATGGGCGGGAGGAGTGAGCTCCCGTGCTGCTGACGCGAGAGGCTGACTACGCGATCCGCTGCGTGCTCGAGGTCGCTCGCGCCAGACACATCAGCGCGGCAAAGGTTGCAGCGATCCAGGGGATCTCGCCCACGTTCCTCGGCAAGATCGTGCAGGTCTTGGGCCGGGCGGGCATCCTCTCCACGCGGCGAGGTGTGGGGGGCGGCATCGCGCTCGCCGTCCCGCCGGAGTCGATCACGCTGCTGCAGGTGATCGAGGCGGTCGAGGGGCCACTCGCGCTGAACGACTGTCTGGCATCGCCGCCACAGTGCTCGATGATCGCGACCTGCCCCGCGTATCCGTATCTGTGCCATGCGCAGCAGGCGCTCCACGACGCGCTTCGGGTCACCTTCGACCGGTTGCTCCAGACCGAGGCACCGGAGCCGCACCCGAACGGCCTGGGCCACGGCGCCGCGCTGGCGCCCTCCGCCGACGGCGAGCGCTCGCCGGCCCGACGGGGGGCGCACACGAGATGAACATCGTCGCGCTGTCCGTGACGTACCGGACCGCGCCGCTCGGAGAGCTCGAGCGGGCGGCGGTGGCGCCGGGCGCGCTCGACGAGGCACTCCCCTGCCTCCTGCGGGCGCCCGACGTGCAGGAGACGGTCCTCCTTTCGACGTGCAACCGCACCGAGATCTACGCATGGGTCCGCGATCCAGAGGCGGCGTTCGACCAGCTCGGGCTGTACTTCGAGGAGCTGCAGTCGCTGCCGGAGGGGTGGGTGCGCGAGCACTGCGGGTTCCTGATCGGCGAGGAGACCATCCGCCACCTCTTCGCGGTCGCCGCGGGTCTCGACTCCATGGTGCGCGGCGAGTCGGAGATCCAGGGCCAGGTCCGGGCGGCATACAAGCAGGCCGCCGAGCTCGGCGCCGCTGGGCCGCACCTGCACGCGCTGTTCCGGTGGGCGCTCGAGTGCGGGAAGCGGGCTCGGAACGGCACCGGCCTATCGAAGATCGCCGATTCGCTGCCAAATGCGGCCACGCGGGCGATCGAGGCCGTCCTCCACGGCGTCGATGGCCGAGAGGTCCTGGTCGTAGGAAGCGGCAAGGTTGCCGCCGGCGCAGTGCGGTCGTTGCGAGCTGCCGGCGCCCGAGTGGCCGTCGTGGCCAGACGGCTCGACGCGGCCCGAGACCTCGCGGCGCGGCTCGGTGGATTCGCGTTGCCGTTCGACGGCATCGACGAAGCGCTCGCCGCGGCCGACGCCGCGGTGTTCGCCACGGCGGTCCCACACCCGCTGGTCGATCGAACCGACGTCGTCCGGGCTCTCGCGGAGCGGAACGGCGGGTCGCTCG
>DATHSY010000001.1:0-7267 GCA_035463715.1 Actinomycetota bacterium | reverse complement strand
TTGTGCTCGGCTTCTTCTGCGGCGCGACCTGGGTGAGCGGCTACGTGCTGCTCCAGGAGAACGTCGCCGACGAGTTCCGCGGCCGGACGTTCGGATCGCTCACGGTGGTGGCCCGCCTGGGGCTGTTCCTGTCGCTCACGGCGTTCCCGCTGCTAGCCGGGACGGTCGGGACACACTCCTTCTTCATCCGGGACCACCGGGTGGACCTGTCGGGGACCAGGATCGCGCTGTGGGCGGCGGGCCTTGGCGTGATCGTGGCCACGGAGGTGACGCGACGGGGGCTGCGACGCTTCCGGGTCAGCCGGCCCAAGCCGCTCGCGCTCGTCCCACGGCTGAAGCGCCCGCCGACCGAGGGGATCTTCGTGGTGTTCGAGGGCGTCGAGGGCGCGGGGAAGGGCACGCAGATCCGCCTAGCCAAGGAGTGGCTCGAGTCGCGTGGCGTCCCGGTCCTGATCACGCGCGAGCCGGGCGGCACCGCGGTCGGCGAGAAGCTGCGGGCGATCCTCCTCGACCACGAGACCGGCCACATCGAACCTCGGACCGAGGCGCTGCTGTTCTCGGCGAGCCGGGCTCAGCACGTCGCCACGGTCATCCGTCCTGCGTTGGCCGATGGCAAGGTCGTGATGTGCGACCGCTACATCGACTCGTCCGTTGCGTACCAGGGGTGGGCGCGCGGCCTCGGCGAGCAAGACGTCCTGACGTTGAACGTCTGGGCGACGCAGGGGCTGTTCCCCGACCTGGTGATCCTGTTGCATCTGGAGCCCGAGACCGGCCTGCTGCGCTCGCTCGAGGAGCCGGACCGCATCGAGAGGGAGTCGGGCGAGTTCCACGCGAAGGTGGCCGATGCCTACCTCCGCATCGCGGAGGAGCACCCGGAGCGGGTCGTCGTCATCAACGCCGATGACGTGCCCGAGAACGTGCACGAGCGGGTCCGCGACGCGCTCGAGCGCGTGCTGCGCGAGCGCGAGGACGGGCGGGGCGATGGGTGAGCCGATCGTGCTCGACGCCGTGCCGGGACAGGGCCGTGCGGTCGCGTTCCTGCGACAGGCCGTCGACCGGCCGCACCACGCGTACCTGTTCGCCGGGCCGGAGGGCGGAGGAAAGAGCGTCGCGGCGCGGGCCTTCGTCGCCGCCCTGCTCTGCGCCGACCTCGGATGCGGGACGTGCCGTGCCTGCCGGCTCGCCCTCGACGACAAGCACCCGAACGAGTTCCTCGTGGAGCCCGAAGGCCGCGACATCCACGTCGACACGGTGAAGTCCGAGATCTGGCACCCCGCGTACCGCACCGCGCCCGAGCCCGGACGGAAGGTGTTCGTGATCCGCGAGGCCGACCGGCTGAACCCCGCCGCGGCGGACGCGATGCTGAAGGTCCTCGAGGAACCGCCCGCCGACGCCGTGTTCGTCTTGCTGTCCGCGCGCCCGCACGAGCTGCCGGAGACGATCGTGTCGAGGTGCCACGTCGTGACGTTCCAACCGCTGCCCGAGGCGTTCGTCGTCCAGACGCTCGAGTCGGAGGGCGCGCCGCCGTCGCGGGCGATCCTTGCGGCCCGTCTCGCGGGCGGGAACCTCGGGCGCGCCCGTCGCCTGGCCATCCGCCAGGACGGGCTCGCGTTCCGGGCCGTGGCGCTCGACGCGATCGCTCGTGCGTCGACGGGGGCGCCCGGCGCGCTCGACGCGGCCGCCGCCGTCCTCGACGCTTCGGCCGAGTACCGCAAACACCTGAAGGGCGAGCTCGAGGAGGACCTCGCGCCGTTCCTCGACGAGCGTGGTCGCCCCGAGGACGCATACCGCGGGGCGATCCGGCGCCTCCAGCTGCGCCACGACCGCCGGGTGCGACGCGCGGAGCGCGACTACGTCGACTGGGTGCTGCTGGCGATCTCGTCGATACTTCGCGACCGGATCGCGGCCGCGTCGGGCGCCGACCGCGCGTCGCTGATCAACCTCGACCTCGACCCCGACGGCGCCGACGTTGGTGGCGCCGCCCGACAGCTCGCGGCCATCGAAGAGGCACGCGCGGCACTCGCCGAGGATCTCAACCTGAACAGCCGGCTCGTCCTCGAGGCGGCGTTCCTGCGGCTCGCGCCGCTGTCGGTGGCCTGACCGATGCGCCACCGCGGTGATGTCATCCGCCGTATCGAGCGGTGGCTCGTCGGCATCGTGATGGCGATCCTCGCCCTCGTGATCGAGAAGGCGGTCCTGCGCTCGATCCGCAAGGGCGACGCGAAGCCGCGGCCGGTCGAGACGACGCCGATCACGGCGACCGGAAGGGACGTCAGCGCCGATTAGGTGTTTCGCCGGAACAGGTCGACGATGAGCCCGAGCATGAGCACCCCCGCCGTCACGCCGAACAAGGTGGGAACCCACCCGGCGACGCGTTCGGATAGCAACGTGAGCCCCGTCGCGAGCACCGCCGCCCCCGCGGTGAGACCGAGCGCGAGCCGCCGCCCGGCCCGGCGGATCGTCGTCTCGAGCGACGAGGCGCGGAAGTTGACCTCGAGCTTCTGTCCGGGGCGTGCGCCGATCAGCCGCTCGATCGATTCGACCACGCGCAGGAACCGGACCTTGAACCGCTGCGAGTGGTAGAAGAGCGTCTGCGGGTCGAGCTTCGCGCCCATCCCGCGGAACACCGTCCTCATCAGGAACTTGCCGGCCACGTCGAACGGGTCGAGCTCTGGGTCGAGCTGCGCCGTGGCGAGCTGCATCTGCGCGAGCGCCTTCCCGGTCAGCGTGAGCGATGCGGGGAGCGGCACCTGGTGACGCAGCGCGACCTCGCTCATCTCCTGCAGGACGGGGCCGAGCTGGATGTCCTTCAGCGAGGCCGTCCGGTACTTCGCCACGAGCGCGCCTATCTCGTCGGCGAACGACTTCACGTCGAGATCCGTCCGGTCGATCGCGCCCGCCAGGATCAGCGTCACGTCCGTGAGGAAATCGACGTCCTCCTGCCAGAACGCCATCAGCACGAGCATCAGCTGCTCGCGGACGGCCGGATCGACCTCGCCGACCATCCCGAAGTCCAGGAAGTAGATCCGGTCGTTCCACCACATCAGGTTCCCGGGGTGCGGGTCCGCATGGAAGAACCCGTCGATGAGGATCTGCTTGTAGTACGACTCGAGCAGCTGCCGTGCCGCCTCCTTGCGCGCGACGCCTTCGGGGGCACGCGAGATCGGCACGCCCTGGATCTCCTGCATCACCAGCAGGCGCGACGATGAGAGGTCTCCATACACGCGCGGCACCTCGAGTCGGTCGTACGCCGCGATCACGTCGGCCATCCGCTCGATGTTCGACGCCTCCTGACGGAAGTCCAGCTCCCGGTGCAGCGACGCCGACAGGTGCTCGAACACCGCCCCCATGTCGATCACCTGGTTGAGCCCCGGGCGGGCCGACACCTTCTCGGCGAAGACCTCGAGCAGCGCGAGGTCCTGTTCGATCTCCTCTCGAGCCGTCGGGCGCTGCACCTTCACGACGACGCGCTCTCCGTCGGTCAGTGTCGCGCGGTGGACCTCGGCGATCGTGCCGGCCGCCATCGGCGTCGGGTCGATCGACTCGAACACGTCCTCCCAGGGGACGCCCAGCTCCTGCTCCATGACGCGGACGACCTGTTCCTCGGTGAGCGGAGGGACGTTGTCTTGGAGCGTGGCGAGCTCCTCGATGAACTCGGGTGGCAGCAGGTCGGGCCGGGTCGACAGCACCTGCCCGAGCTTGGCGAACGTGGGGCCGAGCTCCTCGAGCGCGGCGCGGAGCTGCTTGGCCTGCCTGCGCCGTCCGGTGGTGCCCTCGTCGTCGCGTCCGAACAGCGCCCTCACGCCGTACTTGCCCATCACGACGCCGATCCGCGTCCCCCGCGCGACAAGGTGCGGCTCCGTCTCCGCGATCTCGCTCCCTCGCGTGACGTGCGTCGAGGGCACGACGTCGGCGGTGGCCGAGCCGTCGGCGAAAGTGTTCACGATGACCACGGTGCAGCGCGCGTTGTGCGAGATCCGGTTCGGTACGTTGCCCAGCAGGAACTCGCGACGCCCGGACATGCCGGCGTTGCCCACCACCAGCACGTCGGCCCGCTCGTCCTCCGCCGCGCGGACGATCGCCGTCGCGGGGTCGTCGTCGACCACCACGCGCGACCGTGAGCGCTCCCCGGCCCGCTCGTACGCGAACCCGCGCAACTCGTCCGCCGCCGCATCGGCGCGCGTGCGCTCGGCGGCGCCGTGCTCGGTCGACGCCGGGCTCGACGGGACGATGACCTGCACGACGAACAGCTCGGCGCCGAACCGGTTCGCCAGGTCGGCCGCCCACTCGACCGCGCGATCCGCCGTCTCGGAACGATCGGTCGCGACCATGACGCGCGAGACGTCGGGCAGGATCGGGGGACCGTTGCCGCTCGGTGGGGTCATGACCGGGGCATCATAGGGGGCGCGCCTTCCCCGTTGATAGACTCGGCGCACCGCGGCGCGCCTTGGCTCCGTCGGTACGTGTTCGAACGCCGGGGTAGCTCAGTCGGTAGAGCAGCGGTTTCGTAAACCGCAGGTCAGGGGTTCAAGTCCCCTCCCCGGCTCCAACCTGCGCCGCCCTTGCATCGTCGTCGTCGGCGCGAACCCTGTTGCTAGAATCCGCGGCGTGCTGGCCCCCGCGCTCGCCCAGATCAGCCCCAATCCGACCGTCACGCCCACCCTCAACACCGGTGGTTGGGTGTACGGCTCGGCGTGGCTGTGGTTCATCCTCGGCGTGCTGATCGCGCTCGCGATCGTCCTCACGTACCTCCGGTACGCCCCGCGGTTCCAGCGCGAGGAAGGCGCAACGAGGTCCGTCCCGGCTGCGAGGTCGCAACGCGGGCGCGAGGCGCCCAGGCGGGCCGTGAAGATCACCGGAACGCCGGTGACCGTGCCGGCGCCCGTCGCCGCCTCCGCGATCGTCGCGGCGGCTCCTGAAGCCTCGTCCGCGCCGGCGGCGGTCGCAGCACCTGCGTCGGCCACGACGTCGGCTCCGGCCGCGACTCCGGTGGCGGAGCCCGAGCCGGCTACCTCGCCTGCCGAGTCGGCTCCCGCCCCGGCGGCTCCCGCCGCAACTCCGGCCGCATCTACGGCGACGGCCGCGCCGCGCGAGCACACGGACGTCTCGCTCGATCAGGAGACGTTCGACCGGGTCCTGGCCGAGCTGCTCGAGAAGGGGACCTCGCGCCGCGTCGCCGAGGGTCAGGCCCGCCGGGCCGCGATGATCGCCGCGCGCAAGAAGGCGGAGGGCTGAGCGCCGCTCGGCGCGCGCCCATGGAGGCGGCGAGGGTCGACTGGTCGATGGGCGCCAAGGCGACCCTGCTGATCGACTGGGGGACGGCCTCGGACATCGGCCGTGCGATCGCCGGTCCCGGACCCGCCGTCGCACCGGTCGACCGCGCGAAGCTCCGCGAGGACGTCGCCGAGGTGGTCCCGCACGCCGAGGAGCTGATCTCCGAGTTCACGGGCATGAAGGTCGCTGGCTTCCGCTCGCGTGCATGGGTGATGTCGCGCGGCGACTGGATCGACGCCAACCTCGCCGGGCTACAGCGGCTCCTCGAACCGCTGGCGCAGCGCGTGCTCGCGAGGAACCCGTCGCGATCGGGGCTCCGTCGCAAGGCGCTGGGCGCGCAGATCGGGGTGTTGCTCGGCTATGTCTCGCGCAAGGTGCTGGGCCAGTACGACGTCTTCCTGCCGCCCGACGACGATGGGCTCCTGTACTTCGTCGGCCCGAACCTCGCCGACGTGGAACGCCGGTTCCACCTTCCCGGACACGACTTCCGGCTGTGGGTCGCGCTCCACGAGGTGACGCACCGGGTTCAGTTCGGGGCGACAGAGTGGCTCCGCGGCTACCTGTCACGCCTGATCGACGCGTACCTCGACTCGGTCCAGCTGGAGACGCGCGAGCTGATCGCGCAGCTCAGACGCGCGATCGACGAGGTCCGGGACGGCGGCATCGACTGGCGCGGGCCGCACGCGCTCCTCCTGTTGATGTCGCCGCAGCAGCGCGATCTGTTCCACCAGATGCAGGCGCTGATGTCGCTGCTCGAGGGGCACGCGAGCTACACGATGAACGTCGTCGCCGCCGGCCGCGTCCGCGACGTGGAGCGGATGAGGCGGGTCCTCAAGGAGCGTCGCCAGACGTCGGGGTCCGAGAGGACGTTCCAGCGCGCGATCGGGTTCGACACGAAGATCGCCCAGTACGAGGTCGGCGAGCGGTTCGTGCGGACGTGCGTCGACCGCGCCGGCATGGACGCCTTCAACCGGGTCTGGACGGACGAGGAGCACCTCCCGACGATCGAGGAGATCGCGGAGCCCGACCGATGGCTCACCAGGGTGGGGCACGCCTGAGCCGACGCCCGCCGGCCGTCGCCCGCGTCCTCGAGCGCGTCACCGCGACGGCCCGCCGACACGAGATGTTCATGCCCGGCCAGACGGTGCTGGTCGCCGTCTCCGGCGGTCCCGACTCGATCTGCCTGCTGAACGCGCTCCACATGCTCCGTCGGCTGTTGCGGATCCGGCTCGAGGTCTTCCATTTCGACCACGGCTTGCGGCCAGATTCGGCCGCCGACGCCGGCTACGTCCGAAGGGTGTCCGACCGGCTCGGCGTGCCGTTCACGCTCGTGGCCGCCTCGGAGCGGCCGCCGCGCGGCGCGTCCGTCGAGGCATGGGCGCGAGGGCAGCGCCTCCGAGCCGCCGCATACGTCCGGCGGGACGTCGATGCGGCGAGGATCGCGTTCGGCCACACCCGGGACGACCAGGCCGAGACCGTGCTGCTGGCGGCGCTGACCGGCTCGGGCCTGGACGGGTTCAAGGGCATCGACCCGGCCACGGGTCCCTACGTCCGCCCGCTGATCGACGTGTCGCGGGACGAGGTCGAGGCGTTCTGCCGGGCCCTGCGCCTGCGCCCACGCCTCGATCCGACGAACCGGAGCACGCGGTTCCTCCGCAACCGACTGCGCCTCCGCGCGATCCCCGCGCTGGAGCGTGCGACGGGGCGCTCGGTGCGCGAGCCGCTCGCGCGCGTCGCGGCGTTGCTCCGTGAGGATGCGCGCGAGCTCAACCGGCAGGCGTTCGAACGATGGGACGACGTCTTCGACGAGCCGCCCGACGGTGTGACGCTCGCCGTGGAGGGTCTCGAGGGGCTGTCTCGTGCGATCGCGTCCCGCATCGTTTCGCTCGCGATCATCCGGGCGGGGGCGGCGTCGCCGGCCGAGGCCGTCGACGCGGTCCTGGACCTCGTCGAGGGGCGCCCCGGACGCCGGCGCGAGTTGCCGGACGGTTTG